>NZ_JBSFDB010000014.1:0-234910 GCF_053593695.1 Streptomyces sp. NPDC002144
GGCGGATCTTCCGCAAAGCCCGGTGCAGCCCGAACCGACTGTCGTCAATCGCAGCCGCCATCCTCACCCTGGAGAGGCACCGCTGAAAAGGCTCAATGTCTCGTTTCCCGAGCTGCTGGAGGACTACCTCGCCTCGGCGAGTCCCGATCTGGTCCGGCAGATGCTCGCGCCGTCCGTCTCTCGAGCGCCTGCTCTCACTGACGAGCCATGAAAGGGCGTCACGCTTCGTCGCGATGCGTGACGCTCCCGTCGACGAACATCCAGTAACGACTGTGGTTACTCGAACGCCAGGTTTCACTGGCCAGGAGAGCGCGATCCATCCACTCGCCGAGTTGAGGCAGCGCATGCGTCCGCAAAGCGGCGCGCGCATCCGCTCTATCACCCTTCGCTATCGGTATGACATCAATGCGGAATCCGGCCGCATCAGGGTGGGTTCCACGCCCGTAATTGAAAGGCTGGACAGCAACCCATTCGACGCCGATAACATCACCAGTATCGCTCATTTCTGAGAGAAATCTGAGATCGCTGACGTGCGACATTCTACTTCCGAGCGCCTCGCTGATATCTGTGGCAGTAAGCGGCCAGGAGCGATCACGAGGGAGCCGGCTTTTTCGTGAAGTCATAGATGAAGTATGCCATGCTGGAATGCTATGCGGACACCGGATTTGAGGCTGCGCCCGCCGCGAGGAGCCGGTAGGCGGCCGGAACGTACCGGCCGCCTACCCAAAACCTGCTACTTTCGTGTCAGATGCTTCTTGATCTTCTTCCATTCGTGCCCGCTCCGACGCTCCTGCTGCGTCGGGTTGCGGCCATAATGTTCACGGAATATTCGGTCGACTGCCTCATCGATGCTTTCACCAGCCTTCCTTCCCTTCCCCCTGGCCCAGGAGGGAATATCGCTCGCGGTTTCCTTTCCGGACTTCTTGCTGGCCTTGGCCCAAAGAACTCGGACCTTGTGGATCGCCCAGCTCTTTCCGTACCACCAGATCAGGGCGATGATCGCCACGACGGCGGCGACGCCGATGATCGTGAGTACCGTGCTGGCGCTCACTCCGCCCACCGCGAGACCGACGAGGGCGATCGCGGCCATTCGTCCGTCGAGGTCGACCATGTTGACCGGGTCGCCGCAGACGTAGTCGTAGCTGTTGCAACTGCCGCCGGCGACCGGGTCGACCTGGAGGAACCGGCCGGTGCTCGGGTCGTACAGGCGGATGCCCATCAGCGTGAGACCGGTGACGGTCTCGGACGAACGCTGCTTGCTGCCCAGCCAGTCGTAGCGGGTCGCCTCCTGGCCCGCCCGCGGATTGCCGTACTCGTCGGCGTCGAGGACGGTCGGCGCCACAGTGGTGTCGACCGGCAGCGCGAGGGTGACGTCGCTGTGCAGGTCCGACAGCAGCAGGACCGTGTCGCCCGTCTTGCTGGTGGTGGCTGCGAGATCGCCGTCGGGTCCGTCGACGTTGCGACTGAGGGCCCCGCCGGCGGTGTCCTCCACGATCCAGCGCGGGTCGTCCCCGTCGGAGTCGTAGTGGTTGAGCTTGGATCCGGTCCGGGTCCAGGTGCCGGAGGCGTTGGACTCGGTGGTCCAGGAACGGAACCGCAGGCCGGAGTCCAGGGTCCAGGTCTGACGCTGAGTGCCGGCGGTCTGCTGCTGGACGAGGTCGTTGGCGAAGTAGGCCAGCGTGCTGCCCGGCAGTGCGGTGGTGCGGCCGAAGGCGTCGTAGGTGTAGCCGGTGTTCACCAGCCGGTTGGCGCTGTCGTAGGTGTAGGAGGTGTTCGTACCGCCGGTCGTGGTGCAGTCGGTGCCCGGGGTCGCGACGGCGGTCGCGAGCGTTTTGCGGTTGCTGTTCTTGTCGAAGGTGTAGGAGCGGGTGGCGCAGATCGCGTCGGCGCCCGTGTCCTGCACCTGGGTGAGGCGGCCGGCCTTGTCGTAGGCGTAGGCCTGGGAGGCCGTCACGCCGGGCGTGCCGGTGTGGGTGGCCACTTGGCCCTGCACCGTAGCGGTGACGCTGTCGGACACCAGCACGGTGCCGTCGCTGTCGCGGGTGTAGGTGCGTGCGACAGGACGTCCGGCCGGGTCCAGGTCCTGCTGCATGGTGTAGCCACCGGGCAGGCCCTGGCTCGCCACGGTGCCGTCGGCGTCGTAGCGGGCGGAGAAGGTGCCGGCCACGGAGTCGGTCACCGAAGTGGCCAGCCCCCGCGGGTCGATGGCGGTGTCGTAAGTGTAGGTGGTGGTCGACGGCACGGTGTCGGTGACGGCGGTGGGCCTGTCGAGCGCGTCGTACCGGGTACTGGTGGTGCCGCCGTCGGCGTCCGTGTAGGACATCTGACGGCCGAGCTGGTCGAACGTCTTGGTGATGGTGCCGCCGGCCGTGGAGGTCTGCTTGATCTCATCGCCGGTGGCGGGGTCGTACGACGTGGTCGTGGCCGGGACGGGTGCCCCAACCCCGCCGGAGACGGTGACCGTGGTGGGCCGGCCGGCAGGGTCGTAATCGTTCGTGGTGGTGCGGGTGACGCTGTTGGCGGTTTCGGTGATCTTGGTGGTCTGCCCGAACGTGCCGTATTCAAGGGTCTTGACGGAAAGCTGCGTCGGGTTGGAGCCGCCGCCGGTGATCGCCGCGGCGGGGCCGGTCTGGCACACCGCGCCGGCCCATTCGGGCCTGGCGCCGCAGGTGCCGGTGCCGTCGCCGGTGTAGTAGCTGGTCAGCGTGGTTCCGGCGTCGGTGCCGGTGGAGGCGGGCAGCTGGGTCTTGGTGACGCGACCCTGGCTGTCGTACGCGGTGGTCGTGGTCAGCGCCAACCCGTCCGGGTCGGCGGTGGTGCTGGTGGCCACACCCTTGGCCCAGTCGTAGCCGATGGCCGTGACCTTGGGGTCGGCGGTCAGCGTGGGCCATGCCCTCAGCTGGGCGCCCACGGTCTGCTTGGTGACCTGGTCCTGCACTGCTGCGGTGCCGTCGGTGGGCCGGCCGCTGTCGTACTCCTTCAGGGTCTGGGCACGGGCGATGACCGTGCTGCCGGCCTGTGCGACCGCGGTTGTGCCGTTCATCAGCTTGGAGGCGAGGACGATCTGGTGCAGCGGCCCGTCTGCTTCGACTTCTCGGGTGCCGGTGCCGTTGTAGAGGGTGCTGGTCGACAGGAGCTGGGCGCGTTCGGCGGAGGACAGGTTGACGATGCCGAGCGCGGTCAGCCGGGTCCGCTGGTCGGCGGTGGTGCCCAGGGCCAGTTCGCGGTTGCTCGCGCTCAGGCTGCGGACTGTGTTGCCGAACTGGTCGTACTCGGTGGCGGTGATGTGGTGGCCCGGGGTGACCTTGTCGACCTCACGGCCGGAGGAGTCCAGGTAGTGGATGTCCGCCCGGGTGTAGCCGGCCGCGGTCAGGGTGCTGCCGTCGTTGCCCGCGGGCACCTGGTCGGCGGGGAACACCGCGGTGGCGTCGCTGGGCTTGTCGGTCTGACCCCATGAGTCCGTCGCGGAGGAGCCGAGATCCTCAGGGGCGGTCGCGCCGCTCAGCGGGACGCCGTAGACGACGCTGGTGGTGGCGGTGCCGTTGGTCTGGCTCGCGCTGCCCGGCGTGAGCGTGGGGCGCGAGGCCTTCAGCAGCATGCCGTCACCGGCCGCCGGGTTGGATCCGGCCTGCCCGTAGGTGAACGTCCACGGCAGTTGTCCCGGCGGGGTCAGCGTGCTGACGCGGCCGGAGCCGTCGTAGGTGTAGGCGGTCTTCAGCGCGGGGCTGATCCTCGGGTCCCACTGCTCGCGCAGCCGTCCGTTGCTGTCGTACGCGTACTGCGCGACGGTCTGCGAGGTGCCGGCCGAAGCGCCCGGCGCGGTCGACCACAACCTGATCGACGAGACCTGGTCCTTCACGTCGCCCAGCGCCGACGAGGTCGCGGTGGTGGTCGTCGCGTAGACGAACTCCAGTACGCGACACCCCTTGGTGGACGGCGTCGTCACACAGGTGGACGCGGAGACCGCCGACGTCGGCGCGATGATCATCTTGGGGCGCGAGGTCTTGTACGCGCCCAGCGTCACCGGCTCAGTCACCGTGGTCGTGGTGGTGTTGGACAGGCCGTCCAGGTAGGAGGAGGCGGCGCTGTAGAGCGTCGAGCTGCCGCTGACGGGGGTGAAGGTGGTGGCCTCGCCGGCTGAGGTCTTCAGCGTGAAGGTCCCGCCGAAGCTGCCGGTGAGGTCGTAGTCCTCGGAGCCCACCTCGGGGATCCAACCGGTCTTCGCGGCGTTCTGGGTGAAGGCCAGGTGGCTGTCGTCACCGGCCGCGAACACGCTCACCGACGTCGGCGAGGTCTTCGACATGCCCGACCACGGCGTGGAGGTCTGCTCGCTGGAGGCGCCGTAGAGCCATTCCTTGCCGAAGATCGGCGCCTGCTGCCCGTCACCGCCGCCCGCCTGCGGGGAGCGCGACGACGCGGTGCGGTCGACCGAGAGGCCGAAGAACGAGGCGTCGTTGTCGGAGAGTGTGTAGTCGCCGTTCAGCAGGTTCAGCGAACCCGGACCCACCTCTTCGGTGGCGGCGCCGTCCGCGGTGCGGTCCACGACCGCGTCGACCGGGTCGGAGGACGCGGTCGCGCTGTTCGGGCCGGTGAAGTCGGCGCGGATCTGCACGGCGCCGTCGGGGGTGACGGTGCTGGTGGCGTTCCAGGTGATCTTGGGACTCTTGCCCGAGGTCAGCGCGACGGGCCAGGCCGTCAGCGGCTGGCCGCCCACCGTCACGTCGCCGGCCGGGACGCTCGTCCAGGTGTCCGCGTCACCGCGGCGCCAGGAGAACGTCACGTGGTCGTACTTGGCGCCGTCGGCCTCCGCGGTGAGCGGGAGACGGGCGGCGGTGCGAGTGCCCTCGTCAGGGCTGGTGACGCCGCCGGGGCCGACGTGGAAGGTGTAGGACACCGACTCGGACTTGTTGTCCGCGCGGTCCGTCGTCCGGACCTGGAGGGTATTGGTGCCCGCCTTGGCCGGCTTGACGGTGATGTTGACCGGGGTCGTTCCGCTGGTGGCGACCTTGGTCCAGGTGGTGCCGTCCAGGGACCACTCGACGCCGTTCTGATCACCGGAGGGCGGCGTCACCTTGAACACGCCCGCCTGGCCGACGCCCTTGACCCACGAGTCCGAGGGGTAGTCCGTGGAGGTCACCGCCGTGGGCGCGGAGGGCGCCGAGGTGTCCACGGTGAACGTGGCCCAGGCCGACCAGCCCAGGTTGTAGTGGGTGCCGTCGTAGGAGTTGGTGCGGAACTTGTACGTCTTACCGTTGGTGAGCAGCCCGGAGGGGACCTTCACGGACGCCGGCTGACCGCTGGGCACGTACGGAGAGACCAGGTAGTTGCCGACCTGCGTGCCGGTCGTGGCGTCGTCGATCTCGAAGGTGCCGTCGACCTTGTCGTTGTTCATGTCCACGAACGTGTCGCTCAGTGTCGGTGTGGTCGTGTTCACGAACCACGTCCCCGACCCGTCCTGGAAGAACGGCGGACCGGCCTGCTGGTCGGTACCCGTCTTGGGCCGGTAGTTGTAGGTCACGGTCAGCTTCGGCACGTTGGACGACGCGTTGGCCGAGTTGAACCGCTTCCACTGCATGACCGACGACGCCGACGTCTCGTCCGGGGCGCGAAGCCCCATCCCGGACGTGGTGTTCTTCGCGGAGGCCCAGGCCTGGACGAGGTCGGTGACATCCGCGTTCACCCAGCCGTCCGGTGCCGAGGTGCAGCCGGGGTTGCCCTTGGTCTCCGTGGACGTGGCCATCTTCTGGTTCCACGCGGGCTGCGAACTCCACCGCGAAGCGGTTGACGCCTTGCCGGCGTCCCACACGTCCCAGGGATAGGCCTTGCAGTCCGTGTTGCCGGAATGGAAGTTCCACAGCGACAGCTTGGCGCTCGAAACCAGCGAGTCGCTGATGGGCGCGGTGTTCCAGGTGATGAACGACCGCGCGATCCGTGCGGTGCCGTCGGCGTTCTTCGTCCCCGGGTTGCCGGCGTCCAACTCCACGTCGCTGGACCAGTCGACGGTCTCACCCTGTTGGACGTAGGTGTCGAAGACGTTCGACAGCGCGGACGTCGACGGATCCACGGTCACCGGGAACTTGGTCGCCGGGTCCGCCAGGAACTTCGCGTCCGGCGTGAAGACCAGGCTGATCGTGCCCTTGGACTGCCGCACGGTGAGCTTCACCGGCGCCCGGTGAGTGTGCTCGCCCGAAACCGGGTCGACGCGGGCGTCCCACATCACCGGCGCGGGCATGACCGCCTGCTTCTTGCCCTTCTTGTCCGTGAAGAGCAGGCTGCCGTCCTTCTGCTGGACGACCTTGAGGCCCTTCGCCCTCAACGGCAGCGTGTACGAGTAACCACCGTCCTGCGGACGGGCATTGATGTTCACGAACTGCTCGAACCCGGTACGCGTCGCCTCCACGACCACGTCGCCACCAGGCACCGCACCACGGTAGGTGGCCCGGTTGCCCTTCAGTTGCGGCCTGGGCAGATCACCCCTCCACTGCAGACCGATCTGCCGGTCAGCCTCACCCAGGGTGACGAGATCCGTCGACGGGCCCGAACGCCCGCTGTCCGCAGACGCCTTGAACCCGGACCGGCCACCGGCCAGCCGCAGCCCCCGCGGATGCGCCTTCGGTGCCACGGAGCCATCACTCGCCTGCAGATCCAGGTCGACGGCACGCCAGTCGTTCCCGTCGCGGAATCGCACCGGGCCCGCCGAAAGCTCCGTGGTCAGCGAACCGTTCGGATTCACCCACGTCGTCGACGTCTCCGTGCGCTCCCCGAGCGCCTCGACGCGCTTGCCCGACAACCGTGCCAGTACCCGCGCCGACGCCAGGTCCGCGGCCGACGACGGATAGTGCTTACCGCGCTGCGACGAATCCGACTCGGCCTTGTGCCCGGCTGAACCGGTGGCGAACGCCGGTGCCGTGTCCGCGAACGCCGTCACGGCCAGAGCCAGAGCGAGCGAGCCGGCTATGCCCCGGCTCCACCCTCGCCCTGACTTCAGCAGGTCGGTTCTACGCCCGACCCACACTCTCTTCCCCACTCAAGCTCCTCATTCACAAAAGCCCCACAGATCGCAGGGCGCAGCGAAACATATCCGAACTCGAAGGGAAACAAATAAGATCAAATCACCCGGCCACATAGATAAACTCGTAAATCATTGGCAAAGAAAAAACCCAAAACAGCGAAAAGCGCACCACCTGGCAAACCTCCATGCAGCGGAATCCGTGCTCGGGCAGCCTGATCACCTCGGCTTACATGAAACAAGACATGGAGAACATGGCCGAAAATGAACTTTTCTAGTTCCCTGGTAGCCAAGTAAGTCGTCGACTCCGTGGCGTGCGAGGTCGGCCCAGGCTCGCCGAGAATTCATCTTCGCCTCGCGAATCGGCAACGACGCACAAAAGGGAATAGATTGACCGGTCAGCGAGGCCGAGGGCTACCGGGCCGACAAACACCATCTTTTGGGTGGACCGTGCCGATGGGCCACTCCCGGCGGCTGCAAGGCCTCGATCTTCCAGTGGCCGCGGGCGAGTTTCGGTGAGTTGGGCCTCGGTGGCTTCAGTTGCTCTCCAGAGGCAAGATCGTGTACGCCTGCCGGTCGAGGGCCGGATGCCCCCGCGCACCTCGCCATCGGCCCCGACACCTTATTGCGCCTGTTCGCCCCGCACGACCAGGACGGCTGCGAAGACGCCCAGCCGGACCTGATGCCCCAGCACCTCCGCCACCTCCCAGCCCATCTGCTCCGCCACGCCCGACGCCGCTTTCGGGGCAACGTGGGGACGGGAGGGTGCCCGCAAGGGGCCGGGGGGACCAGGAGCCGGCGTCACGCCCGCAGATAGGCGAGGACTGCCAGCACTCTGCGATGCGTTTCGTCCGCGGGTGGCAGGTCCAGCTTGGTGAGGATGCTGCCGATGTGCTTGCCGACGGCCGCTTCGGACACGACCAGTTCGCGGGCGATCGCGCCGTTGGACTTGCCTTCTGCGATCAAGGCCAGGACCTCCCGCTCGCGCGGTGTGAGCCGCTCCAGCGGGTCGCGGCGGCGGCGCAGCAGTTGGCGTACGACTTCGGAGTCGACGACCGTGCCTCCGTCGGCGACTTCGCCCAAGGCATCGATGAACTCCTCGACCTGGCCGACCCGGTCCTTCAGCAGGTAGCCGACGCCGGTTCCGTCGCCGGAATCCAGCAGGTCGGCAGCGTACGTCCGCTGCACGTACTGGCTGAGAACCAGGACGGGCAGTCTTGGCTGCTTCTCGCGCAGTTGCACTGCCGCATGCAGCCCCTCGTCCTGGAAAGCCGGGGGCATGCGGACGTCGGTCACGACGATGTCGGGGGCGTGTTCCTCGACGGCGGCGACCAGTGCCACGGCGTCGCCGACCGCCGCGACCACCTCGTGACCGCAGCGGGTGAGCAGACCGATGAGCCCTTCCCGCAGCAGCACGCTGTCCTCGGCCAGAACTACGCGGAGCGGTCGGTCGGTTCGCAAGGAAACTCCACACACAGCAGGGTCGGTCCGCCCGGTGGACTGGACAGGGAAAGTCTGCCATCCAGCACCGACACCCGGTCCGCGAGTCCGGTCAGTCCACTGCCGGTACCCGCGACCGCGCCACCCCGGCCATCGTCGGACACCCGCATGAAGAGGCGTCCGTCGCGGTGCTCCCCGGTCACCTTCGCGCGGTTCGCCCCGCTGTGCTTGGCGATGTTGGCGAGGGCCTCGCAGACGACGAAGTACGCGGCGGCCTCGACCGCCTGGGGCAGCCGCGCGAACAGCTCCAGCTCGACGTCCACGGGAACCGCGGAGCGGTCCGCCGCGTCGGCCACGGCGGCCTGGAGGCCGTAGTCCGCAAGGACCTTGGGGTGGATTCCGTGGATGAGTTCCCGGAGTTCCGCGAGCGCC
Organism: Streptomyces sp. NPDC002144; assembly: GCF_053593695.1. NCBI lineage: Bacteria > Bacillati > Actinomycetota > Actinomycetes > Kitasatosporales > Streptomycetaceae > Streptomyces > Streptomyces sp. NPDC002144. The sequence continues at coordinate 8,882 of NZ_JBSFDB010000014.1, forward strand.
CTGCCCGCCTCGTCGTGAGCCTTGGCGAGCTGGTCGGCCAGCGGGCCCGGCGGGGCGTCCAGACGGGCCAGCCCGAGCGTCATCGTCAGCGACACCAGCCGTTGCTGCGCCCCGTCGTGCAGATCGCGCTCAATGCGGCGCCTCTCCGCCTCGAAGGCATCGACCAGCCGGAAACGCGAGCGCGTCAGTTCCACGACCTTCGCCCCCAGGTCGCTCTCCCGCGGCGCGATCAGCAGACGCGTCAGTTCTGCCCTGGCACCAGCCGCGGCCCCGAGGGCATAGCCGCCCAGGGCGAGGAGGACGAGCCCCAGGACGGCGATCCCGAAGGCCGCCGGCCAGGTGGTGACCGTCCAGACCTTGAGCACCTTGGTCTCCTGGCCGTCACCAACCGTCGCCATCACCAGCGGGGACGCGATCATCGCCAGCGGGAAGAGCAGACCGATCATGATGGCGAAGGCGTCGACAGGCCACAACAGCCCGGCGAAAAGCAGCGCGTATCCCAGTTCCCGCCAAGTCGCCTGTTCCCGCAGTCGCGTGGTCAGCCACGTCCACAATCCCTTGGCAGCCGGCACCTGGTGCTGGTCGGCGATCGGGTCACGGTCGATCAGGCGCAGCCGGCGCCGCTCCACCCACGCCACCGGGATTCCGGCGAGGGCCAGGAGGACGAGCAGGGGCAACCCTACGAGTACTACGACGAGGACGCCGCCGACCACCGCCGTGCTCGCGATCCCCACAAGGACGACAGCGCCGGTCAGCGTACCGGTGAGCAGGTAGGTGATCGACCGCCATGGCCAGACCGAGAGCAGGAAGCCCGGCCTGGTCATGGCCTGCCACACGTTCCGAGGCTGCATGCCGTCACCGTAGAAGGTGCGGCCGGGCCGGTGCCATCGGTCCAGGGGGCGGTCCGGGGGTAGGGCCAGCCTTACCCCCGGTGGTATGGCAGCAGTTCATGACCTGTCCCGTGCAGGGTTCTGCCACGGCAACTTGCCGCCGCGCCGAAGGCACGATTCCGCGAGCTCTCGGCGTGACCATTGGCCGAAGGGTGCCTCGCCGACTCCCGGCTGACCAGGGCGAGCTGACCGGAGTGGCGTGGGTAGGCCTGGCCCTACCCCAAGTCTCGCTTCTGCCGCACTGCGCCGCGATGCCCCCACGCGGTTTCGTGGAGGCACCGAGCGGACGAGGGAGGCGGCCCCCTGATGATGGGATGGCTCGCGGAGCACATGGGGGCGTACGGGAGTTCCGGCGTCCTCGGCGCGGTGCTGCTGCTGCCGGCGCTGGAAGCGGCGCTGCCGGTGGTGGGTGTGCTCCTGCCGGGGCAGACGGCCGTGGTCCTGGGCGGTGCGCTCGCCTGGAGCGGCGTCGTCACCGTCGAGGCCGCGCTGGTCGCCGCGGTCGTCGGTGCGGTCGTCGGCAATGTCGTCGGGTACGCGGTCGGGCACCGCTGGCGGGCACGGGTCCTGGCTCCCCTGTGGAGCCCGGCAGGCCGGCGCGGACACGCCGAGCGGGCGCTCGGCCTGATCGAACGGCGCGGCGGTTGCGCGGTGTTCGTCGGACGCTTCACCGCCGTCCTGCGCACGCTCGTGCCCACCCTGTGCGGGGCGACCGGCATGCCGCTGCGGCGTTACCTCCTGTGGTCCGTGGTCAGCAGCGCCGTATGGGCACCGGCCTTCGTCCTGATCGGGTACGTCATGGGGCCCGCGGGGCCTGGCTGACAGTCCTCGGCGACCCACCGAGATTTCGAACCGCCCCTCGAGGCAAGCAGGTTGCTGCCGATGCAGTCACCTGCCACACACCTGCGCCAGCACCGCGTCCCGCCGGAGGCGCGGCGGACCCGGCACCGAACCGACAGACCGAACAGACAGTGGGGACAGGAGACAGATGAACAAGGACGCCATCCAGTTGCGCTCCGTCAGCAGGCGGTACGGGTCGGATGACAACGCGGTGACGGCACTCGACCAGGTCTCGCTCTCCTTCCCGGAGGGCACGTTCACGGCCGTCATGGGCCCCTCCGGGTCAGGCAAGTCGACCCTGCTGCAGTGCGCCGCCGGGCTGGACCGCCCCACATCGGGATCGGTCGTCGTGGGCGGGACGGACCTGACGAAACTGAACGAGACCAAGCTGACCCTGCTGCGGCGCGAACACATCGGGTTCGTCTTCCAGTCGTTCAACCTGCTGCCGTCCCTGACCGCCGCGCAGAACGTGGCGCTGCCCCTGCGGCTCGCCGGCCGCCGCCCGGCCAGGGCCAGGGTGCGCGAAGTGCTGGAGCAGGTCGGCCTCGGTGACCGGGCACGGCATCGCCCGACAGAGATGTCCGGCGGCCAGCAGCAGCGCGTGGCCCTCGCCCGCGCCCTGATCACCAGCCCCCAGGTGCTCTTCGGCGACGAGCCGACCGGCGCCCTCGACTCGCAGACCGGCCGTGAGGTGCTGAAGCTGCTGCGAGGCATGGTCGACGCGGAGGGCCAGACGGTCGTCATGGTCACCCACGACCCGGTCGCCGCCTCGTACGCCGACCGCATCGTCTTCCTCGTCGACGGGCGGGTCAACGGCGAGATGGTCGGGGCGAGCGCCGACGACATCGCCACCCGCATGACGAAACTGGAGGCCGCGCCGTGCTGAGTGTCGCCCTGCGCACCCTGCGCAGCCGCTGGATCACATTCGTCGGCAGCTTCGTCGCGCTCTCGCTCGGTGTCGCGCTGATCGCCGTCATGGGTCTGGCCCTCGCCTCGTCGGTGCATGCGCCCGACCGAAAGCCGGAACGGTTCGCCGCTGCGCCGGTCGTGGTGAAGGGGGCGGACACCCTGCGCGTGTCCACCTCGATCGGGGACCGGGTGCAGAAGCTCGCCCAGCCGCGCGCCGTGCCCGCCGCCGTCGTCGCGAATCTGCGGAAGCTCGGCACCGTCGTCGAGGACCGGTCGTTCGCTATACGGGCCCAGGGCGGGCCCGGGGATCTGATGGGCCACCCCTGGTCCACGGCCGCCTTCGCCCCGTACCGGCTCGACGCCGGACGCGCGCCCCGCGCCGCCGAAGAGGTCGTCGTCAGCGGCAGCTGGGCGAAGCCGGGCGAGCGCGTATGGACCGATCGAGGAACCGTGCGCGTGGTCGGAAACGTCACCGGGCACGGCTTCGAGAACGCCGTGTTCTACACCGACGCACGCGCGGCCCAACTCTGGCCGACCAGCACCCAGTTGGCCGTGAACGCGGAGGCGTCGGCCGTGCGCACGGCGGTGGGCGGCAGCGCTGGTGTCCAGGTCCTCACCGGTGACGCGCGCCGCCAAGCCGACGCCGATCCCGACCGGGACAGAGAGGCCCTGACCGCGATGAACGCCATATTCGGCACCGCGGGCGGCGTCACCACCTTCGTGTCGGTGTTCGTGGTGGCGTCCACTTTCGCCTTCTCCGTCGCCCAGCGGCGCCGCGAGTTCGGACTGCTGCGCACGGCCGGGGCGACTCCGGGGCAGATCCGCCGGATGGTCTTCGTCGAGGCTCTCTCGGTCGGCGTGCTCGCCTCCGCCGCCGGTTGCGTACTCGGTGCCTGGGGCGCAGCCCGGCTCGCCGCCTGGGTCGTCGACGGCGGACTCGCCCCCGGCTGGTTCACCATCGGGGCCGCCACCTGGCCGTACTGCATGGCCTTCGGGATCGGCCTGCTCGTCGCGCTGTGCGGTGTGGTGGCCGCGTCCTGGCGGGCGGGCCGCACCGGCCCCACCCAGGCGCTGCGCGAGGCGTCCGTGGACACCAGGACGATGACCTGGGGCCGCTGGCTGTTCGGCGCCGGGCTGCTGCTGACGGCGGCCGTGACCTTGGGGATGGCTCTGCTCAGCGACCCGGGTGACCTGTTGCACCGCAAGACCTATGTGAGCCGTCCGATGCTGCTGATCACCGCGGTGGCCCTGCTCGCGCCCGTCGTGGTGCGCCCGCTGACCCGGCTGATCGCCTGGCTTCCGGCTCAACTGCCGGGCGCCGGCGGCATGCTGGTGCGGGAGAACGCGGCTGCCGGTGTCCGCCGTACCGCCGCGATCGCCGCGCCCGTCCTGGTCACGGTCGCCCTCGCGGGCTCGCTGCTCGGGGCCACGGCCACGCTGAACGAGGCGAAGGCCACGGAGACCCGCGAGCAGACGGCCGCCGCCTACGTCATCACTCCGGCGAGCGGCGCCGGCTTCGACGCGGCGACGCTGCGGAAGGTGCGCGCGGTGCCCGGCGCCGAGGTGTCCGCGACCTCGTCGAGCGCCGTCTACGTCCTGGAGGACGGCGTGGCGCTCAGCAAGGACGAGGCCCGCGCCGCCGATCCCGGCCCGCTGGCCGCCACCAGGCACCTGCCGGTCGTGGCCGGGAAGGTGAGCGCCCTCGACGACGACTCGATCATCGTCAACGAGGAGTGGCAGCAGCACACCGTGGGGCAGCACGTGCGGGTGTGGCTCGGCGACGGCACGCGGAAGACACTGCGGATCGCCGCGGTGATGACCGCCGGCACCGGCAACAACGGCGTCTACGTCACCCCGCGCAACACCCCGGGTGCGAGCGTCGACCGGATCGACGTCGCCCTCGCGGACGGCGCCGACGCGAACGCCCTGGCCGCCGGGCTGCGCAGCGCGGTACGCGCCTCGGGCGGGCAGGTGTTCACCAAGTCCCAGTGGGTTCAGGCGAGTTACCCCGCGACAAACCGGACGACCCGGATGGGCTTCCTGCTGGTCCTCGGCATCGCCCTCCTCTACACGGGCATCTCCCTGGCCAACACCATGGTCATGGCGACCTCCGACCGGGTCCGCGACCTGGCCGTACTCCGCCTGGCCGGAGCCACCCGCCGGCAGGTGCTGCGGCTCGTGGGCGCCGAGGCGCTGATGGTCGTAGCCGTCGGCGGAGTGCTGGGGCTCCTGGTCGCGGCGCTCAATCTGGCGGGCATGTGGAGCGCCCTGGGCCTGCTGTCGGTGTGGACCACGATCCAGCTTCCCTGGACGGCCATCGGTACGGCCGTGGGTGCCTGCGCGGTGCTCGCCGTGATCTCGTCCGTCGCCCCCGCCTCGATCGCCCTGCGCCGCCGGGCGGTGGAACTGGCGGGCATGCGGGAGTGACCGTCTCGAAAAGGGCTTCCGGCCATAGGCCAGAGGCCCTTTCTCAGGCAAAGCCGCAGGTGGCGGCAGACGAGTCGGGCTGTACGCCGGGTTCTGTTCCCCGGTCCCTCGCGGGAGTCGGGGTGACGGCCATCCATCTAGGGCCGGTGTTGCCACCGGCCTCGTGCGGTCTACCCGGGGACTTGGGCGGGCAGCCCTCGAACGTCCCCGCAGAGCGCTTTTCACGGCGCTCCTTTTGACCTTGCTCCGGGTGGGGTTTACCTAGCTGCCCAGGTCACCCTGGGCACTGGTGGTCTCTTACACCGCCGTTTCACCCTTACCCGGCACCGAAGTGCCGGGCGGTTTGTTTTCTGTGGCACTGTCCCGTGGGTCGCCCCAGGTGGCCGTTAGCCACCACCCTGCCCTGTGGAGCCCGGACGTTCCTCGGGGAGCCCCTCAAGGGGATTCCACGCGGCCGTCCGCCCGGCTCGTCTGCCGTGATGACCATGCTACCCGGCGTGTGCGGGTGCCCGCGGACGGACCGGATGGACCGGACGGACCGGCGGGGTCGTGGGGAACAGCGGCCACAGGGCCCGCCGTCGTCGCCAGGACCGAACCCGCCAGGATCAGCGTGAACGCCGCTCCGATGCCCCACGTCAGGTCCTCGCCCAGGAAGAGGGCTCCGGCCGCCACCGCGACCGCCGGGTTGACGTACGTGAAGACCGTCGCCCTGGTCGGGCCGACCTCTCTGATCAATTCGAGGAACGCGACGAAGGCCAGGGCCGTGCAGATCACGCCCAGGCCCAGCAGGGCCGACAGGACCGAGGCGGAGGGGAGGGAGGAGGGCCAGGAGAGGGCCGCCGAGGGGGCGTAGACCAGGGCCGCCAGGGCAAGGCACGGGGCTGTGAGCTGCAGGGTGGGGACGTCCTTCAGCCAGCGGGACGCGATCAGGGGTGCCGTCGCATAGCCGAGGACCGTGAGGAGTACTTCGACCAGGGAGCGGGCATCTCCGCCGGTCAGGTGGGGGATGGTCAGGACGGCCACTCCGGCGAGGCCCAGGCCCAGGCCCACCATCCGACGTACGCCCAGCCGCTCCGCGTTGCCGAAGAAGCGGGCCAGCACGACCCCGACTATCGGTACGCCCGCGATCAGCAGGCCCGCCGTCGAGCTGGACAGGTGGCGCTCGGCGTCGGTGAGGGTGAACCACGGGCCGATGATCTCTATGCACGCGAAGGCCAGCATCGGCAGCCAGTGGGAGCGGAGGACGCGGAGCAGACCGCCGCCTCGGACCGCGAACGGCAGCAACAGCAGCGCGCCCAGGGCGCAGCGCGTGAAGACCACCATCGAGGGGGACAGGGGGGCGTCCACCGCTACCTTGATCATCAGGTACGGGATACCCCAGACCACTCCCATCAGGGAGAACAGGAACCAGCCGCGTGCAGTCATGCGGACAGGATCCGCCGAGCCGCTACCTGCCGTCTTGAACGCTGTTGCGGTACGCCGCCGGCGTCACCCCCAGCACCCTCCGGAACCAGCGCGTCAGGTGGGCCTGGTCCGCGAAGCCGACCAGGGGCGCGACCTCCGCAGGGCGCAGGCCCGCGTCCAGGAGGCGGCGGGCCCGGCTCACGCGGTGCTGGGCCAGCCAGGCGTACGGCGGTATCCCCATCGTCGTACGGAAGGCGCGGAGGAGTTGGTAGCGAGACAGGTTCAGCTCGGTGGCCAGGGATGCGAGGGAGGGGGGCTCGAGGAGTTCGTCCGCCAGGCGGTCTCGGACGAGCAGGGCTATGCGCTCTGCTCCCGGGACCTCGTCGGTCGTGGGGCGGGCCGTCGAGTGGCGGCGGGCCAGGGCCGTCAGGAGCCAGGGCAGGCGGGACTCCGTCTCCAGGGGGTCGGGGCAGGCGCTCAGTTCGGTGTGGGTGGAGAGGATGGCTGCGGCCAGTTCCGGGTCGTCTATCAGAGGGTCGCGGAAGTGGGGGAGGCCGCCGAGGGTGCCGTCGGTGAGGAGGGTGGTGTCGGCGTAGAGGGCGCGGTAGGCGTAGCCGTCGGTTGCGTTTCCCGGGCCGCCGGTGTGGACCTCGTCGGGGGCCAGGACGACGATCGAGCCCGGACCCGTGCGGATGTGGCCGCCTCGGTAGTCGATGACCTCGGAGCCGCCGACGCAGACCCCGACCGTGAACTCGTCGTGGGCGTGCGGCGAGTAGACGTGTTTGTCGAAGCGGGCGGTCAGGAGGTCGAGGGAGGGACCGCAGCGGCCCAGCCGCGTCCTCGTCCACAGCGCCTCTTCCATGCGTCGCCCCCATTCGCGTCGTGCCTAGGGTGCAACGCCGGGAGGGTCAGAGAAAGTCCGCTGTCTCCAGGTCGAAGGCGAACGGTTCGGGGAGGGTAAGGGGCTTGCCGAGGGGGCGCGTGCAGTGCTCTCGGTAGTCGTCGTCCTCGGGGTCGCTGAACAGCGTGACGGATGAGGCCTCGCGGTCGATGAGCAGGTAGAGCGGGATGGCGCCGCGGGCGTAGCAACGGCGCTTGGCCTCCCGGTCGGCCCTGGGCTTGGTGGAAGTCACCTCCAGCACCATGGCGACCCCCTCGCAGGGCATCCAGGAGTCGGCACCGCGATAGAGCCGCAGCTCCCTGGGAGCGAAAGTGCCGTCCGGGATCACGTGGTCCCTGGGGCAACCGCCGCCGCTTCGCAGCTTCAGCCCCTTGTTACCGGAGAACTGCATGTCGGTCCGGGACCGCCGATACACCTGATTGACGATGAGCTCGATGTAGTCCTCGTGGTCCCCGTCCGGCAGCGGTGTCACGACGATTTCCCCCTCAATCAGCTCGGCCCGGAACCCCTCCGGGGTGTCGAGGGACAGGAAAATGTCCAGAAGCCCCTCGGCCAGCGTGGTGGGCTCGTGCGCCACAGCGGTCATGTCACGCCCCTCCTTCGGTTGTTCGCCAGACTGGGACATCGGAAGATCACCTGTCCATGAGATCGGGACCCGTTCCCTCGATCGTGGCACACGATCATCAACGCCGTCAGGCAGCGGAGCCGCTCCCTTGACCCTGCCGCGACGTCAAGCTCTCTACTGGTGCCGTGCGGATCGGAGAACTCGCCGCCACCGTCGGTGTCACCGCGCGGGCTGTGCGGCACTACCACCATCAGGGGCTGCTGCCGGAGCCCGAGCGGCTGACCAACGGGTATCGGGACTACACGCTTCGGCACGCGGTCGTGCTGGCGCGTATTCGGCGGCTGACCGAGCTGGGGCTCGGGTTGGCGGAAGTACGGGACGTGCTCGCCGACGACGCCGGCAAGGACCTTGCCGAAGTGCTCGCCAAGCTGGACGAGGATCTGGCACGGCAGGAGGCGGCGATCCGGGAGCGGAGGGTACGGCTGCGGGCGCTGCTGGACGCCGAGGACGGGCTACCCGCCGAGGGGCCCGTCTCGCCACCGCTTGCGTCGCTGTTCAAGGACCTGGGGCCGGTCGCCGCCCACTCCCCCCCATGGCCGCCGCCAAGGACCGCGAGATGCTCGCGCTGATCGACACCATGGCGTCCCTGGAGGACCGGGAGCGGCTGATGGGCCTGCTGCGCGAGGCCCTCACCTCGCCCGGGGCGATGGCACGGGCGGTCACGGCGTACGGCCTGCTCGACGCGCTCGCCGACGCCGACCCGGACGAGGAGGCCGCCCACGCCCTCGCAGAGTGCATCCCCCGCGAACTGCTCCCACCCTCCGACCCGACCAGCAGCGACGACAGTCATGCGTGCCTTCTACGCCGACTTCGCCCCGGCTCAGGCGGAGGCCATCCGCCGTACCCTCCGCATCCTGGGTGAGGAGGGGGAAGGGCCGTGAGGACCGTGTATGTCCTTGTCCGGCATGAGGTGCGGATGCTTGTTGGCATCGTCCTGTGGGTCGCCCGGCGGACGGACGGGACAGTCGGCGGGACCGGCTTCGGGTACGCGCGGGGGCAGGGCGGCGTGATGTTCGAGTTCGCGTCAGTGTGCGTGGTCGAGACGCTGACCATGTCCGTGCTGCTGCGCGACCATCCCCTCGCGCATCGCATCGTGCTCGTACTCGACCTCTACACCGTCCTCTTCGTCGTCGGGCTGCACGCCGCGTCCGTCGTACGGCCCCACGTCCTCGGGCCGGACTCCCTGCGCATCCGGCACGGCGGACACGTCGACCTGCTCGTGCCGCTGGAGCGGATCGCCGGCGTCCGGCGGGAGTTGCGCACCACCCATCAGCCGACGGAGGGCGAACTCGACGTACCCGTAAGCTCGCAGACCACCCTCACCCTCGAACTCGCCGAGCCCGTCCCCCACTTCACCTTCCTCGGCCGTCGACGGGACGTTCACCTCGTCCGCTTCCACGCCGACGACGCCGAGGCCCTCGTACACCGGATCAGGCAGGTGCGAAACGTACCTTCGCCGTTCCCGGGCCGGCCTGGGTGAGGCGGACTCGGAGGCGTTCGCCGAGAGGGAGGTGGTCACCGTCGATGCGGCCTATGACCGCCGGGGACGTCAACTGCACCACTCCTACGGTCGGTTGACGTTCCTCGATCTCCACCACACAGCCGTCGAACTCCTCCCCCACCCGGTCCTTCAGCAGCGCGGCCTCCACGATGTCCACGCACTCCCGCTCGACGGCGCCCGCGCGCCGGTTGCCGTCGGCCATCTCGTGCGGCAGCACGTCGAGGGCCGCGAGGACCCAGTCCGGCGCGGGAACGCCTGCCGCCGCGGCCAGGCAGATCTCCGACGTGTAGCGGTCGGCCAGGCGTCTGAGGGGGGCCGTGCAATGGGCGTAGGGGGCGGCCACTGCGGCGTGGGTGGTGATGGCGGGGAGGTGGCCGTCGCGGAAAACGGTGTAGCCGGCTCCGCGGAGGAGGGTCGTGCACTCCTGGAGGAAGGCCGCGTGGTGGGAGTTGTGGGGGTCCAGGGAGCGGATCAGGTGGGCGTAGGAGACGTGGTGCGGCCAGTCGATGTGCAGGGCGCGTGCGGTACGGCGGAGGCGGCCGACGGCGCCGTCCGGGGCGGCCGGGAGGGTGCGCAGGATGCCCGTGCCGTGCGCCAGCATCAGGTCGGCGGCCGCCATTCCGGTCAGCAGGGAGATCTGCGCGTTCCAGCCGTCGGCCGGGAGCGGGGCGCGGTACGTCAGCTCGTACGCGCCGTCCCGCTCCACGATCTCCTGCTCGGGCACGTTCAGGGAGATGCCGCCTCGCTCCACCTCCAGGCGCTCCCGCAGCTCGCCGATCACTTTCAGGAGGGCCAGTGGTTCCTCGGCCGTCCCCTCGTCGATCTGGCGCTGCACGCCCTCGTAGTCGAGTTTGGCGCGGCTGCGGACCATGGCACGGCGGACGTCGGCGGCTACGGTACGGCCCTCCGCGTCGAGGTCGATCGTCCAGAGGGCGGCGGGGCGGTCCTGGCCGGGGAGGAGGCTCGCGGCGCCCTCGCTGAGGACGGGCGGGTGCAGCGGGACCTTCTCATCGGGGAAGTAGAGGGTCGTCACGCGGCGGTGAGTCTCCGCGTCCAGTGCTCCACCGGGGAGAACAAAGGCGGCGACGTCTGCTATGGCGTACCGGACGCGGTAGCCGCCGGTGTTCCGGCGGGACAGGTGCATGGCCTGGTCGAGGTCGGTAGAGGTGGGTGGGTCGATCGTGAAGAGGGGGATGTCCGTGGCGTCGTACGGCGGGAGGGGCGGGGCCTTCGCGGCCTGCTCGGCCTCGGCCAGGGCCTCGGGTGGGTAGCCGTCGGCTACGCCCAGTTCGGTGCGCAGGACGGTGAGGGCGGCCCGGAGGGGGGCTTCGGGGGCGCCGGTCACGCGGATGTGGCGGCGGGGCATACAGCGAGGGTATGCAGATCGGGGGTCGTACGCTGTGCGGAGCTCAAGAGAAGGAGATCGTCCGTGCTCGTCCTGCTGCCCCCGTCCGAAGGCAAGGCCGCCTCGTCCGGCCGTGGTGCCCCGCTGAAGCTGGAGTCGCTGTCGCTGCCGGGGCTGACCGCCGCCCGTGAGGCCGTACTCGGTGAACTGGTGGAGCTGTGTGCCGGGGACGAGGACAAGGCGTCTGAGGTGCTCGGGCTGAGTGAGGGGCTGCGGGGCGAGGTCGCCAAGAATGCCGGGCTCATGACGGCCGGGGCGCGGCCCGCCGGGGAGATCTACACCGGGGTGTTGTACGACGCCCTGGATCTGGGCTCGTTGGACGCGGGTGCGAAGAGGCGGGCGGGGCGGTCGCTGCTCGTCTTCTCGGGGCTGTGGGGTGCGGTGCGGGTCAACGACCGTATTCCTTCCTACCGTTGCTCGATGGGCGTCAAGCTGCCCGGGCTCGGGGCGCTGGGGGCGCACTGGCGGGCGCCCATGGCGGACGTGCTGCCCGAGGTCGCGGGGGGTGGGCTCGTGCTTGATCTGCGGTCCTCCGCTTATGCGGCTGCCTGGAAGCCCAAGGGGGAGGTGGCTGGGAGGACGGCCAGCGTGCGGGTGCTGCACGCGCCCACGCGGAAGGTGGTCAGTCACTTCAACAAGGCGACCAAGGGGCGGATCGTACGGAGTCTGCTGGCGTCCGGGGTCGCGCCGAAGGGGCCGGCGGAGCTGGTGGAGGTGCTGCGGGACCTGGGGTACGTGGTGGAGGTTGAGGTGCCGAAGGGGGCTGGGCGGGCATGGACGCTGGATGTGCTGGTGGACGAGGTGCACTGAGCGAGCGATCCGAGGTGTTGCAGCATGCGCAATGAGCTTTGCGCATGCTGCGTTACGGCGGCACGATGACGTCATGACCTCGCCGCTGTCCTCCCCGCTGCCCGGCTCCGTGCTGGACCTCGCCCCCGTCGTCCCGGTCGTCGTCATCGAGGACGCCGCCGACGCCGTACCGCTCGCCCGGGCCCTGGTCGCCGGGGGGCTGCCGGCGATCGAGGTGACTCTGCGGACGCCGGTCGCACTGGATGCAATTCGGGCCATTGCCGCCGATGTGCCGGAGGCGGTCGTCGGGGCCGGGACCGTGATCACGCCGGAGCAGGTGAAGGAGGCGGTGAGCGCCGGGGCTCGTTTCCTGGTCAGCCCGGGGTGGACGGACGTGCTGTTGGAGGCGATGCGGGGGTCGGGGGTGCCGTTCCTGCCGGGGGTGTCCACGGCTTCGGAGGTGGTGGGGCTGCTGGAGCGGGGGGTGCGGGAGATGAAGTTCTTCCCGGCCGAGGCGGCGGGGGGTACGGCGTATCTGAAGTCCCTTGCCGGGCCGTTGCCGCAGGCGCGGTTCTGTCCGACGGGTGGGATCGGGGCCGGGAATGCGTCTGACTACCTGGCGTTGCCCAACGTCGGTTGTGTGGGCGGTACTTGGATGCTTCCCGCGGACGCGGTGGCCGCCCGGGACTGGGGGCGGGTCGAGGCCCTTGCCCGGGAGGCGGCCGGCCTCCGTCAGCGCAGGTGAGACGTGTCGTTGAAGAGCCGTACGCTCGCGTTGCCGTCGGCGTAGTACGCCACCGCGGACAGTGAGGCGGCCGAGAGTTCCATGCGGAACAGGGCCTCCGGCGGGGCGCCCAGGGCGAGTTGGACGAAGGTCTTGATCGGCGTGACGTGGGAGACGAGCAGGACCGTGCGGCCCGCGTAGGCCGCGACGAGTTTGTCCCTCGCCGCCGCGATACGGGTCGCCGTCGCCGCGAAGCTCTCGCCGCCGCCGGGGGGTTCTACCGTGGGGTCGGACAGCCAGCGGGTCAGGTCGTCGGGGTAGCGTTCGCGGACCTCGGCGAAGGTCAGGCCCTCCCAGGCGCCGAAGTCCGTCTCCCTGATCTCGTCCTCGACGCTCACCTCCAGGCCGAGGTGGCGGGCGACGATACCGGCGGTCTCGCGGGTGCGGGCGAGGGGGGACGCGACGATCGCTTGGATGGTCCCGCGCCGGGCCAGCGAGGCACCCGCCCGCTCGGCCTGCTCCCGGCCGACGTCGGAGAGGGAGGGGTTGGTGCCGCCGGAACCCGAGAACCGCTTCTGCGGGGTTAGGGGCGTCTCCCCGTGGCGCAGGAGTACGAAGGTCGCGGGCGCCCCCATGTCGGCGGGGGCCCAGCCGGGGCTGGCGACGACAGAGGCCGCCCGGACATCTGCGTCCGCCTTCGCGGCTCCGCCGCCCAGGGGCTCCGCGCCACCTGAAGCCGCCGCAGCCGACCGGGACGCCGCACTGTCCAGTTCCGCCGTCGACGTCGCCGCCGACCACTGCTCCCCCCGCCTCCCCGCATCCATCGCCTCGTTCGCCAAGCGGTCCGCGTGTTTGTTCTGCTCGCGGGGGATCCACTCGTACGTCACCTGGTGCGGCGGGAAGATGCGGGACGCCTCGGCGGCCAGGGGCTTCATGTCGGGGTGTTTGATCTTCCAGCGGCCCGACATCTGCTCGATGACCAGCTTGGAGTCCATGCGGACGTGGACCGTGGCAGCCGGATCGAGTTCGTACGCCGCCCGCAGGCCCGCCAGCAGCCCCCGGTACTCGGCGACATTGTTCGTGGCGATGCCGATGTACTCGGCCGCCTCGACCAGGGGCTCCCCCGTCGTCGCGTCGAGGACGACGGAACCGTAGCCCGCGGGCCCGGGGTTGCCCCTCGACCCGCCGTCGGCCTCGACGATGAACTCCCGCACCACACCCGCCCCTTACAGACCGGACTCGGCCGTGCGCACCAGGATGCGGCGGCAGTTCTCGCAGCGCACCACCGTGTCGGGGGCGGCCGCGCGGATCTCGTTGATGTCGGTGATGGCCAGCTCCTGGCGGCAGCCCTGGCAGGTGCGCTGGTAGAGCTTGGCCGCTCCGATGCCGCCCTGCTGCTCGCGCAGCTTGTCGTAGAGCTTGAGCAGGTCGGCGGGGATGGTCGCGGCGATGACCTCGCGCTCCTTGGTCACCGTGGCCACCTCGCCGTCGATCTCCTCGAAGGCCGCGTCCCGGCGGGCCGTCGCGTCGTCGATCTTCGACTGGACGGAGGAGACCCGCTCGGTCAGCTCGCGCACCCGCTCCTGCACGGACTCGATGCGCTCCATGACCTCCAGGACGATGTCCTCGAGGTCGCCCTGCCGCTTGGCGAGGGAGGCGATCTCGCGCTGGAGGTTCTCGAGGTCCTTGGGTGAGGTCACCGCGCCGGAGTCCAGGCGCTGCTGGTCGCGGGCGGCGCGCTGGCGCACCTGGTCCACGTCCTGCTCGGCCTTGGTCTGCTCGCGGGCGGTGTCGCTCTCCTCGGTCTGCGCGGCCACGAGCAGGTCGCGCAGCTGGGTGAGGTCCTTGGTCAGCGACTCGATCTCGGCGTGCTCGGGCAGGGACCTGCGCCGGTGCGCGAGCTGCTGCAGGCGGACGTCGAGTGTCTGGACGTCGAGGAGTCGGATCTGGTCGGCGGGCGCGGCGTTCAGTTGGGGGCTCCAGGTGAAGGGGAGTGGCTGGTCCAGGGGTCGGTGACCGTCTTGGAGACGTGGACGCGCAGGTCCCAGCCGTGGCGGTCGGAGATCTCGTCGAGCTGGGCTGCGGCCAGCTCGCACCAGGGCCACTCGGTGGCCCAGTGCGCCGCGTCGAGCAGCGCGAGGGGGCTGTGGAGGACGGCCTCGGAGGCCGGGTGGTGGCGCAGGTCGGAGGTGAGGAAGGCGTCGACGCCGGCCGCGCGGACCTGGTCGAAGAGGCTGTCGCCGGAGCCGCCGCTGACGACGACCGTGCGGATGGTCGCCTGGCTGTCGCCGGCGACGCGGATGCCCTGCGCGGTGGCGGGCAGGCGTTCGGCGGCCCGTGCGGCGAAGTCGGCGAGGGTGAGGGGGTGGTCCAGTTCGCAGATTCGGCCCAGGCCGCGGCGGCCCTCGGGGTCGGTGGGGTCCGGGACGAGGGGGCGTACGACCCGGAGGTCCAGTGCGCCGGCGAGGGCGTCCGAGACACCCGGGTCGGCCGTGTCCGCGTTGGTGTGGGCCACGTGCAGCGCGATGTCGTTCTTGATGAGGGTGTGCACGACCCGGCCCTTGAAGTGTGTGGCCGCCACCGTGGTCGTACCGCGTAGGTAGAGCGGGTGGTGGGTGACCAGCAGGTCGGCGTCGAGCTTCACCGCCTCGTCGACGATCTCCTGGACGGGGTCCACGGCGAACAGGACCCGCGTGACCTCCTGGTCGGGGTCGCCGACGACCGTGCCGACCGCGTCCCAGGACTCGGCCCGCTCGGCGGGCCACAGGTTGTCCAGCGCGGCGATGACTTCAGACAGACGGGGCACGGACAAAAGGCTACCTGCCTGATCTGTGCCGCTGAACCGAAGCCCGTGGTCGGGAACACGGTCCCGGTGCCCCCGGCGTCCACCGCGGCCCCCTTCAGCACAAACACCCCCCGCTCCTCACGCGAATCGTTCCGCTACCACCCTTACGCGTGAAGCGTGAGCCTGGTGGTTCCGGTCCGTGCATGCGAAAACTAGCTTCGTAACTGGAGGTGACCAGACGATGACGGCCTGTGCGATCGAGCCCGAGGCCGCCCCCGGGGACGACGCTCGCCGGGCGGCATGCATCATCACCGCGGACGGCGCCTACGCCGCACGCCTCGCGCTGGACGGCGACTGCTGGTTCCCGGAGCGCTGGACGCTGGACGGCCCGGAGCCGTACGCCGTGGGGCTGCCCGGCAACCAGCCCGAGGAGCCCGGCACCGAGGTACAGCCGATGGGCGACGGGCGGGTGCTCATCCGGCGGGTGACGGAGGGGCGGCACGTCTTCTCGCTGCTGTATCCGACCGGCCCCGGCACCGGCGAGGTGCTGATCGGTGCGGTCGAGTGCCCGGACGAGGACACCCGGCTGGGGCTGCTGCCGCCGGTACCGGGGGGTGCGAAGGCGTACGCCCTCGCGGTGGGCCGGCGGTCCAGCACGCTGTGGCTGGTGGCGGGCGGCCCCTTCGGTCCCGAGCGGGTGACGGAGGTCCCGGGGCGCTGCTCGGGCGGGGCGTGGCTGGACCACGCGGGGCGGATGCTGGCCCTGGACCGGGAGGTCGGGGGGCGGACCAAGACGATCGTGGTGGATCTGGAGCGGGGCGGCGAGGTGTCGCCGTTCCTGCAGATCGCCGACGGCAGCGACGACCGGCTGCTGCTGGCCGACCCGGACAGCGGGCTGCTGCTGATCCGCTCGGACGCCCCGTCGCCGGGCGAGGACCGGCTGGGGTGGGGGGTGTTGGGCAGCACGCTGCCGGTGCGGTTCCCGGAGTGTCTGCGGGTGCCGAACTGCGCGGTGACGCCGTTCGCGATCCAGCCGGGGCGGGTGCTGGTCCCGGAGAGCTGTGCGGTGGCGCTCCGGGTCGACGGGCCGATGGGCAGCTGGGTGGCGCTGTGGCGGCCGGACCGGCGGCAGGTGCACCATCTCCCGGCGCCCGAGGGGTGGTTGACGGGGACGGGGCTGTGGACGCCGGACGGGGTGCTTCAACTGCCGTACGCCACGGCCGAGGTGCCGTGCGGGGTGGCCGGGGTGACCGTGCCCTCGGAGAATCCGGTGCTGCCGATCGGGCCGTCGGAGAATCCGGTGCCGCCGATCGGGCCGTCGGAGGATCCGGTGTCGAGTACGTCGGCGTCGCCGGGTGCGGTCGGCAAGAGCCTGGACGCCCCAACGGAGGACGGAAGTTCCGTCGCGGCGGAGGACGGGAGTTTCGTCGCGGCGGCGGACGGGCAGCCGGTGGAAGCGGCGCCTCCGGAGCCGGTCGTGGCGCGTCCGGTGCCCTTGCAGGAGGCTCCGCTGGGACGTCTTGTAACGAAGTAGTGCCGATGGGCCGTGGCGCCTGGATTCGGCCCGAGGTGTGCTGGTTACACTCGCCGGGCTGTTAGAAAGATCATGTTGTTACGGGGTGAAACCTTCCGATGAGCGACACCAGCACGATGCAGCCGCGGTCCGCCGAGGCCCAGGAGGACGCCGGTCACGGTCGTCACCGGGGTCCGGTCTCGGTCCAGGACGGTGACACGGCCCCTCAGGGCCGTCACCGCAAGCAGTCCGAGGACACGGGGACGGCTCGCTGAGAGCAGAGAGCAGACGGAGAGGGCCCGCACATCAGTGCCGATGTGCGGGCCCTCTCCCCTTGCCCCTCCAGTTACGTGCGCTTCAGCCCCAGCACCTCCACCGCCCCGAACGTCTCCCCCTCCGGGCGTTCGGCGTAGTGCGGGGTGAGGACGGCCTCCAGCTCGTCGTACGTGAACGTGTCCTGCTTGCTGTCGAACTTGGCCCGCACCCGCGGCCGGTCGACGATCGCCACCATGCCGCCGTGCACCACGAGGAGCTGTCCGTTGACGCGGGACGCGGCGGGCGAGGCCAAGTAGCCGACGAGCGGGGCGACATGCTCGGGCGAGAGCGGGTCGATGCCGTCGTCGGGCTCCTGGAAGCCGGCGAAGACGTCCTCCGTCATCCGGGTACGGGCGCGGGGGCAGATGGCGTTGGCGGTGACCCCGTACTTGGCGAGCGCGAGGGCCGTCGAGGTGGTCAGGCCGACGATTCCGCCCTTGGCCGCAGCGTAGTTGGGCTGGCCCGCGGAGCCCGCGAGGAAGGCTTCCGAGGACGTGTTGACGATACGGCCGTAGACCGGGGCGCCCGTCGCCTTGGAGCGTTCGCGCCAGTGGGCGGCGGCGAAGTGGGTCGTGTTGAAGTGGCCCTTGAGGTGGACCCGGATCACCGAGTCCCACTCCCCCTCGGTCATGGAGAACACCATCCGGTCGCGCAGGATGCCCGCGTTGTTGACCAGGACGTCCAGCTTCCCGAACTCCGCGACCGCCAACTCGACCAGTTCCCGCGCCTGTTGGAAGTCGGCCACGTCGCCGGTGTGCGCCACGGCACGCCCGCCCGTCGCGCGGATCTCGGTGGCGACCTCCTCGGCTGGGGCCGCGGAGGCCTCCCCCGTGCCGTCCCGGCCCGGCTGTCCGAAGTCGTTGACGACGACGGCCGCTCCGAGCCGGGCGAGCTCCAGCGCCTCGGCCCGGCCCAGACCGCGCCCGGCGCCGGTGACGACGGCGGCCAGTCCCTCAAGTGGCAGTGACATGAGCACCCTTCACGTAGGCGTCTTCACACAGGCGTCTTCACGTAGGCGTCAGATCTCGATGCACGTACGCAGCGCGGTCCCCGAACGCATCTGGTCCAGCGCCTCGTTGATCTCGCTCAGCGGCACCCGGTGGGTGATCAGGCCCTCCAGGTCGACGCGGCCGGCCCGCCACAGGGCGATGGTGCGTTCGTAGGAGCGCAGGACGTCGCCGCCGCCGTACATGGACGGCAGGATGCGCTTCTCGTCGAAGAACAGCTCGAACATGTTGAGCTGCAGGAAGTCGTCCATGGCGCCCGCCCCGACGACGACGAGGGTGCCGCCGCGCCGGGTGTTCTCGTAGGCGGTGCGGGCGGTGGCCGACTTGCCGACGACCTCGAAGACGTAGTCGAAGCCCTCGCCGCCGGTGACCTCCTGCTTGGCGGTGGGCAGTTCGTCGGGTGAGACGGCCTTGGTGGCGCCGAACTTGAGCGCCGACTCGCGGCGCGCGGCGACCGGGTCGACGGCGACGATCTCGGCGGCGCCCTTCAGCCGCGCCCCCTGGATCGCGGAGATGCCGACGCCTCCGCAGCCGATGACGGCGACCGATGAACCGGCCTCCACGTCGGCGGTGTTGAGGGCCGCCCCGAGGCCCGTGGTGACCCCGCAGCCGATCAGCGCGGCGATGTCGAAGGGCACGTCGTCGGGGATCGGCACCGCGCAGCCGGCGTCGACCACGACCTCCTCGGCAAAGGTGCCGGTGCCCGCGAAGCCGAAGACGTCGCCGCCGGGGCGCTTGAAGTTGGGGGTGCCGGCGTTCATGAATCCGGCCAGGCACAGTTCGGTCTGGCCGCGTTTGCAGGCCGGACAGGCGCCACAGGCAGGCAGCCAGCAGACGACGACCCGGTCGCCGGGCTTGACGCGGGTGACGCCCTCCCCCACCTCCAGGACCTCGCCCGCGCCCTCGTGCCCGGGCACGAACGGCGCCGGCTGCGGCAGCACCCCGTTCATCGCGGACAGGTCCGAGTGGCACAGGCCCGTGGCGCGTATCCGGATCCGCACCCTGCCGGGCCCGAAGCCCGTCGGCTCGACGTCCTCGATGACCTCCAGCTTGTCCTGGCCGATCTCGTTCAGTACGGCTGCTCGCATGGTGCGGCTCCCCTCACGTCAGCTGGGATTCAGGAGTGTTCGACGACGGTGTCGGCGAGGACGGGCGCGTCGCCCCGCTCGACGGCGCTGACGGCGACCCTGGTGGACTCCGCCGTGTGCCACATGCGGACGCGCAGGGTCTCGCCGGGGTAGACCACGCCGGCGAACCGGGTCGTGTACGAGCGCACCCGGCCGACGTCCCCGCCCAGCAGCGTGTCGACGACCGCCTTCAGCGTCATGCCGTAGGTGCACAGCCCGTGCAGGATGGGCTTCTCGAACCCGGCGAGCTTGGCGAACTCGGGGTCGGCGTGCAGCGGGTTCCAGTCGCCGGACAGGCGGTAGAGCAGGGCCTGGTCCTCGCGGATCGGGCGTTCGACGATTCGGTCGGGTTCGCCGGTGGGTTCGTCGGTGGGGGTCCCCCCGCTCGAGCGAAGTCGAGAGTGGGGGAGGGTGGAGGGGCCGCGGTCGCCGCCCCAGCCGCCCTCGCCCCGTACGAAGATCTGGGCGTCGTTGGTCCACAACGGGCCGTCGGTGTCGGCGACTTCGGTGCGCATGACCAGGACGGCCGCCTTGCCCTTGTCGTACACGGCGGCGATACGGCCCGTGGCGGTGGCGGTGCCCTGGGCCGGGATGGGGCGGTGCAGGGTGAGCGACTGGCCGCCGTGCAGGACTTTGGCGAGGTCGACGTCGATGCCCGGCATCGACAGTCCGCTGATCACGCCCGGTGAGCCGGAGCCGGCGACGGTGGCGAAACTGGGCAGCACGTGCAGCCGGGACTCCAGGGTGTAGCGCAGCTCGTCGGGGTCGGTGGCGGGGATGCCGGCGCCGATGCCGAGGTGGTAGAGCTGGACGTCCTTGGTGGTCCAGGTCAGCTCGCCGGTCCGGGGTTCGGCGGCGAGGGCCTTGGCCGCGTCGATGGGCATGGGGCTCCTGAAGGTGGCGACTGAAGACCCCGGTGCAGCCGTCCGCACCGTCGGCCGCACCGAGGTCGCTGCGGGTGCCGATCTAGAACGCGTTCCAGTCCGGCGCCCCTTGTATAGCCCAGCCCACCGCCATTGTGAAGTCTCCTGACGCTGTGTCAGGTGACGGGGTTCGGGACATTTGTACTGCCCGGGTCCGTACAAGCGCATCTGCCGGGCGGGCGCCGGGGTTCGTAGCGTCGTAGGCATGACAGTCGTAGGGACGACATCGGACAAAGGGATGACATCGGACGCCGAAGCGGCCGTGTCCTTCACGGGGGCGGTCAAGAACTACGGCACGGTACGGGCCGTCGACGGCCTCGACCTCGCCGTCGCGCCCGGTGAGACGGTCGCGCTGCTCGGGCGCAACGGGGCCGGGAAGTCGACGGCAATCTCGCTGCTGCTCGGGCTGATCGAGCCGGACGAGGGGACCGTACGGCTGTTCGGCGCGCACCCGGAGCGGGCGGTGCGGGACGGGCGGGTGGGCGCGATGCTGCAGGAGGCGCGGGCGGTGCCCCGGGTCACCGTGCGGGAACTGGTCACCTTCGTCGCCGGGCGCTACCCGGCGCCGATGCCGGTCGCACGGGCGCTCGAGCTGGCCGGGATCGCCGAACTGGCGGGGCGCCGGGTGGACCGGCTCTCCGGCGGGCAGGTCCAGCGGGTGCGGTTCGCGCTCGCCCTCGCCGGGAGCCCGGCGCTGCTCGTGCTGGACGAACCGACGTCCGCGCTGGACGTCGAGGCGCGGCAGGCGTTCTGGACGTCGATGCGCGGCTATGCGCGCCGCGGCCACACCGTCCTGTTCTCCACGCACCACCTCCAGGAGGCCGACGCCTACGCGGACCGCATCCTCGTCATCGACCGCGGGCGGATCATCGCCGACGGCACCGGCGAGCAGCTCAAGCGCTCGGTCGGCGGCGGCCTGGTCGCCTTCGACCTGGCCGGCCACCCCTCGGACGGCCTGGAGCGGCTGCCGGGCGTGCGGTCCCTGGAGATCCGCGGCGACCGGGCCCGGCTGCGCACCGACGACCCGGACGCGACGGTCGTCGCCCTCGCGGCGATGGGCGCGATACGCGGCCTGGAGGTCGCCCCGGCGTCCCTGGACGAGGCCTTTCTGGCCCTCACCTCATCGGTCACGGAATCGGTCACGGAGGCGGCGTGATGTTCGACTACCTCAAGCTCGAAGTGCGCCGCACCCTGCGGGACGTCGGTTTCGTCATCGGCGGGATCGCGATGCCGGTACTGATGTACCTGCTGTTCACCAACCTCGGGGCGGCCGACGGCACCTGGAAGACCGGGGCGATGGTCGGGATGGCCGGGTACGGGGCCGTCGGCTGCGCGCTCAACACCGGCGGCGGGGTCGCCGAGGACCGGGCGATCGGATGGCTGCGCCAGCTCAGGGTGACGCCGATGACTCCGCGCCAGGTCGTCGTCGGCAGGACCCTGACCGGCTCGGTGACCGTCGTACCGGCGATCGTGGCGGTGCTCGCGGCGGGCGGGCTGCTCAACGGCGTACGGCTGGCCGTGTGGCAGTGGGCCGCGATCGCGGTGCTGCTGTGGCTGGGCTCGGTGCCCTTCACCCTGCTGGGCCTGGGCAACGGCTACCGGCTCACCGGCCAGACCACCGGCGTCACCAACATGGCCTGCAACCTGGGCCTCGCCGTCCTCGGCGGACTGTGGTTCCCGGTCGCCCTGTTCCCGGACTGGCTGCGCACCGTGTCCGCCTACACCCCCACCTACCGCTTCGCCGAACTCGGCACCTCCGTCGCGTCCGGCCACGCCCCGGCGCTCGGCGCGGTCGCGGTGCTGTCCGCCTGGTTGCTGGCGTTCGGTTCATACGCTGTGCTGTCGTACCGGCGGTCCGGTCGGACCGTCTGAATGGGGGAGCGACAGATGTACTGGACGCGAGGGGCCGCCTGCCGGCTTCGCGAGTGGCAGGCCGCGCGAGCGCGGTGGCGGGCGGACATGCAGGCCTTCAAGGCCGCGGCGAAGGAGGCCCGCCGCACCGGCGCCGAGGTGCCCGAGAACCCGGGCCCGCCGCCGACCGCCTTCTCCCTGCTCCCCTGGCTGCTGATGGGGCTGGGCGCGTTCTCCAACCTCTTCCAGGGCAAGACCCCCAACCCGTGGATCGGCGGCCTGGGACTGCTCGCCTTCAACTCCCTCTACATCTACGTCGCCGCCCGCTCCTTCGTGAAGGAGAAGCGTCAGGCGGCCTCCACCCGGGTGGCGCTGGTCCTGATGGCCGCGATCACCTGCGGCCTCGCCGGCGGCTACGCCGGCAACTGGCTGCTGTTCTTCCCCTTGCTGGGCCTGGCGACGGGCGCCGCGCTGCGGGGCGAACACCTGCGCTGGGCCGGCACGGCCGTCGCCGTGCTCGCCGGTGTGGTCTCCGCCCTCCGCGGCGGCTGGTCCGGCCTCACCATCGCGTACGCCACCTGGATCTCGACCATGGTGACGGCCGCGATCCTCTCCCTCTCCGAAGCGGTGCGCGAACTGCGCGCCGCCCGCGAGGAGTTGGCCCACCAGGCCGTCGAGAAGGAACGCCTGCGGTTCTCCCGGGACCTGCACGACCTGCTCGGCCACACCATGTCCGTGATCGTGGTGAAGTCGGAGGCCGCCCGCCGGCTGGCCCCGCGCGACCTGGACGCGGCGCTCGGGCAGATCACCGACATCGAGTCCGTGGGCCGGCAGGCGCTCACCGAGATCCGCGAGGCCGTGACCGGCTACCGCGAGGGCAGTCTCGGCACCGAACTGGACCGGGCCCGCTCGGTGCTGACCGCGGCCGGCGTCGAACCGGTGGTCACCCGCTCCGGCGCTCCCCTGGCCCCGCAGTGCGAGGCGCTGCTGGGCTGGGTGGTGCGCGAGGCGGTCACCAATGTCGTACGGCACTCCGGTGCGACGCGCTGCGAGATCGGCGTGGTCGCCTCGGCCGAGCACGTCCGGCTCACCGTCTCCGACAACGGCGATGGGCACGGGAAGGGCGACGGGGACGGGGACGGGGACGGCGAGCCGGACGTGCCGCCCGCCGCCGGCGTTGGCGTTGGCGTCGGCGGCACCGGTCTGAAGGGGCTTACCGAACGCCTCGCGGCGGCCGGCGGTTCGCTGACCGCCGGTCCCGCGCCGCGCGGCGGCTTCACGGTCACGGCCGAACTCCCCGTGGAGACCGGCGGTTTGCTGGACCTCGAGCCAGCCACGGCGCCCAGGGCGCGCTGACCACCCGGCTCACGTCGTCGTCCGCCCCGGCTTGTCCCATCGGTGTGCGGCAGTCGATTCGACCCACGGTCTCAGTCCCTGTTGCGCCACCCGGAGAACCTCACTCGGGGGCAGTTCGTCGGCTCGTTCGATCACCACGAGCCCCCAGTGGTTCCGGCGAACGGCGTCAAGCGTCACTGCGCGCTCACGCCGCAGGTACGTCACCGCCGAGGCGAGGTCTGCCACCGGTGGGCTGACCTCGTAGCGGGCGAGTTTCTTGACGTACCGGTCCAGCCAATGCGGGCCTTCCCTCGTCGCGGCCCGGGACAACGCGGACTCGGCGTTCCCGTCGAGGAAGACCATGACCGGCCCGACCGGTGCCAGGATCTTCGTGAGGGCCGTCATGAAGTCGGCGATCGTCTCTTCGCCGTGCCCCATGGCCAGCAGCGTCGGCACGAACGGCATCAGCGCGTCCGCGATCACCACGTCATCGCCACTCGCCATGACCGCATCGACGAACTTCGCCGTCGCCGCGATCAGCGTCCCCGGTTGGACCGTGTCGTTCGGCCTGAACTCATCGGCCACCGCCACGAACTGCGGCCGGGTCAAGATCTCCTCCTCGCGGAAGTGGTCCACCCGCAGTCCCGTACCGGCCAGCCATGGGGCCAGCCAGGCACACAGCGTCGACTTGCCCACTCCGGGAGACGCTCCCCACACGGTGATCAGAAGGGTCATGGCTCCCGAGCCTAGGACCGGCGCCTGCGGCAGGGGACGACTCGTCGCGAGCTGCTGCCGTGCATCTGCTCATCCGTCGCTGGCAGCGGTGACGGGGTACAGCGTGCGCAGACCCTCGTTCAGTGTGTACGACAACGCCGAGCCGTGGGTCTGTCTGGGGTACAGGCGGGAGGTGACCTCCAGCGACGGGTAGTCCCGTAGGCGCAGCAGCTGTGCCATGCGGGTCATCGAGCCGAGGATGTCGGCGGCGGCCACGAAGGGATCGGTGAGCTCCGCCTCGCCCGCGCCGAGGAACACCTTCGCCGCCAGGTCGTCGTGGGTCCTGGCGTACTCGGTCTCCAGTGTGAACAGCAGGTCCTCACACCCACTGAGGGCTGGGCTGGCGGCCAGATAGCGACCGAAGGCCGTCGGCCGGGAGAGGAGGGCGTAGCCGACGAAGTGTCCGCCACCGGAGAACCCCACGAGGCCGTGATCGTCGTCGCACCGGAAATCGGTCGCCAACCGCGGGCGCAACTCGTCGACCAGGAACGACAGCATCGCGTCGGCGCCGCCGCCACGCGTCGGCGTGTCGCCGGCCAGTGCTTCCATGCGCGCGCCGCCGAGCCCGGCGTTGACCCATCTCGGCCTGGCGTAGAAGTCGTGAGTCCGGCGCGCGCCGAACTCCGCCGGATCGCTCTCGTCGGGAGCCCCGACGCCGATCACGATGAGCTCGGCGACCTCCCCCACGGTGTGGAGCCAGTTGAGCAGGCCGACGACGAGCGGGAAGGTGAGGGACGCGTCCGTCACCCAGAGGACGGGGTAGGCGCGGTCGCCGTGCTCGTACGACGGAGGAAGCGCGATGTGCACGTCGTGCGGCCAGGGCACATCGGTCCCCTGCGTCCTTCTGGTGGGAAGAACCTGATAGGTGTGCCGGGACTGGGACACGGCCACCTCCTTGCTGAAAACGGGATCGTCCGGACATTCCATCTAGGGTTCTTCCAAGGGTTCTTCACGTTCACGCTTCACACGGAACCTATTCCGACCCGCCCCCGGCCCGCCCGCGCCCTACCCTTGCCCCGTGGACGAGATGCCCCGGGACCGTCGCCCGGCGAAGAACGTGCGGGTCCTGCTCGCCGAGGATCAGGGGATGATGCGGGGCGCGCTCGCCTTACTGCTCGGCATGGAGCCGGACATGACCGTCGTCGCCCAGGTGGCCTCCGGCGAGGCGATCGTGGACGCGGCCCTGACCCACCGTCCGGACGTGGCCCTGCTGGACATCGAACTGCCCGTCCGCAGCGGCCTGGACGCGGCGGCCGACCTGCGCGAGCAGGTACCGGACTGCCGGGTGCTGATACTCACCACCTTCGGACGCCCCGGCTATCTGCGCCGCGCCATGGAGGCCGGAGCCGCCGGATTCCTCGTCAAGGACGGTCCCGTCGAGGAGTTGGCGGCCGCGATCCGCCGGGTGCTGACCGGCGAGACCGTGATCGACCCCGCGCTCGCCGCGGCCGCGCTCAGCGCCGGGCCGAATCCGCTGACCGCCCGCGAGTGCGACGTCCTGAAGGCGTCCGTGGACGGCGCGACGGTCGCCGACATCGCCGCCAAGCTGCATCTGTCCGAGTCCACGGTCCGCAACTACCTGTCCTCGGCCATCGGCAAGACGGGCACCCGCAACCGGATGGAAGCGATGCGGGAGGCCCGTCAGCAGGGCTGGCTGTGAGCCGTCACCGCGCCGGTGCCGTGGGCCTCACTGCTCCACCCCCGTCACCCGCGCGTCTTCGTAGGCCGTGCCTTTCGGCGCCAGGCACACGAACCAGCGGTCCTTGGAACCCTCGACCGTGCGCAGGCCCTGCTGGAACTCGCCGGTGTCGGTGGGTCCCGAGACCCGGTGCAGGAGCGTGCTCGTCCCGTCCTTCCAGGCGCAGGTGACCTCCTCGGTCGACTTGCCGGCCTGGCCGACCACCAGACGCAGGGGCTTGGCGGAAGGCGTCAGCCCCATCGCTGTGAGGCCGACCCGGGAGCTCACCGTGACGGACCGCTCGGGCACCGAATCCTCGACCACCACCGAGTCGTCGCCCTGGTTGTCGCGATGCACGAAGTAGGTGGTCCTGCCCACCAGGTCGGCGGCCCTCCGCACCGACGCAGGCCACTCGCCCTTGTACTCGCTCATCGCCGCCAACTGGATCTCCGCGTCCGCCTTGTTGTGCGGCGCGTCCCACACGTCGATGAAGACCGCCCAGTCCTTGCCGTCCTCGACCCCGTTCGCCAGGTCCGTACGGTGCGGCTCGACGAGGGATGCCTTGTGCGACGGCCGGGTGACCGACGGCACTACCCGTCCCCCGTCCCCGCCCGGCAGCCCCGTCAGTGCCACCGCGCCCGTCGTCCCGGCGAGCGCCAGCGCCGCACCTGCGGCCACCGCCCAGCGCCGGGCGCGGCGCCGTCGGCCACCGCGGATCACCGCCTGCGTGGGGGCTATACCGATCTCGACCCCGTCCGCCGCGTCGGCCAGCAGGAGGGCGATGTCCGTGCCCGTCATGTCGTGGCTCGCTTCCCGCTCCGCGCCCATCAGTTCCGCCCCCCGCTCGGGTCAGTCAAAAGAGGCCGCTGCTCATGGCCGGGCCTGGCCTCCATGGGGCCGGGCGGGGCCTCCACCGGGCCGAGCCGGGGCCCCACCGGGCCGGGCCTGGTCACCATGTCGGCCAGTCCCGGTATGGCACGGAGTTTCGCGAGCCCCTTGGCCGCGTTGCTCTTGACCGTGCCCACCGAGCAGCCCATCGCCTCGGCCGCCTGGGTCTCCGTCAGGTCCTCCCAGTACCGCAGGACCACCGCCTCGCGCTGCCGGGCCGGCAACTCGGCCAGAGCCGTCAGCAGAACACCCCGGTCGTCGGCCTGCGCCATGCGGTCACCGGTGTCGGCGACCTCGCGCACCAGCCCCGAGTCGTCCTTCGGCGCGAGGAACTCCCTCAGCCTTCTGCGGTGTTTGCGGTTGTGCGCGTTGATCATCACGCGCCGTACGTACGCCTCCGGATCGTCCGCCGAACCGACCTTGCGCCAGGCCACGTAGACCTGCTCGAACGTCGACTGGACCAGGTCCTCGGCGGCGTGTTGCTCCCCCGTGAGGAGAAATGCCGTCCGCATCAGCCGCGGCCAGCGGCCGATGAAAAAGCTCTGGAACTCCATGTCCCGAGCTTCCTTGCGATCCCCCATGGGCACCTCCTAGACATACAAAGGAGTCCATGCGCGGCCCGAACCGTTGCCTCACCCCGCCGAACTCTTCGAACCCGCCCCCGTTCCCGCCGTTCGCGCCGTTGCCGCCTTTCCTGCCGCCGTCCTCCGCGGCAGCCACACCAGCATCAGCGCCGCCCCGGCGAGCAGCACCCCCGCCCCCGTACGGAACACCAGTGCGTAGCCGTCCGTCAGCGCCCCCGCTGTCCCGCTGTCGCCGGTGCGCGCGGCCGCGATCGTCGACATCACCGCGAGCCCCAGTGAACCGCCCATCGTGCGGGAGGTGTTGATCAGCCCGGAGACCAGCCCGGCCTCCCCCGGCGCCGCTCCCGAGGTGGCGAGCGCGGCGAGCGGGGTCGCGGTCAGTCCGGCGCCCAGCATCATCAGGATCCCGGGGAACATGATCTCGGTCAGGTACGCGCCCCTCGGCGTCATCGCCGACTGCCAGGCGAAGCCCGCCACCGCGATCAGCGTCCCCAGCGCGGCCAGGTTCCGCGCGCCCAGCGCCGGCATGAACCGCGGCGCGAGCTTCGAGCCGAGCACGATCGCAAGGGAGCTCGGCACCAGCGCGAGACCCGCCTCCAGCGGGGAGTAGCCGAGCACGTTCTGCGCGTACAGCGTCATGAAGTACCACATGCAGAACATCGCGAAGCCGGTCAGGAACATCGACGCGTTCGCCGACGACACGGCCCGCACCCGGAACAGCCCGAGCGGCATCAGCGGGGCCGTCGTACGCGCCTCGACGAGCAGGAACACCGCGATCAGGGTCAGTCCTGCGGCCAGCGGCAGCAGGGTCGCGGCAGCCGTCCAGCCCTTGGCCTCGGTCTGCGAGATGCCGTACGCGAGGGTCGCGAGCCCGGCCGTGACCAGGACCGCGCCCGGCAGGTCCACCCTGCGCCCGTCCCCATTGCGGCTCTCCGTGAGCCATCGCAGGGAACCGGCCAGCACCACGGCCCCGACCGGCACGTTGATCAGCAGTACCCACCGCCACGACAGCCCGTCCACCAGGGCACCGCCGACCAGCCCGCCCGCGGCGCCGCCGCCCGCGCCGACCGCGCTCCAGGTCGCGATCGCCCGCATCCGCGCCGCCCCCTCCGGCACGGCGGAGGTGAGGATCGTCAGCGTCGAGGGTGCGAGCACCGCGGCCCCCAGCCCCTGCACGGCCCGTGCGATCAGCAGCTCGCCGCCCTGCTGAGCGAGCCCGCCGCCGAGCGAGGCCAGCGTGAACAAGCCGAGCCCGACCAGGAACATCCGCTTGCGCCCGTACAGGTCCCCCGCGCGCCCGCCGAGCAGCATGAACCCGGCGAAGGCGATCGCGTACGCGTTGACCACCCACTGCAGACCCTGCGCGCTCAGCCCCAGGTCGGCGCGCATGGACGGCAGCGCCACATTGACGACCGACACGTCCAGCACGACCAGGAACTGCCCGGCGCAGGCGAGCGCCACCACCAGCCAGGTGGGGGAGACGGTACGGGGCGGGGTCCGGGTGACGTCAGCGGCTTCCAGCATGCCTGTCATGTTCCCAACCCGGTTGCACCCCTAGCATCAGGATTTCGCCCCACCCGCTCCTCGTCCGCCAGACCTAGGCCCCCTGCCTCACCCGGCGCCGTCCCGGCCTTTGCCACGTATCGCGTCGACCGTCTGCCAGGCCATGAGGAGACAGGCGATGAGGGCGAGGGGCCAGATCCACAGGGGAGCGTCGGCGATGTAGAAGGGCGTGAGAGCCGACAGGGTCGACAGGGCACTCCAGAAGGTGAGTCGGGCGACGAGGAGTGCCCAGGGGTTGGTGGGACGGGCGAGGACGATGTACCCGCGCACCGAGTCCGGAGGGATGGCCATGTGTGTCTCCGCCTGTGTCCTGCCCGGGGAGCGTGCCCCGCTGCCGCATGGGTTGCCGCCGGGCACCCGCCTGCGCCCGCAGGATCAGATGTAGCGGTTGCGACAGCAGCGCCGACAGCCGGGGGCCGGTTGGCGCCGCGTGACGGCCAACGTAACGAACCGCGTGACGGTCAACGTGAGGGACCACATGACGGACTACGTGACGGCGTACTCGTTCAGGCCCCCGCCGCAGCCTCGGTCGTGCGCAGCAGTGTCACCACCGCCGCCCCGCCCAGGCCGATGTTGTGCGCGAGCCCCACCCTCGCGCCCGGGACCTGCCGCTCCCCCGCCTCGCCCCTCACCTGCCAGACCAGTTCCGCCACTTGGGCGATGCCGGTCGCGCCCAGGGGGTGTCCCTTGGAGATCAGGCCGCCGGACGGGTTCACCACCCAGCGGCCGCCGTACGTGGTCGCCCCGGACTCGACGAGCTTGCCGGACTCCCCCTCCCCGCACATCCCGAGCGCCTCGTACGTCAGCAGCTCGTTGACGGAGAAGCAGTCGTGCAGCTCGACGACGTCCACGTCCTCGATGCCGAGCCCGGACCGCTCGTACACCTGCCGGGCCGCCTCCCGGGACATGGGCTGTCCGACGACGTCGACGCAGGAGCCGGAGGCGAAGGACTCCCCGGTGTCGGTGGTCATGGCCTGCGCGACGATCTCGACGAGACCGGTGAGCCCCCGCCTGTCCGCGAACCGCTCCGACACCACCACGGCCGCGGCGGCCCCGTCGGACGTCGGCGAACACTGCAGCTTGGTGAGCGGACGGTGCACGGTACGGGCGGCGAGGATGTCGGCCACCTCGTACACATCCCGGAACTGCGCGTTCGGGTTGTGCGCCGAGTGCCGGTGGTTCTTGGCGGCCACGGCGGCGAGCTGCGCCTCCGTCGTGCCGTACTTCTCCATGTGCTCGCGGGCCGCGTCGCCGAAGATCTGGGCGGTGGGCGGGGTCATCTCGAAGCCGTGCCGGGCCGCCATGATCCCGTAGTGCCGGGCGACGGGGGAGGTCGAGAAGTCTCCGCCGTCGGCTCCCCCGCCCAGCGCTCCCCTCTTCATCTTCTCGAAGCCCAGCGCCAGTACGCAGTCCGCCGATCCGCCCTCGACCAGCTGCCGGGCGAGCATCAGGGCCGTGGAGCCGGTCGCGCAGTTGTTGTTGACGTTGTAGACCGGGACGCCCGTGAGACCCAGCTCATACGCGGCCCGCTGGCCGGCGGTAGAGGGCTGGAAGCAGTAGCCGATGGGAACCTGTTCCACCTCGTCGTACGCGATCCCCGCGTCCACGAGCGCGGCCCCGCCCGCTTCCCGCACCATGTCCCAGTACTGCCAGTCACGGGTCTCGGGCTTCTCGAACTTGGTCATCCCGACCCCGGCCACATATGCCCTCATGGCGCGCGAGACTAGAACACGTTCCACCGCATGGCCATAGTTGACGGCTGATCAGATTCCCATGACCGGGTCAAGAATTGCTTAGAGGCTCGAAGCAACGGAATAGTTGCCCGTGCATACGAGGTTTACCCAGCACTTATCTCACTGGAGGCCTCACCCCATGACCCACACGACGAACGACCAGCCCGCCCGGAGAGCGAGCGGGGCCGTGGTCCCCGTACTCGCCTTCGCGGGGATCGTTGTCGCGGTGATGCAGACCCTGCTCGTCCCGGTGATCAAGGACCTGCCGCAGCTGCTGGACACCGCGCCGAGCAACGCCACCTGGGTCCTGACCTCGACGCTGCTCTCCGGCGCCGTGGCCACCCCGATCATGGGCCGCCTCGGCGACCTGTACGGCAAGCGGCGCATGCTGATCCTCAGCATCGCCCTGATGGTGGTCGGCGCGCTGGTCAGCGCCTTCACCAGCACCCTGCTCCCGATGATCGTCGGCCGTACGCTCCAGGGCTTCGCGATGGGCGCCATCCCGCTCGGCATCGGCCTGATGCGCGACATGCTGCCCCGCGAGAAGCTCGGCTCCGCGATGGCGCTGATGAGCTCCTCGATCGGCGTCGGCGGCGGACTCGCCCTGCCGCTCGCCGCCCTGGTCGCCCAGCACGCCGACTGGCACGCCCTCTTCTACGGCGCCGCCGGCCTCGGCGTCCTCTCGATCGTCCTCACCCTCCTCGTCGTGCCGGAGTCCCCGATGCGCGCCGAGGGCACCTTCGACGTCCTGGGCGCGATCGGCCTCTCGGCCGGCCTGGTCCTCTTCCTCCTGCCGATCACCAAGGGCAGCGACTGGGGCTGGACCTCCGGCACCACGCTCGGCATGTTCGCCGCGTCCGCGGTCGTCCTCGTCCTGTGGGGCCTGTTCGAGCTGCGTTCCGCCGCACCCCTCGTCGACCTGCGCACCACCGCCCGCCCGGCGGTCCTCTTCACCAACCTGGCCTCGATCATGGTCGGTGTCTCCTTCTACGTCGTCTCGCTCGTCCTTCCCCAGCTGCTCCAGCTCCCGAAGGCGACGGGCTACGGCCTCGGCCAGTCGATGGTCGTCGCGGGGCTGCTGGTCGCCCCGCTGGGCCTGACGATGATGTTCACGGCGCCGGTGTACGCCCGCCTCTCCGCCAAGTACGGCCCCAAGGTCACCCTGATCCTCGGCATGCTGATCATCGCCATCGGCTACGGCGCGGGGCTCGGCCTGATGAGCGCGGCCTGGCAGAGCCTGGTCATCGCGGTCGTCCTCGGCGCGGGCATCGGCCTCGCGTACTCCTCGCTCCCCGCGCTGATCGTGGGTGCGGTCCCGGCCTCCGAGACCGGGGCGGCGAACGGCCTCAACACCCTGATGCGGTCCATCGGTACGTCCGTGTCGAGCGCCGTCATCGGGATGGTGCTGGCCAACACCGCGAAGAACGTCGGCGGGGTCGAGATACCGACCATGCACGGCTTCCGGGTGTCCTTCCTGATCGCGACGGGTGCGGTGGCGATCGGCCTGCTGATGGCCCTGTTCCTGCCGAAGCCGAACCGGGCGCCGCAGTTGCGGGCCAGCAGCGAGGAGGACGCTGCGCTGGAGCGGGCCGAGGAGGCGCTGCGAGGGTTCCGCGGACGCGTCCTGGACGCCGAGGGTGCACCGGTGGCTCGGGCCAAGGTGACGCTGATCGACAGGCGGGGGCGTCAGGCCGGGGCCGCGGTCTCCGACGAGGACGGGAGCTATGAGCTCGCGGTTCCGGCGGAGGGTACGTATGTGCTGGCCGCGCGGGCGTTCGGGCATGGGCCGCTTGCGTCTGCCGCGTCGCATTCCGGGGAGGAGCGGGCGGTGGATCTGGATCTTTCGCTGCCTGGGGAGAGTGTCAGCGCGTAGCGCTCCGCGGGGGTGCCGGGTAGGGCTGGATGGCGGCTGACGCGCCGTCGTGGCTGGTCGCGCCCACGCGGCGGAGCCGCATATCGATACAGCCCCGCGCCCCTTGAAGCATTGCCGGCACCCCCTGTCGAATTGTCGGCCGGGGGTGCGGCAGCATGGGGCCCCTGATGCTCGCCCAGTACGACCGGAAGGACCCCCATGACCGCGGCACCCAAGCCCGAGATCCTGGCCGCGTTCGAGGCGGCCAAGGGGTTCATGCCCGTGGGTGAGGGGCTGGCGTTGTACGCGGCGGCCGTCGAGGCGGGCTCCCTCGGGCTTCCGCTGCTGGAAGTGGGCACGTACTGCGGCCGGTCCACCGTTCTCCTCGCCGACGCGGCCCGGCAGGCCGGGGTGACGGCCCTGACCGTGGACCATCACCGCGGCAGCGAGGAGCAGCAGCCCGGGTGGGAGTACCACGACCCGGAGACCGTCGACCCGGAGATCGGGCTGATGGACACGCTGCCGACGTTCCGGCGGACGTTGTACCGGGCCGGGCTGGAGGAGCACGTCGTGGCGCTGGTGGGGCGGTCGCCGCAGATCGCGCAGTTCTGGGGCACTCCCCTGGGGCTCGTCTTCATCGACGGGGGTCACACCGACGAGCACGCCACCGCCGACTACGAGGGCTGGGCCCCGCATGTCGCCGAGGGCGGCCTGCTGCTCATCCACGACGTCTTCCCGGACCCCGAGGACGAGTTCACCGGGCAGGCGCCCTACCGCGTCTATCTCCGGGCCCTGGAGTCCGGCGCCTTCACGGAGATCTCGGCGACGGACTCGTTGCGTGTGCTGCGGCGGACGGGGGCGGGGATCTGAGCGCGGTTCAGGACGGACTCAGAACAGGCGGTCCACAGCCGCCCGGTACGCCGCGGCCCGGGCCGGTGGCACGTAGCGGGAGACCCGGACGAGGACGCGGCCGTGCACGTAGTCGTACTCGGCGAGGGCCGGCGTCGACCGTGTGACCCCCTGGATGTGGTCCGCCCGCGCCTTGGCGGCCGCCGGATCGGTGAACACCTCGACGGCCCCGCCTCGTTCGACGTCGCCGGGAGCGGCTCCGGTGACGGCGTTCGCAGGGACGAAGCTGTCGGAGAAGGTGACCTTGGACGTGTACTCGTCGGGGCGGCCGAGAAGCTGGTTCGGGTCGTTCGCGGCGGTGACGGTGCCGGTCATGTTCGCCGTCCGTACCACGCGGGATATCTGCTCGAACGCCGCGCGCGCCGTCAGGGACGCCGACGTCCCGGCGGGGTGACGGGCGTCGGGCGTGGTGGTGTGCGTGGCCTGGCTTCCGCAGGCGGTCAGTGTGACGGCCGCGAGGAGTCCGGCGGTGGTGGTACGGGTTCTGTGCATGCGCCGATGCTGGCTCCTGTCGGCCCGCGGTAGGTCCGTGTAGCGGAGCTGTGACGCTGTGTTCCCTTTCCCCCGCGGTCGTTCGGACGCGACGCACCCTGTGGACGCCCTGGCCGCCCGCTAGGGTGGCAGGCGTGTCGTACGTAGGACCGGACTTCGATCCACCCCAGCCCCGCCGTCCCCGCCGCGGCCCCCTCACCGTCGCGCTCGCCGCGCTCGTGCCGGGCGCGTTGCTCGGATGGCTCGTGTACGAGGCCGTGGGCGGGTCGGGCGACGACGGCAAGGGCTCGGACCAGGCGACGGTACGGTCGTCCACGGCGAGTACGTCCCCCAGTGCCGCCGCTTCCTCACCCAGCGACGACGCCAAGCAGCCGGACAGCCCCAAGCCGACCCTGGTCTCCCCCACTTCCTCCGCGCCCACCTCTTCCGCTCCCGCCGCCTCCGGTTCCCTCAGGGGCAAGGTCATCGTGATCGACCCGGGCCACAACCCCGGCAACTTCCAGCACACGGCCGAGATCAACCGCAAGGTGAACATCGGGACGAACTTCAAGGAGTGCGACACCACGGGCACCTCCACCAACGCGGGCTACACGGAGGCCCAGTTCACGCTGGACGTCTCGCACCGGCTGAAGGCGCTGCTGGAGAAGCAGGGCGCGACCGTGAAGCTGACCCACGACAACGGCTCACCGTCCTGGGGCCCTTGCGTCGACCAGCGCGCCCGCATCGGCAACGAGGCCCGCGCCGACGCGGCGATCTCCATCCACGCGGACGGCGCGGCGGCCGGTGACCGCGGTTTCCACGTCATCCTGCCGGGCATCGTGCACGCGGGCGCCGCCGACACCCGCGCCATCGCCGCCCCCTCCGCCGACCTCGGCGAGCGCGTCGCGGGCAACTTCGTACGCGTCACGGGCGAACCGCCGTCCAACTACATCGGCGACGGCACCGGTCTCGTCACGCGAAAGGACCTAGGCGGTCTCAATCTGTCAACGGTTCCCAAGGTGTTCATCGAGTGCGGCAACATGCGCGATAGCAAGGACGCGGCACTCCTCACCAGCCCAGCCTGGCGTCAGAAGGCCGCACAGGGGATCTCTGAGGGAATCGTGAGTTTCCTGCGCGGTTAGCGGCGGGCGGGCTGGTCCCGGCAGACACCCTGGTCGGGGGAACGATAGTGTCTACCGACGACGAGACGACTGATCCGAAGGACCTGAAGTGAATATCCGCTCCCTCACTCGAGGCGAC
Organism: Streptomyces sp. NPDC002144; assembly: GCF_053593695.1. Taxonomy (NCBI): domain Bacteria; kingdom Bacillati; phylum Actinomycetota; class Actinomycetes; order Kitasatosporales; family Streptomycetaceae; genus Streptomyces; species Streptomyces sp. NPDC002144. The sequence goes on from NZ_JBSFDB010000014.1 coordinate 43,865, forward strand.
GGCGTGGTGATCGGGGCAGCGGTGTTGCTGTTCATCGCGTCGTTCCTCAAGTTCTACTCCGTCGACGGCATCGCCAGCTATGACGCGAACGCGTGGGACGACCTCGGTACCGGCCTCGGCCTCTACATGGGCGGCGTGATCGGTGCCGCCCTGATCGTCGTCAACCGCGCACTGCCGCAGCCGCGCAAGGTCGTCGGTCTGGACCTGGGCACGGTGGGTACGGCGTTCACGGTCCTCGTCGCCTGGGCCCTGTTCTGGACGCTGGTGGACATCCCCACCGGGGGCAGCGCCGCTGCCGGCCTCATCCTCGGCTTCATCGCCGCCCTCGTCCTCGCCGGCGCCGCCATCGCCACCCCCCTCGTCCCGGCCCTGCAGGCCGCTCTCGTCCCGGCGCCCAAGCTGCAGGTGACGCAGCAGCCCTACGGGGCTCAGCCGCCCGGGGGTTACGGATACCCGGGGGGCCAGCAGGCGCAGTACGGCGGGCAGCCGCAGGGGGGGCAGCCCTATGGGGCCGCCGCCCAGCCGCAGCCGGCGCAGGCGCAGCCGCCGGCCGGGGAGTTCTCGCCGTTCTGGTTCGCCGTTCCGGTGCCGCGGCCGCTGTTCGCGGAGGACGGTTCGCCCACGCCGATCGCCGAACTCGCCCCGGGTACCTGGTACCTGGCCGTCGAGCAGCGCGGTCCGGCTCTGGTCGCGCAGACGCAGGACGGGCGGCGGGGCGTGCTGCAGGACACCTCCGGGATTCAGCGCGGCTGAGCCGCCTCGACGTCGTTCACGGCCTCTCGCCCTTCCGGGCGGGGGGCCGTTGTCGTACAGTCGCAGCCGCCGGTCCGGAAGCTGACGGACCGTCAGACAGGAGGCGTCATGCGACTCGGGCTCGCTCTCGGTTACTGGGGCCGTGGTCCCTCCGCCGATCATGTGCCGCTGGCCCAGGAGGCCGAGCGGCTCGGGTACGACTCGGTGTGGACCGCCGAGTCGTGGGGGTCGGACGTCTTCACGCCGCTGACCTGGATCGCCTCGCAGACGTCAAGGATCCGGCTGGGGACGGCCGTTGCGCAGATGGCGGCCCGCTCGCCGACCACCACCGCGATGCACGCCCTCACCCTCGACCATCTCTCCGGCGGCCGGGTCATGCTGGGGCTCGGGCTGTCGGGGCCGCAGGTGGTGGAGGGGTGGTACGGGCGGCCGTTCCCGAAGTCGCCGCTGACCGCGACGCGGGAGTACGTGGACGTCGTACGGCAGGTGTTGCGGCGGGAGGGGCCGGTGGCGCTGGACGGGCGGTTCCACTCGCATCCCTATCGGGGGGAGGACGGGACCGGGCTGGGCAAGGCGCTGAAGCCGATCACGCATCCGCTGCGGGCCGATCTGCCGATTCTGCTCGGGGCGGAGGGGCCGAAGAACGTCGCGCAGACGACGCGGATCGCCGACGGGTGGCTGCCGCTGTACTGGTCGCCGGCCCGCCCCGAGGTGTACGAGGCCTCGCTCGCCGGCGCTCCGGAGGGGTTCCTCATCGCCCCGATGGCCCAGGTCCGCGTCTGTGACGACGTGCGCGAAGGGCTGCTGCCGGTCAAGACCATGCTCGGCTTCTACATCGGCGGGATGGGGCACGCGGCCCGGAACTTCCATGCGGATCTGATGGCGCGGATGGGGTACGAGGAGGAGGCGCGCCGGATTCAGGAGTTGTTCCTGACCGGGCGGCGCGAGGAGGCCGTGCTCGCCGTGCCGGACGCCTTCGCCGACGAGATCTCGCTGGTCGGCCCTCGGGAACGGATCGCCGAGCGGCTGGAGTTGTGGCGCAAGGGCCCGGTGACGGACCTGTTGGCCCTGGCTCCGGACCCGCATACGCTGCGGGTACTGGCGGAGCTGAACTCCTAGGCCGCCGCGCACGGAATCAGCCGGGTTTCAATCAAAAACCGGCGGCAATCCGCAAGGTATGTCTCGATACAGCAGCGGCAATCGAGCCGGGGCGGTCATAGCGATCGTCGCCGACATCATGGCCCTCATCCTGGGCCTGTGGATTCTGATGTACCTCCTGGACGCCAACCGCGCCAACGACCTGGTGCAGTTCGTCCACAACGCGGCCAACTGGCTGGCCGGCTGGTCCCGCGACCTCTTCACCTTCGACAAGGCCTGGGCCCGCGTCATCGCAGGCTACGGCCTCGCAGCAGTCGTCTACCTCTTCGTCGGCCACGCCATCGCAGGCCGCATGCAGCGCCACTGACGGCTCGACGGAGGGCAGCGCCGCTGACGGATCGACGGATGCAGCGGCGCTGAGGACCCCCGTCACGCCCTCAGTCGCAGCAGTCCGTTATTTCCAACCCCCTCGGCAAGTGGTCGCCGCCGAAGACCGCGCACGTGGCCTCGTGGCCGCCCAGGGCTGCGACGGCCAGGAGGAGGGAGCCGGCCGTCCAGGTGGTCAGTTCCTGGGGCCAGACGGCCTTGTCCTCGAAGACGTAGCCGGTCCAGTACAGGCCGCTCTTCGCGTCCCGCAGGTGCTGGATGGACTGGAGCACGTCCAGCGCCCGGTCGGACTCGCCCATCGCCCACAGGGTGAGGGCGAGTTCGGCCGACTCGCCGCCCGTGACCCACGGGTTGGGGACGACGCAGCGCACCCCGAGCCCGGGCACGACGAAGCGCTCCCAGCCTTCCTCGATACGGGACTTGGCCTCGCTGCCGGTCAACGCGCCGCCCAGCACGGGGTAGTACCAGTCCATCGAGTAGCGGTCCTTGTCGAGGAACCGCTCCGGATGCCGGCGTATCGCGTGCCGCAGTGCACCCACCGCCAACTCCCAGTCGGGCTGCGGCTCTTCACGCTGCTCGGCGATGGCGAGCGCGCAGCGCAGGGCGTGGTGGACGGAGGAGGAGCCGGTGAGCAGGGCGTCCGTGGTGGACGTGCCGTCGTCCTCGCCCTTCCAGCCGATCTGTCCGCCGGGCTGCTGGAGCCGGAGGACGTACTCGATCGCGGCGTAGACGGCCGGCCACATGCGGTCGAGGAAGGTGTCGTCGCCGGTGGAGAGGTAGTGGTGCCAGACACCGACGGCGATGTAGGCGACGAAGTTGGTCTCGCGGCCGCGGTCGGTGACGTCGGTGAAGTCGCCGTCGGCGTAGGCCGCGTACCAGGAGCCGTCCTCGTTCTGGTGCCGGGCGAGCCACTCGTAGGCCCGCTCGGCGGCCTCGTGCTCACCGGCGGCGTCCAGGGCCATCGCGGCCTCGGTGTGGTCCCAGGGGTCCAGGTGGTGGCCCCGGAACCAGGGGATCGCGCCGTCCTCCCGCTGCTGGGCGAGGATGCCGGCGACGGTCGCGGCGGCCTGCCCGGCGGTGAGGACCCCGGGCAGGACGAGGTGTTCTGTCCGGGGGGTGGTCACTTGGCGTCCACCGCCGGAAGGTGCGGCTTGGTCGCGTAGGCCACGAAGCTCTTGCCGATGAGCGGGTTCAGCGCCTGCTCGGCGACCCGGGTGGCCAGGGGTTTCTTCATGATGTCCCAGACCAGCAGCTTGTGGTACGCCTGCACCGGCAGCGCCTTGTCGTTGTCGACGCCGAACGCGCACTTGAGCCACCAGTAGGGGCTGTGCAGGGCGTGCGCGTGGTGGGTGCCGTACGGCTCGAGCCCCGCTTCCCGGATCTTCGCGAGCAGTTCGTCCGCCTTGTAGATGCGGATGTGGCCGCCCTCGACCTCGTGGTAGGCGTCGGACAGGGCCCAGCAGACCTTCTCGGGACCGTAGCGCGGGACGGTGATCGCGATGCGCCCGCCCGGCTTCAACACCCGTACCATCTCGGCGAGTACGCCCTTGTCGTCCGGGATGTGCTCCATGACCTCGGAGATGATCACAACGTCGAAGGACTCGTCGGGGAAGGGCAGGGCGAGGGCGTCGCCCTCCATGGCGGTGGCGGTGGCTCCGGCGGGGGCCTCTCCGGCCTCCTTCATCGCCGCGAACCACTTGGCGACCTCGCGGATCTCCTCACCGTTCTGGTCGAGGGCCACGACCTGGGCGCCGCGCCGGTAGCACTCGAAGGCGTGCCGGCCGGCCCCGCAGCCGAGGTCCAGGACGCGGTCGCCCGGGGCGAGCGGGAACCGGGAGAAGTCGACGGTCAGCACGTGGCCCTGCTTTCGGAGTCTGCGTGGGGTTCGAGGGTGGGGGTCGTCTCCGTCGCGGCCGCCGGTTGCGCCGCGACTGGTGGTACGGACGCGGCCGTGCCGGCCGGGGGTCGAGCGGCGGACCTCGCCCCGGCCTTCGTGCCGCGCGCCCCGGCGATGGCCGCGCGGTAGTGGGCCACGGTGCCCTCGGCGGCCTTGGCCCAGGTGAACCGCGCCAGCACCCGCTCGCGTCCGGCCCGGCCCAGCCGTACGCGCAGCTCGGCGTCGCCCAGCAGCCGGCCCAGCGCGGCCGCGAGCGCCCCCGGGTCCCCGGGCGGCACCGCGAGGCAGGTCTCGCCGTCGCGGCCGGCGACCTCGGGGATGGCGCCGCCGGTCGTGGCGACGAGCGGCGTGCCGGTCGCCATGGCTTCGGCGGCGGGCAGCGAGAAGCCCTCGTAGAGCGAGGGCACGCAGGCGACCTGGGCCGAGCGGACGAGGTCGACCAGTGCGGCGTCGGAGATGCCCTTGACGAACTCGACGGCGCCCTCGAGGCCGTAGCGCTCCATCGCCTGCGCGACGGGGCCTTCGGCGGGCCGTGTGCCGACGACGACGAGGTGGGCCTCGGGGTGCTCGGTGCGCACCTTGGCGAGCGCCTCGACGAGGAAGACGAGCCCCTTGAGCGGCACGTCCGCGCTGGACGTCGTCACGATCCGCCCCGGGACGACAGGGACCGACGCGTCGGGCGAGAAGAGGTCGGTGTCGGCGCCGATGTGGACGACGTGCATGCGGTCGTCCCGTACGCCGAGATGGTCGACGATCTCCTGGCGGGAGGTGCCGGAGACGGTGAGCACGGAGGGCAGCCGGCGGGCGACGCGCCTCTGCATGCGGGTGAAGGCGTACCAGCGCCGCTTGGACAGACGCTGCTGCCAGGTCTCGGCGGCGTCGAGCTCCAACTGCCGGTCGACGGTGATGGGGTGGTGGATGGTGGTGACGAGCGGCGCGCCGACGTCCCCCAACAGGCCGTAGCCGAGGGTCTGGTTGTCGTGCACGACGTCGAACTCGCCGCGCCGGGCGCGCAGATGGCGGCGGGCGCGCAGGGAGAACGTCAGCGGCTCGGGGAAGCCGCCGGTCCACATGGTGGCGACCTCCAGCGCGTCGATCCAGTCGCGGTACTCGTCGCGCTTCGGGGTGCGGAAGGGGTCGGGCGAGCGGTAGAGGTCCAGGCTCGGCAGCTCGGTCAGGGACAGGCCGTCGTAGCCCTCGTCGAGGACGGGGTAGGGCTGGGAACCGATGACCTCGACGCGGTGGCCGAGGCGGGCCAGTTCGCGCGAGAGATGGCGGACGTAGACGCCCTGGCCGCCGCAGAACGGGTTCCCTTTATACGTGAGGAGCGCGATGTGGAGCGGTCGCTCGCCGTCGGCGGCGGGATCCTCCTGGCGGCCCGCCTGACTGGCCTCAGCGGTCACTCTGGGCCCCCTTCTGCATGCATTGTCCCGCGAGATTACGCCGGGACGCTAATCTAGAACAAGTTTCAGACTTGATCGTCCAGGAGGCTCTGAATCTACCGGGCGGTAGGGGCAGTGTGAGCAGTGGATCAGGTGATTCGCGCCACGACGCACACCCTGCCATGCTCGGTGCGATCACCAGCCCTCACCGAGTGTCACGGAACGGGATCCATGCCTGTGGAAGCCAAGCTCGAAGCCACCGGGCGCCCAGCCTCCCCGCCCCTCACGGAGCGGCAGGAGGCACGCCGTCGCCGCATCCTGCACGCGAGCGCGCAGTTGGCCAGCCGGGGCGGTTTCGACGCGGTGCAGATGCGGGAGGTCGCCGAGTCCTCGCAGGTGGCGCTGGGCACGCTGTACCGCTACTTCCCGTCCAAGGTGCATCTGCTGGTGGCCACGATGCAGGACCAGTTGGAGCACATGCACGGCACGCTCCGCAAGAAGCCGCCGCAGGGCGAGACGGCGGCGGAGCGGGTCGCGGAGACCCTGATGCGGGCCTTCCGCGCCCTGCAGCGGGAGCCGCACCTGGCCGACGCGATGGTCCGCGCCCTGACCTTCGCCGATCGCAGTGTCAGCCCGGAGGTCGACCAGGTGTCCCGTCAGACCACGGTGATCATCCTGGACGCGATGGGCCAGGAGAACCCGACCCCCGAGCAGCTCTCCGCGGTCCGCGTCATCGAACACACCTGGCACTCGGCCCTGATCACCTGGCTGTCGGGCCGCGCCTCCATCGCCCAGGTGAAGATCGACATCGAAACGGTGTGCCGCCTGATCGACCTGACGGCTCCCCAGCACAAGCCCTGACCCTCCATCCGCCCGTTCCTCGGCCGACTACATGGTCCCGGGCGCCTGGGCGGCGGCCAGTCGCAGCGCCTCGGCCGTCGCCGGGTCGGCCGGCAGGAACGCCTCCAGCTTCAGCTCGGAGAGGGTGACGTCGACGGCGGTGGCGAAGGTCGTGACGGTCGTCATCAGGTGCAGTTCGCCGTACGAGGAGGACAGACGCAGCGGTACCGCGAACCCGAGCTGCCTGGCCGAGTCCTCCAACTCAGGTACGTACACGGCGAGTTCGGCACGCAGCTCCGGCAGATGGTCCAGGCGCACCAGGATGTGCCGGGCCCACTCGGCGAGGTTGCGGATGCGCGGTGCCATTCCGTCGGGGTGCAGTGCGAGACGGTAGGCGTTGGCGCCCGGGCCCAGCAGCTCGGGGGCCGCGCCTTCCGTGATCACACCGAAGGCACGGTTGGCGGCGATCAGGTCACCCCGCCCGTCCACCACCAGCGCCGGATACGGCTCGTGCGCGCGCAGGATGTGCTCGATCGCGGTGCGCGCGGGCGCCAGCACGGGGTCGTCCAGCGAGCTCTCGGGATACGCGGGTGCGTAACCGGCGGCCAGCAACAGCTCGTTGCGCTCCCGCAGCGGCAGCTCCAGCGACTCGGCCAGCCGCACGACCATGTTCCGCCCCGGCACCGATCTGCCGGACTCGATGAAGCTGAGGTGCCGCTGGGTGGTTCCCGCCCGCAGCGCCAGGTCGAGCTGGCTGACACGACGGCGGGTACGGCGTTCGCGCAGGGCGCTGGGGAAGTCCACGGCCCCGTTCTACCTGCGGCGCAGGGCGCCGGACCATTCCCCGCAGGGAATTGTCGCCGTGTCCACCGGTCGCGAGCATCGACGGCATGGACATCGGCGTACTGCTACCGACCGGGACCGCGCAGTGGGGCCCGGCCGACGACCCGCGCGAGCTGATCGCCTTCGGCCGCACGGCCGAGGCCGCGGGATTCTCCTCGCTCTTCGTCAACGACTCCCTGGTCAGCCCGCGCGTCGAGGCCCTGGCGATGCTGGCCGCGCTCGCCCCGGTGACCGGGACGGTGAGCCTGGGCACGGCCGCCCTGCTGCCGTTCCTGCGCCGCCCGGTGCAGACGGCCCAGTCCCTGGCCTCGGTCGACCTGCTGTCCGGCGGCCGGCTCGTGGTGACCGTCGGCGCGGGCTTCCCCGGCCGCTTCGGACGCCCCCTCTACGCCCTGTCCGAGGTGCCGTGGCCGCGCCGGTTCACCCGCCTCGACGAGACCGTCGCCCTGTGGCGGGCCGTGTGGGACGGCGCGGGCTCCTTCCACGGCGATCTGCTCGACTTCCCCGACCTCCCGCCCGCGACCAGACCGTCACGGCCCGGCGGCCCGCCCATCTGGCTCGGCGGCGCGACGCCCGCCGCCCTCGCCCGCACGGGCCGCATGTACGACGGCTGGCTGCCCTACCCACCCGACCCCGCCGACTACGCCTCCGGTCTCCGGTCGGTCCGCGACGCGGCGGCCGACGCGGGTCGCGCGGCCCAGGCCATCACCCCCGCCCTCTTCATCACGGTCCGCGTCGACGACGACGCCCCGGCCGGACACCGCGCCCTGGACGCCTACGCCCGGACCGTGTACGGCATGCCGCTCGAGGAACTCCGCAAGATCCAGGCCCTCGTCACGGGCCCCGCGGACCACGTCCTCCAGCACCTGGCGCGGTACGTCGCCGCCGGCGCCCGGCACCTCGTCGTCCGCCTCGCCGCACTGGACCTGCGCTCCCAGCACGAGCAACTGGAACGGCTCGCGGCCCTCCTCCCCGCCGTACAGGCGGCGGCAGCGACCACGACACCGACGTGAGGCCCACCTGCAAGCGGCCCGAGGCCGCCCTAGTCGTCCTCCGGTGGGAACACCGCCTCCCCGCTGCCCAGCAGCGTGATCACGATCGCCTCCACGGGGCAGTTCTCGGCGGCGTCCAGGATGCGTTCGTTGGCGTCGGTCTCCGGGTCGACCGGGTGGGACTGCATGGCGGAGTCGAGGCGGAACGCGCCCGTCGCGCGGTGGACGCACTGGGCCGAGCCGATGCAGACGGAGCGGTCGACCTCGACGTGCCAGCGGTCGCCCATGGCGGCTCAGCCCTCCCAGCCGGCCGGGAGATGGATCATCTTGTGTTCGAGGTACTCGCCGTAGCCCTCGGGCCCGAACTCCCGCCCCAGACCGGAGTTCTTGTAGCCGCCGAAGGGGCCGAGCATGTCCAGGCTGAAGGTGTTCACGGAGTACGTGCCCGTACGGACCTGCTTCGCGACCTCGATCCCGTGCGCCACGTCCGCCGTCCACACGCTGCCGCTGAGCCCGTAGTCGGAGTCGTTGGCGATCTTCAGGGCCTCGGACTCGTCGCCGTAGGGCAGCAGGCAGATCACCGGGCCGAAGATCTCCTCCCGGGCGATCCGCATGGAGTTGTCGACGTCGCCGAACAACGTGGGCTCGACGTACCAGCCCTTGTCGAGCCCCGGCGGACGGCCCCCGCCGGTGAGGATCTTCGCGCCCTCTTCCTGCCCGATGCGGATGTAGTCGAGGTTGCGCTGCTGCTGGCGCCGGGCCACCAGGGGGCCGACCTGGGTCGCCGGGTCCAGCGGGTCGCCGACCACCAGCGCGCTCGCCGCCGCCGAGAAGGCCTCGGCGAACTCGTCGTAGCGGGAGCGCGGCAACAGGATGCGGGTCTGGGCCACACAGGCCTGGCCGTTGTTCATCCAGGCCGCCGGGACGACGCCGGCGACGGTGGTCGCCACGTCCGCGTCCGGCAGGACGACGGCGGCCGACTTGCCGCCCAACTCCAGTGTCACGCGGGTGAGATGGCGGGAGGCGACCTCCATCACGCGCTTGCCCGCGGCCACCGAGCCGGTGAAGGCGACCTTGTCGATGTCCGGGTGCCCGACGAGGTACTCGCTGACCTCGCGGTCGGCGGGCAGGATGGACAGGACGCCCTCCGGCAGCCCGGCCTCGCGGGTGATGTCGGCCAGGATGTACGCGTCCAGCGGCGACTCCGGCGAGGGCTTCAGAATCACCGTGCAGCCGGTCAGCAGCGCGGGCGCGAGTTTGGCGGCGGCGACGAACTGCGGGACGTTCCAGGGGACGACGGCGGCGACGACCCCGACCGGCTCCCGCCGCACGAGGATCTTCCCGAGGACACCGTCCCGCCTCTCCTCGTGCGTGAAGTTCCGGGCGACCGTGATCGCCGCGTCCCAGACCATCATCGCGCCGAGCGCCTGGGCGAGGACGCTCCAGGAGTACGGCGACCCGTTCTCGGAGGAGATGACCCGGGCGAGTTCCTCGTGGCGGACGGCGATCGCGTCCTTGATCCGGGTGACGACCTCGATCCGCTCGTCCAACGACATGCGTGGCCAGGGCCCCTCGTCGAAGGCCCGCCGCGCCACGGCGACGGCCCGGTCGACGTCCTCCCGGGAGGCGTGCGGCACCCGCCCGATGACCTCCTCGGTATGCGGCGAGATCACCTCGATGACGTCCCCGCCCAGGGGATCGGTCAGTTCGCCGCCGATGAACAGCTGTCCGTGTTCCACGAGCTCGGCCATCGCCACTGCCCTCGTTTCTGACGGTGTTTCAGAAACTGATACCAGTTCCCCTTCAACTAGGCCAGACCTCCTTCGCCGCGTCATGGGCGTTGCCGCGCTTCGGGTCATTGTGAAACGAGTTCTAGTTATAGTGGGCGGTGGCCGTGGAGCGGAGGGTGGATGGTGGAGACGTTCGATCATGGTGGGGGTGTGCGGTCCGTTCGGGTGCCCATCCCGGACAATCCCCTCGGCCACACGCTGGTCTATGTCGTCGACACCGACCGGGGACCGGTGCTGGTCGACACCGGCTGGGACGATCCCGCGTCCTGGGACACGCTTGTCGAGGGGCTCGTCGGCTGCGGGACGGCGGTCGAGGACATCCACGGAGTCGTGATCACCCATCACCACCCCGATCACCACGGACTGTCGGGCAAGGTGCGGGAAGCCTCCGGCGCGTGGGTCGCGATGCACGCGGCGGACACCGCGATCGTGCGGCGCACCCGGGAGACCCAACCCGGGCGGTGGTTCTCGTACATGTCCACCAAGTTGACGGCGGCCGGGGCGCCGGAGGAACACGTGGCGCCGCTGCGCACGCCCCGCCCGCGCACCACCCTGCCCGGCTTCTCACCCGCCCTGCCCGACCGGGAGATCGTCCCCGGCGAACTGCTCGACCTGCCCGGCCGGCGCCTGCGCGCGATCTGGACGCCCGGCCACACACCGGGGCATGTGTGCCTGCATCTGGAGGAGGAGCACCCGGCCCAACTCCCCGGTTCGGGACGGCTGTTCTCCGGCGACCACCTTCTCCCGGAGATCACCCCGCACATCGGCCTGTACGAGGACCCCGACGACGCCACGGTCACCGACCCGCTCGGCGACTACCTCGACTCCCTGGAGCGGGTCGGCCGGCTCGCCCCCGCCGAGGTGCTCCCCGCCCACCAGTACGCGTTCACCGACGCTGCAGCCCGCGTACGGCAGTTGCTCGACCACCACGAGGAACGGCTCACCGACCTGCGCTCCCTCCTCGTCGAACCCCTCACGCCCTGGCAGCTGGCCGAGCGGATGGAGTGGAACCGCCCCTGGGACCAAATCCCCTACGGATCACGGAACATCGCGGTCTCGGAGGCCGAGGCACACCTGCGGCGACTGGTGAAGCTGGGGCGGGCCGAGGCGGTGACGGGGAGCGATCCGGTGACGTACGTCGCCGTCTGAGGCCGCTTCCTGTGCTACCACGTCCGTATGGATCATCTTCTCGCCGAACGCGCCTGTGAACGTCTGATCCTCGACTTCGTCCACCGACTCGACCTCGGTGAACCCGCCTCCGTGGCCGAGTTGTTCACCGAGGACGGGGTGTGGGAGTGGCCCCCGCCCGGGGACGGACGCCGGGCGGAGGGGCGGGAGGCGCTGAGGGCGTACTTCGGCGCGCGTCCCTCGGACAAGCTCTCGCGGCGGATCATGTCCAACATCCGCGTCACGGTGACGTCCGAGGACACGGCCGAGGCGACCTCGTACTTCACCACATACCGGATCGAGGGCTGGGACGGCGGCATGGTGCCGGCCGGCGCACCCGTGCAGGTCGGTCACTACGAGGACACCTTCCGGCGCGTCGACGGGCAGTGGCTGCTCGCCTCCCGGACGTTGCGGCTGCCGTTCGGCGGCCCCACGCCTCGGCAGGGGCGGGGCGCTCTCGAAGCGGTCCGTACTGAACGGGCGCCATTCGTGCGGTTCGCGGACGGCAGCGAACCACCGTTGTCACAGGGGGTGCGTGTCGGACCGTTCCTCTTCACCTCCGGACAGGGGCCGTTGGACCCGGTGACCGGGGAGATGCCGACGGACTTCGACGCGCAGGTGCGGCAGGTGCTCGCCAACGTCGAGGCCGTCGTCGCGGCGGCGGGCGGCGACCGTACGTCGATCACCCGCTGCACCTGCTATCTCGCCGACCCCTCCCACTTCTCCCGGTTCAACACCGTCTACCGGGAGTTCTTCGCCGACTGCACCCCACTTCCGGCCCGTACGACGGTGGTGGCGCGGCCGGTGAGGGAGGGGGTACTGGTGGAGGTGGACGCGGTGGCGGCACTCGGGTGAGCGAGCGATGAGCCGGCGACGAGCCGCTGGGCGAACCCGGGGCCGACGGCCAGGAGCCGTGCTCGCGCACATGCTCCATCACGGCCCCTTCGGCGAGGGCGTCCCCCCATCCCTCCCGGTTGCGCCGCAGCACCCACCCGGCGTCGAGCTCGTAGACGTCGGAGGTCCGCCCGGACCCGAGCAGCCTGCCGCCGCCATCGCCACCGCCGCTGCCGTCCCTCCCCGTGATCCCCATGGCCCGGAACGTACCCCGCCCCACAGCCGCCGCTCAGGCGATTCCTACGGGCCGGTAGAGTGGCCGGGTCGTCATCACACCCGTACGGGGGGAAGCCGGTGCAATTCCGGCGCTGACCCGCAACCGTGAACCGGCCGGACCAGGCCGGTGAGCCGGACTGCCCCGTACGGACTCGTGACCGGCTCACGTGCGTCGGCAGTCCGCCGGCACACGGCACCGTCGAGGAATACGGGGCCGAGCCGCCGGGGTGTCCCGTGCTGCCCGGCTCCCCGCAGGGAGAGGCATCCGCCGATCATGAACGTCGTCAGCCGCTGCGCCGCGGCCCTGGCCGCCACCGTGGTGATCGGCACCGCGACCCCAGCGGTCGCCGCACCGCCGTCTCCCTCGCCGAAGGTGGCGATACCCGACGGGATGTACGGCACGGCGGATCCCACGTACGACGGGGTGTGGCGGCAGTCGCTGGCGTTGCTGGCGCAGAACGAGGTGGGCGTCGACCCCGCCGACAAGGCCGTTGCCTGGCTGGCCGGCCAGCAGTGCGCGAACGGCGCCTTCCCCGCCTTCCGCGCGGACACCGGCAAGCCCTGCGCGACCAAGCTCGCGGTGGACACCAACAGCACGGCGGCCGCGGTGCAGGCGCTCTCCACCCTCACCACCACGTACGACTCCCAGGTGGACAAGGCGGTCGCCTGGCTCAAGTCGGTGCAGAACAAGGACGGCGGCTGGGGCTACTCCCCCGGCGGAGCCAGCGACGCGAACTCGACCTCCCTCGTGATCGGCGCGCTCACACAGGCCGGTGTGACGGTGCCGAACCTCCGCAAGGACGGCAAGTCCCCGGTCGACGCCCTGGCGAAACTGGCGCTGCCCTGCGGTGGCAAGGACGGTGGCGCATTCGCCTACCAGCCGGACAAGAAGGGCGTGTTGACGGCCAACGCGGACGCCACCGCCGCGGCCGTGCTCGGGGCGTACGCCGACACGCTCGCGGGAAGTCCCCAGGACGACGCGGACGCGCCCAGGAGCTGTGTGAAGGCCACGGACGACAGCCTGGAGACCCAGGTGGGTGACAACGGCGCCGTCTGGCTCGCCAGGACGCTGGCGAAGGACGGGTACCTCAAGTCCGTGCTGCCCGGGGCCAAGGACCAGCCCGACTACGGCAACACGGCCGACGCGGTCGTCGCCCTCGCCTCCGTGGGCCGCAACGACCAGGCCGCCGCGTCCCTCCACTGGCTGGAGGGTCACGCCGGCAAGTGGGCGGAGCAGGGCGGCCCGGCCGCGTACGCCCAGCTCATCCTCGCGGCGAGCGTCGTCCAGGGCGGGGACGCCCATCACTTCGGTGGCATGGACCTGGTCACTCTGCTCAACGCGACGGGCCCCGCCCCCAAGGCGATCAACAAGCTGCCTGCCAAGGCCGCCCCTTCGCACAGCCCCAAGGCGTCCGACGACAACGACGGCTCCCTGCCCGTCGCCTGGACCGTGGGCGGCGGTCTGGCGCTGGGCGCGCTCATCGGCTTCGCGCTGATGCTCCGCGGCAGGAAGCGACAGTCATGACACGCCGGTACGCGGCCCTGCTCCCCGCCCTGCTGCTCCTCCTGCTCCTCACCCCCGCCCAGCAGGCCCAGGCCACCGGCTACCGCTACTGGTCCTTCTGGACCCGCACCGCCACGCACTGGACCTACGCCACCCAGGGTCCCTCCACCGACCGTCCCTCCGACGGTGACGTCCAGGGGTTCCGTTTCTCCGTGAGCGAGGACTCCAGCGACGCGGCGACGCCTCGGGGGACCGCCGACTTCGCGACGATCTGCGCGAAGACACCGGCTCGGGACGGCAGCAAGCGGGTGGCCCTGCTCATCGACTTCGGCACGCGCGCGGACGCGCCGTCCGGCGAGACCCCGCCCCCCACCCGCACGGCCTGCGCCGAGGTGTCGCCCGACGCGACCACGGCGGAGGCCCTGGCCACGGTGGCGAAACCCCTCCGCTACGACACCAACGCCCTGCTCTGCGCGATCGCCGGCTACCCGGAGAAGGGCTGCGGGGAGCAAGTGGCGACCGGGAAGAAGTCGCAGACTGCCACGAAGGAGAAGGAGGGGGAGAAGAAGGGGAGCGGCGGTCCCTCGGTGGGGCTGTGGACGGGCGCGGCGGTCGTGGCCGTGCTGGGCGCGGCAGCGGTCTGGCAGGCGAGGCGGCACAGGCATGTCCGGTAGCGAGGCACAGCCGGAGGCGAGTCACACCACCGAGGCGGCGCCCCGGCCGAGGAGGGACACCGCCCCGCGGACTCCCTCGCCGAGGAGGGACACCGCCCCGCGCCCCGCGCACCTCGCGCACTCCGCGCCCCCCACCCCCCTGCACCCCGGCGCCTGGTGGCTCTGGGCCATCGGGCTCGGTACCGCCGCCACCCGCACGACCAACCCCCTCCTCCTCGCCCTGCTCATCGCCACGTCCGCCTACGTCGTGGCGACGTGCCGCCCCGCCTCCCCCGCCGCCCGCTCCTACTCCGCCTTCCTCAAGCTCGCCCTCGCCGTCCTCCTCATCCGCCTCACCTTCGCGACGGTCCTCGGCTCCCCGATCCCCGGCACCCACACCCTCGTCACCCTCCCCGAACTCCCCCTCCCCCACTGGGCCCAGGGCATCCGCATAGGCGGCGAGGTCACCGCCGAGTCCGTCCTCTTCGCCCTCTACGACGCCCTGAGACTCGCCGCCCTCCTCATCTGCGTCGGCGCCGCGAACGCCCTCGCCAACCCCGCCCGCCTCCTCAAGTCCCTCCCCGGCGCCCTGTACGAGGCCGGCGTGGCCGTCGTCGTCGCCCTCACCTTCGCCCCCAACCTCATCGCCGACGTCCACCGCCTGCGCGCCGCCCGTCGTCTGCGCGGCCGCCCCGACAAGGGCATCCGAGGCCTCCTGCACGTCGGACTCCCGGTCCTGGAGGGCGCGTTGGAACGCTCAGTCGCCCTCGCCGCCGCCATGGACGCCCGCGGCTACGGCCGTACCGCCGCCGTTCCCGCCCCCGTACGCCGTACGACCACCGCCCTCGCCCTCGGTGGCCTGCTCGGCGTCTGCGCCGGAACGTACGGTCTCCTCACCGCCGAAGCCGGCACCTACGGCCTCCCCCTCCTCCTCGCCGGCCTCACCGCGGCCCTGGCCGGTCTGCGCCTCGGCGGCCGCCGCAGCCCCCGTACGCGTTACCGGCCCGCCCGTTGGGACCTTCGCGCCGGGCTGGTCGCCTGCTCCGGTGCCGCGGTGGCCGCCCTGCTCACCCTCGCCTCCTCCACCGACCCCGCCGCGCTCCACCCCGGCGTCGTTCCGCTGACCGCTCCCACGCTCCCCCTCTGGCCCGCCGCGGCCGTCCTCCTGGGCCTCCTCCCCTCCGTCCTCGCTCCCAAGGAACCGTCATGATCCGCTTCGAGAACGTCTCCGTGACGTACGACGGCGCGACCGAACCGACCGTCCAGGGCGTGGACTTCGAGGTCCCGGAAGGTGAACTCGTCCTCCTGGTCGGCCCGTCCGGCACCGGCAAATCGACCATCCTCAACGCGGTCAGCGGCCTGGTCCCGCACTTCACGGGCGGCACCCTGCGCGGCCGGGTCACCGTGGCGGGCCGCGACACGCGCACGCACAAGCCGCGCGAACTGGCGGACGTGGTCGGCACGGTGGGACAGGACCCGCTGTCCCACTTCGTGACGGACACGGTCGAGGACGAACTCGCTTACGGTATGGAGTCGTTGGGCCTCCCGGCCGAGGTGATGCGCCGCCGCGTCGAGGAAACCCTCGACCTCCTGGGGCTCGCCGACCTCCGTGCCCGCCCCATCTCCACGCTCTCCGGCGGCCAACAGCAACGCGTGGCCATCGGTTCGGTCCTCACCCCGCACCCCAAGGCGCTGGTCCTCGACGAACCGACCTCGGCGCTGGACCCGGCGGCGGCGGAGGAGGTCCTGGCGGTCCTCCAACGCCTGGTCCACGACCTCGGCACCACGGTCCTCCTGGCCGAACACCGCCTGGAACGGGTCATCCAGTACGCCGACCAGGTGGTGGTCCTCCCGGCCCTGGGCTCCCCACCCCACCTGGGCACCCCGGCCGAGATGATGGCGACCTCCCCGGTCTATCCACCGGTGGTGGAACTGGGCCGCCTGGCAGGCTGGACCCCCCTGCCCCTGACGGTGAGAGACGCCCGCCGCCGAGCAACCGACCTACGCGACCGCCTGGCAAGACTTACGGCTATCCCCACCGCAGCCGGACCGGCATCGCCTTCGCCGGCGCGGGCAAGCGAAACGCCTCCGACCCCAGCCCCCACCCACCGCCGCCTGCCCTTCCTCCGCAACCGCAACCGCACAGCCCCCACCACCCCCACCACTCCCCCACCCCCCGCCCACCTCCAAGCCGTAACAGTCACCCGCTCCCACACCCGAGCCCTCCACCAGGCCGGCCTCACCATCGCCCCCGGCGAAACCATCGCCGTGATGGGCCGCAACGGTGCGGGAAAGTCCACCCTCCTCAACACCCTCGTCGGCCTGCTCGAACCCTCCTCCGGTACGGTCCGCGTCTCCGGCCTCACCCCCCACCGCACCGCACCCCCTACCCTCATCCACCACGTGGGCCTGGTCCCCCAGGACCCCCGCGACCTCCTCTACACCGACACCGTCGCCGCGGAGTGCGCGGCCGCCGACCAGGACGCCCAAGCAGCCCCCGGCACCTGCCGGGCCCTCCTCTCCGACCTGCTCCCGGGCATCCCGGACGCCACCCACCCCCGCGACCTCTCCGAGGGCCAGCGCCTCACCCTCGCGCTCGCCGTCGTCCTCACCGCCCGGCCACCCCTGCTCCTCCTCGACGAACCGACCCGCGGTCTGGACTACGCGGCGAAGATCCGTCTCGTCAGCCACCTCCGCGCCCTCGCCGGCGAGGGCCACGCGATCGTCCTGGCCACCCATGACGTCGAACTGGCCGCCGAACTCGCACACCGGGTGATCCTGCTCGCGGACGGCGAGGTCATCGCCGACGGCCCGACCGAGGACATCGTCGTGTCCTCCCCCTCCTTCGCCCCGCAGGTGACCAAGATCCTCGCCCCGCAGAAATGGCTCACGGTCACCCAGGTGAGAAACGCCCTGTCAGACGCCGAAGCGAGAGACGCCCTGTCGTGACCAACGCCATCCGTCTCGGTCCCCGCTCCCTCACCGCCCTCGCCCTCACCTCCACCGTCGGCGTCGTCGCCTTCGGCTGGCCCTTCCTCGCGCCGCCGGACTCCACGCTCGCCGCCCACGCCCAGGACGCCCCCTGGCTCTTCGCCGGTCTGCTCATCCTGCTCGTCGCCGTCGTGGCCGCGACCATCGCCGAGTCCGGCCTCGGTCCGAAGGCCGTCGCCATGCTCGGCGTCCTCGCCGCGACCGGCGCCGCCCTGCGCCCCCTCGGCGCCGGAACCGCCGGTATCGAGCCGATGTTCTTCCTGCTGCTGCTCAGCGGCCGCGTCCTGGGCCCCGGCTTCGGCTTCACCCTCGGCTCGCTGACGATGTTCGCGTCGGCCCTGCTGACCGGTGGTGTCGGCCCCTGGCTGCCGTTCCAGATGCTGGCGATGGGCTGGTTCACGATGGGCCCGGGGCTGCTGCCGGGCCCGGACCGCCTCCGGGGCCGTACCGAACTCGCCCTGCTCTCGGCGTACGGCTTCCTCGCCGCCCTCGCCTACGGCACCGTCATGAACCTCGCCGGCTGGCCCTTCATGGGCGCCCTGGCCTCGGGCATCGCCTTCGACCCGCACGCGGCCGTGCCCGCCAACCTGGCCCGCTTCGTCGCGTACTGTCTGGCCACCTCCCTCGGCTGGGACCTGGGCCGCGCGCTCGTCACCGTCGTCCTCACGCTCGCCCTCGGTCCGGCCGTGCTCAAGGCGCTACGCAGAGCCACCCGCCGGGCCGCCTTCGAGACCGCCGTCACATTCAAGAGCGGTTGAGCGGTGAACCGAACCACATGACCCAGATCACTCACTACCCTACCTAGTAGGGCATATCGGACGCCATGGTCATGCCATAACCGCCTCCGACCTGCACATCGAGATCCAGGTCACAGGGGTCACGCACTCCCCACATGCGGCCACAACTAGTAAAAGCGGTCATTGCAGACACCTTCCGAGCCTGTTTCTCTGGACCCCGTCGCACGGCGCCGACAAGCCCCCGGGCCTCGGCGCCGACGCATGACCACGACTTCCTGTCCCCGAAGAAAAGGTTCCTCGTGTTCGTCTCCCGCCTCGCCCGCCGCATCTCGCCGAAGAAGGCCCTCGCCTCCGCCGCCGTGGCCGCCGCCACCACCGGCATGGTGCTGACCGCGGCGCCCGCCCACGCCGCGACCGCCGACTCCGTGAACCAGGCCAAGGCGATCGCGCACAGGATGATCCCGAACGCCGCGCAGTACAACGCCTTCAACAACATCGTGGCCCACGAGAGCGGCTGGAACGTCACCGCGACCAACTCCTCCTCCGGCGCCTACGGCCTGGTCCAGGCCCTGCCGGGCTCGAAGATGGCCACGGCCGGCTCGGACTGGAAGACCAGCGCCAAGACCCAGATCGAGTGGGGTCTGCAGTACATGAACTCCCGCTACGGCAGCCCCGCCGGCGCCTGGGCCTTCTGGCAGGCCAACGGCTGGTACTAAACCCGTACGCCGCCGAAGAACCGCACCACCTGGGGCGCCGACACCGCGAACGACCCGAAGTGGTCCACGGCCCCCTGATCGACGACCCGCACCCTCGCTCCCTGACCTGCGAGGGTGCGGGCGCATGTGCGGGCGTTGCCGATGGGCACGTCGGTGTCCTTGTCACCGGCGTACAGCCGCACCGGGACCGCCGGTCTCCACGCGCACGTGTGGTCGGCCGCGCGCATCGCGGTGAGGAGGGCGCCGGTGGGGTGCTGGAGGCGCTGGTAGGCGGCGGGCGTGAGCAGCTGCCTCACCGTCGGTGCCAGCTGCCCGATCACGTCGTCCTCCTCGTGGTCGCCGTCATAGAGGGACTCGACGCGGTCGGCGTAGGGCTCGCGGAAGACCTCGCCGGGGGTGTCGTAGAGGTGGTGCAGACGGTTCTGGGCCACCAGCCAGTACGAGATGTAGAGGACACCGCTGGTGTCGTTGACCCGGCCGTCGAACAGGGCCGGCATCTCGGTGCCCTCCAGGTCGTACGGGCCGCTGATCGGGGCGAGCGCCTTCAGACGGAAGTGCTGGTCGGCGCCCTGCGACAGCGCCTTCCCCAGAGCCATCGCCACCTGGCCGCCCTGCGAGAAACCGGTCGCGTAGAGGTTCCCGTCGAGCGGACGGCCGAGCCCCGCCGCGGCCGTCCGGGCCGCGCGCAGCATGTCCAGGGCGGCGGTGACGGAGGACCCCGTGTCCATGTACGGGTGCAGGCCCGGCCCCTCGCCGAGGCCCAGATAGTCGGGCGCGGCGACCGCGCGCCCGGCGCTCGCGTTCAGATACGACGGCACCCGGTTGAGGTCCTCGCTCGCGGAGGGCGCGTCGGTGCGCTTGACCATGGTGCCGTGGGTGTCGGACACGACGTCGAGGCGGTGCGCCCCACCCGTGGGGAGGGTGAGCAGGCCGGTCGCGGTGGTCGGTTTCCCGTACGGGTCCACCGTGCGGTACGTCAGCCGGTACGCCCGTACGCCGTACCGCACCGAGTCCGCGACGATGTCCCGCTCCTTCATGTACCGCCGCACCTGCCCGGCGTCATACCGGGCGAGCGGCGTGACGGCGACCAGTTCACCCCGCCGCACATGCTGCTGCTCACCGGCGACCGCGGCCGGGGCGACCACGAGCCCCGCGAGCAGCAGGGCCGCCACTCCGGCGAGCCCCCGCCGGGTACGCCAACTGGTCGGATTTTCCTGTGATTTGCGCGTCTCATCACTCATGCCACCGACGCTACGGACGTACCCTTCGCGTCGACATCCGAGAGTCCCCCGCGCCCATGGTGGACTTGGGTGCACCCCGCCCGTCCGGCCGACCGGAGCCTCCATGAGCGAGCAGAGCACGCAGCCACAGAAACCGACGGACGAGCGCGAGGCGCGCGGACTGCGGCTCGTGGTCGTCCTGTTGGGGCTGACCGTGGCCAGCGGGCTGATCGACGCGGTGAGTTATCTGGGGCTCGGGCATGTCTTCACCGCCAACATGACCGGGAACGTGGTCGTCCTCGGGTTCGCGGCGGCCGGGGCGCCCGGCTTCTCCGTGCCGCACACCGCCACCTCGCTGCTGTGCTTCCTGCTCGGCGCGGTGGCCGGCGGCCGGGTCGCGCGGTGGCGGGGCGCGGGCTCGCGCCGTACCTGGGCGCGGCTCACCCTCGCCGCCGAGGCGGTCCTGGTCGGCGCCTCCGCCACCGTCGCGTTCGCCGCGCCGCACGCCACCGCCACCGTCTACGCCGTGATCGCCCTGACGGCCTTCGCGATGGGCCTGCGCAACGCTACCGTCCGCAAGCTCGGCATCGCCGACCTGACGACGACCGTCCTGACCATGACCCTCACCGGTCTCGCCTCCGACTCCCGCGCGGGCGGCGGCTCGGGCGGGCGCTCACCGCGCCGCAGCGCCTCGGTGGTCGCGATGGCGGCGGGCGCCTGTCTGGGCGCGTGGCTGGTCCTCCACCACGGCCTGGGCATCCCGCTCCTGATCGCGGCGCTGACGGCGGGGGTGCTGGCGGTGGTCGCGTCGGGGCGGGAGTAGCCGGTCAGCCGAGGTCCACCGGGATCCGGTGGTCCGGCCGGCCGTCCTTCGCCAGGATCCAGTGGTCGTCGGCGACGGCACGGTACAGCCGCATTCCGGAGTCGCCCCGTACGTCGTCCAGCACCCAGGCCCGCCCTCCGTGCCCCAGTGAGCGGCGGGAGAAGACCTCCATCGCGCGCCCGGCCGCATCCGCGTCGACCACCTCCTCCGCGACGGCCGACATGTACACCCCCTGCCCGCTCCCGATGGCCGCCGACGAGTCGAACACCGAGATCCCCACCTCCGGCCGTCCCGCGATGTTGTGGGAGTCCCGGCCTCCGGCGAGGAGATCCAGAAGAAGGTACGGCAGTCGTCGTGCGCGAAGTAGACCGGCGAGCTCCAGGGGCGCCCGTCCGCGTCGGCGGTGGCGAGCACCAGGTACAGGGCGCCGTCGACTATCTCGCGTACGGTCCCGACCCCGCTCATCGGCCCCTCCGGCGGTAGGTGAGGCCGAAGTCCCGCTCCCACTCGCCCGAACCGTCCACCGGTCCCCTCTCCCAGGCGCCCGAGATGGTGTCGCCGTCCTCGCCGAGCCGCCCGACATACCGCTGCCGGAAGGCAAGCGGTGAGAAGTCCGGCTTCTCGCGCAGCAGCTGCCACACCCCGTCCGCGAAGGTCATGGCGTACACGCGTACGACGCCCCGGGAGTCGTAGTAGTGCTGGGTGTAACCGCCCGTGTCCGGGTCCACGGCGATCACCGACAGGCTGGCCGGCGCGGGGCTCGGCGCCTCGGTGCGCTGGACGAGGAAGCGCCCGTCCAGCGTCCACTCGAAGACGCAGCGCCCGGGAGGCGCCTCCAGCCCCGGGAAATCGGCCTCCAGCACCCACTCACCTACCAGGACGTCCAGCCGCCGTTCCAGGGCTTCCCGCTCTGCCGTCGCGACCACCGCGACCACCTCCTCAACCAAGAGGAAGACACCGCCGGCCGACGAAACTCATCGGTCGGCGAGCGTGAGCCGGGCCGTGTGCAGACCGGTCTCCGCCGGATACCGGGTGCGGTTGCCGATCGTGTCGCCCGTCATCGCACGCGGTACGCCGACCTCGAACCCCAGACCGCGCAGGAACCCCAGCCCCGGCTCCCATCCCGACGGGCAGGTGGCCGTCACGGTCCGCATCCCCCGCCCGGCCGCCTCCTCGATCAGCCGCCGCGCGACACCCGTACCGACCCCCGCGCGCCGTACGTCCGGGGCGACGAGGAACAGCCCGACGGAACAGCTCGCCGCGTCCGGATGCCGGTCCACCAGATCGACGAGACCGACGATCTCCTCACTCCGGCACAGCACCAGCAGCCGCTTCTGGTCGACGTCGGCGCCCTCGGGCAGCGCGTAGTACAGGCTCTGTACGTCCGCCGCGAGCGCCGGCGCCCCGGTCGCCGCGACGAAGTAGTCCTCGCACGCCGCGAACAGCCGGGCCACGCCCGCCTCGTCCTCCGGCGCCAGCTCCCTGACTTCGATCTCGTCCATGCCTCACGAGTATCCCGAGATCTCGAACCACACCGTCTTCCCGCCCCCGGGCGCAGGCGCCACACCCCACTTGTCGACCACGGCCCCCAGAAGCAGCAGCCCCCGTCCGCTCTCCGCGTGCTCCCCCAATTCGCCACGTGGACACGGAGGTTGCCGGCTCCCGTCGGACACCTCCACCCGGATACCCGCCGTCTGCCGCAGCACCAGCAGCACACAGCGGCGGTCCGGCACATGCCGTACGACATTGGCGACCAGCTCGGTCACGGCCAGCTCGACGGAGTCGGTCAGCTCCGGCATGCCCCACTCCGCCAGCAACGAGCGGACGATACGGCGGATGTGACGGGCCGAGTGCTCGCTCGCGGTGAGGCAGAGCCGGTAGGTGGGGGGAATGTAGATGTTCACAGGACGAGGGTGATCCCCGGTGACTACGCTTAGCTATGGGGCGAATACAACAAGTCCCGAAGTACGACGAGTTGGCTGCACAGAGGGGACCGTGCGTGACCCACATCAACGCCCTCGACCCGGGCGCCTCACCGCTCGACTACTACGGCTACGAGTTGCGCCGGCTGCGCGAGGCCGCGGCACTCACGCAACGCCAGCTCGGTGACATCCTCAACTACACCGGCTCCCTGGTCGGCCAGATCGAAACGGCCCGCAAGGTCCCGACGGTGGAGTTCAGCGAGCGGGCGGACGCGGCGCTGGGTTCGGACGGGTTGCTGTCCCGGCTGGTGGAGCTGGTACTGCGGAGCCAACTTCCCGCTTGGTTCAGGCAGGTTGCGGAGCTGGAGGCTCGGGCCGTTGAGATCTGCGCCTTCCAGATGGGCATGATCCACGGCCTCCTCCAGACCAACGCGTACGCGCGAGCCACCCTCGGCGCACTCGATCGCACCAACCTCGACGACCGCACCGCCGTGCGACTGGCTCGACAGCGCATCTTCGAGAAGGAGGAGCCCCCGGTCTTCTGGGCCGTCCTCAGCGAAGCTGCCCTCTACCAGGAGATCGGCGGCCGAGAAACCATGCGGGGCCAACTGGCTCACTTGTTGTCCTTCGAGGACAATCCCCGGATCAACATCCAGGCGCTGCCATTCTCGGCGGGAGCACACGCCGGACTGACAGGCTCGTTCAACGTCTACCGCTTCGCGAGTGACCCAACCATCGTCTACACCGAGGGGTATGGCAGCGGGCACCCGACGGCCAATCCGGACACGGTCAAGAACTGCTCGCTCCGTTACGATCATCTGCAGGCCGCCGCTCTGTCCCT
The DNA here is from genome assembly GCF_053593695.1 of Streptomyces sp. NPDC002144. Classification (NCBI taxonomy): domain Bacteria; kingdom Bacillati; phylum Actinomycetota; class Actinomycetes; order Kitasatosporales; family Streptomycetaceae; genus Streptomyces; species Streptomyces sp. NPDC002144. The sequence goes on from NZ_JBSFDB010000014.1 coordinate 67,531, forward strand.
CAAGGACTCGGCGGCATTGATCCGGCGCGTGATGGAGGACCGCTATGGAGAGCAACTGGCGTAGGTCCAGCTACAGCAGCGACCAGGGCGGCGACTGTGTCGAGTGCGCGCCGTTCGGCCCACTTGCGTGGCGCAAGGCGTCGTACAGCGGCGATCAAGGCGGCGAGTGCCTCGAGGTCGCCGAACTGCCCGGCGCCACCGTAGCCGTACGCGACTCCAAGAACCCCGTCGGGCCGGTGCTTGCCTTCCGGCCCGACGCGTTTCGTCAGTTCGTTTCCTGGGCCGGTGCCACCACACCCGCCTGACGGCGGGATCTCCACTCTCTTCGGGCGAAGAAGAAGCGCAGGACGCCGACGGCCAGGAACATCAGGCCTATTCCGCCCCGGGCCAGGCCTCCGTCCGTGAAGAACCAGTAGAAGGCCAGGCCGGCGAAGAACGCGCAGATGGCGATGACGAGCGGCTCGCGGATGTAGAAGGGCAGGACGCGGAGGATCAGGTTGATCAGCATCGGGCAAGTCGACCAGCCCAATCCCCCGCCTGTCTACAGCCTTTGAAGGATCGTGCCGGTGGCGAGTCCGCCGCCCGCGCACATGGTGATGAGCGCGAACTCCTTGTCGGTGCGCTCCAGTTCGTGGAGGGCCGTCGTGATGAGGCGGGCCCCGGTGGCGCCCACCGGGTGCCCGAGGGCGATCGCTCCGCCGTTGACGTTGACCTTCTCCAGGTCCTGTTCGAAGACCTGCGCCCAGCTCAACACCACCGACGCGAACGCCTCGTTGATCTCGACGATGTCGATGTCCTTCAGCGTCATGCCGGCCTTGCCCAGTACCGCGCGGGTCGCGTCGATGGGGCCGTCGAGGTGGAAGTGCGGGTCGGCGCCGACCAGTGCCTGCGCCACGATCCTGGCCCGGGGCCGCAGTTTCAGGGCTCGCGCCATGCGCTTGGAGGCCCACATGATGGCCGCCGCGCCGTCGCTGATCTGCGAGGAGTTGCCCGCGGTGTGGATGGCGGTGGGCATGACCGGTTTCAGGCCGGCCAGGGCCTCCATCGACGTGTCGCGCAGACCCTCGTCGCGGTCGACGAGCCGCCACATGCCCTGTCCGGCGCGCTGCTCGTCCTCGGTGGTGGGCACCTGGACGGCGAAGGTCTCCTTCTTGAAGCGTTCCTCGGCCCAGGCGATGGCCGCCCGCTCCTGCGAGATGAGGCCGAGGGAGTCGACGTTCTCCCGGGTCAGACCGCGGTGCCGGGCGATGCGTTCCGCCGCCTCGAACTGGTTGGGGAGGTCGACGTTCCACTCGTCGGGGAACGGCTTTCCGGGGCCGTGCTTGGACCCCGACCCGAGCGGGACCCGTGACATCGCCTCGACGCCGCAGCTGATGCCGACGTCGATGACGCCGGCCGCGACCATGTTGGCCACCATGTGCGAGGCCTGCTGCGAGGAGCCGCACTGGCAGTCGACGGTGGTCGCGGCGGTCTCGTACGGCAGGCCCACGGTCAGCCAGGCCGTGCGCGCGGGGTTCATGGACTGCTCGCCGGCGTGGGTCACCGTGCCGCCGACGATCTGCTCGACCGCGTCGGCGGGGATGCCGGTGCGGCCCAGGAGTTCACGGTAGGTCTCGCCCAGGAGATAGGCGGGGTGCAGGTTGGCGAGTGCTCCGCCGCGCCTGCCGATCGGGGTGCGTACGGCTTCGACGATCACGGGTTCCGCGGCCATGGGGGATCCTCTCCTCCGGTACCCGCGCGGCGCGGGGGCGTCCCGGCCGGCCCCGCCACGCTGAACTAGTACGTGTTCTAGTTCTGAGTGCAGTCTGCTGACAGGGCGTCCCCAACCGCAAGGGGCGTGCACACAATTCGGGGTGCCGTACCCCTTGCCTCTTGTAGAACCCGTTACTACCTTCACGGCAAACCTGATGGTCCGTCAGAACACCGGCTGGAGTGAGTCCCCATGCCCTGTCCAGCTCTTCCCGACGGGTTCGACTTCACCGACCCCGATCTGCTGCACGCCCGTGTGCCCCTGCCGGAGTTCGCCGAGCTGCGCCGGGCCGAACCGGTCCGCTGGATCCACCAGCCGGGCAACGTCGCCGGTTTCCAGGACGAGGGGTACTGGGCCGTCACCCGGCACGCGGACGTCAAGTACGTCTCCACGCACCCCGAGTTGTTCTCCTCGTACCTCAACACGGCGATCATCCGCTTCCACGAGAACATGCAGCGCGAGGCGATCGACGCCCAGCGGCTGATCCTGCTCAACATGGACCCGCCGGAGCACACCCGCGTGCGCCAGATCGTGCAGCGCATCTTCACTCCCCGGGCCATCCGGGCACTGGAGGAACGGCTGCGCGAGCGCGCGCGGACCATCGCCGCGCAGGCCCGCGAGCGCTCCGGCCCCTTCGACTTCGTCACCGACGTCGCCTGCGAACTGCCCCTGCAGGCCATCGCCGAGCTCATCGGCATCCCGCAGGACGACCGGGCGAAGATCTTCGACTGGTCCAACAAGATGATCTCGTACGACGACCCGGAGTACGCGATCACCGAGGAGATCGGCGCACAGTCGGCCGGCGAGCTGATCGCGTACGCGATGAACATGGCGGCGGAGCGCAAACAGTGCCCGGCGAAGGACATCGTGACCACGCTGGTGGCGGCGGAGGACGAGGGAAACCTGAACTCCGACGAGTTCGGCTTCTTCGTGCTGATGCTGTCCGTCGCGGGCAACGAGACGACCCGCAACGCCATCACCCACGGCATGCACGCGTTCCTCACCCACCCCGAGGCGTGGGAGCTGTACAAGAGGGAGCGGCCGGAGACGGCGGCCGAGGAGATCGTGCGGTGGGCGACCCCGGTCAACGCCTTCCAGCGCACCGCGACCCAGGACGTGGAGCTGGGCGGCAAGCAGATCAGGAAGGGCGACCGGGTCGGCATCTTCTACGCGGCCGCCAACCACGACCCCGAGGTCTTCACCGACCCCGACACCTTCGACATCCTGCGCGACCCCAACCCCCACCTCGGCTTCGGCGGCGGAGGCCCGCACTACTGCCTCGGCAAGTCCCTGGCGGTCCTGGAGATCGACCTGATCTTCAACGCCATCGCCGACGCCCTGCCGGACCTGACCCTGGTCGAGGACCCGGACCGGCTGCGTTCCTCGTGGATCAACGGCGTCAAGCACCTTCAGGTGCGGGCGGGTTGACGATCTCGGGCCGGCGGCATCCCGGAGCCGCCGACCCGTCCCGCGGATCTCGAGGGAGGCAGGAACATCCCCCCTACGCCCCGTTCCTGCCTCCCCCGAGGGCCGCGGCGCCCCCGTAGGGACCGCGCGTCCCAGCCCAGGCGCCTCCGTCAGCTCGGTGCCGGCTCCTTCGCCTCCCGGGGCTTCTCGCTGACCGCCGCCGCCGTGGCGAACCGCGCCCGCGGCCCCTGCAGCAGATACGTCAGCCCGAAACCGGCGCCGACGACGGCCGCGCCGCCCGCCGCGTCCAGCACCCAGTGGTTGCCGGTCGCGACGATCGCGGAGACCGTGAAGAACGGGTGCAGCAGGCCGAGCGCCTTCATCCACCACTTCGGCGCCATGACCGCGATCACCACTCCGCACCACAGCGACCACCCGAAGTGCAGCGAGGGCATCGCCGCGTACTGGTTGGTGAGGGCGGTCAGGGTGCCGTAGTCCGGCTTGGAGAAGTCCTGGACGCCGTGGACGGTGTCGATGATGCCGAGGCCGGGCAGGAGGCGCGGCGGGGCGAGGGGGTAGAGCCAGAAGCCGACCAGGGCGAGGAGGGTGGCGAAGCCGAGGGCCGAGCGGGCCCAGCGGTAGTCCACCGGACGGCGCCAGTACAGGACGGCGAGGACGGTCAGCGGCACCACGAAGTGGAACGACTCGTAGTAGAAGCCGAAGAAGCCGCGCAGCCAGTCGATCTTGGCGACCGCGTGGTTGACGGTGTACTCGACGTCGATGTGCAGGAACCGCTCGATGTCGAGGATCTGGTGTCCGTGCGCCTCGGCCCGCGACCGCCCGCCCGCGTTGGTGCCGCCGGTCGCCGCGAGCCTGACCTTCTGGTAGGCGGCGTAGGTGACGCGGATCAGGAGCAGTTCGAGCAGGAGGTTCGGGCGGGAGAGCACCCGGCGCAGCTGGGGCACCAGCGGCACGTGCTTCAGCCGCGCCGGGACCGGCTCCGCGTACTTCGTGGGGACCGGCGCCTGGTAGTACGGCGAGGTGCGCGACAGGAACGGCACCACGGTCGCCGCGGCGAGGGCCGCGAGCAGGACGACGTTGTCGCGCAGGGGGTCCATCGCCGACATGTTCGGCAGCATCATCTTCGCGGGCAGCGTCATCACCAGGACGACGGCGACCGGCCAGACGTACCGGTCCGAGGCCCGCTTGCCGACCCGGCCGACGACCGCGAGCAGCACCCACAGCAGCTGGTGCTGCCAGGTGGTCGGGGACACGGCGATCGCCGCGCAGCCGGTGACGGCCACGGCGAGCAGCAGCTGGCCGTCGCGGGCGTAGCGGACGGCCCGGCGGACGCCGAGGACGGCGACGGCGGTGCCGAGCGCGAAGAAGAGGGCGATCTCCAGGGGGCCGTTGAGGCCGAGGCGGAGCAGGGCGCCGTGCAGGGACTGGTTGGCGAGGTCGTCGGCCTTGCCGCCCAGGCCGGTGCCGGCCATGTGGTGCACCCAGTAGGTGTACGAGTCGTGCGGCAGCGCCGCCCAGGCCAGTGCGGTCGCCGCGGCGAAGGTGAGCCCGGTGGAGACGGCGGCCCGGCGGCGGCCGGTGAACCACAGCAGCGGGGCGAAGAGCAGCACGGTCGGCTGGAGGGCGGCGGCGAGGCCGATCAGCAGGCCGCTGGCGCGCTCACCCCGGACGACGAAGCAGCCGACCAGCACGAGCAGCACCGGCAGGATGCTGATCTGCCCGAGCCAGAGGGCGTTGCGCACCGGCAGGGAGAGCATCAGCAGGCTGATCGCGACCGGCGCGGCGAGCTGGGAGGTGCGGCGGCTGACGGGCTGGGGCAGGGCGCGGGCGGCGACCAGGCCGAGGGCGACCACCAGCAGCAGCGTGCCGAAGGTCCAGCCCCAGCCGAGGGCCTGCTCGGCCGCACGGGTGAGCGGCTTGAGGACGAGACCGCCGAAGGGGGTGCCGGTGAACTGCGTGGAGTCGTACAGCGACCCCTTGACGTGCAGGACGCCGTTCGGGCCGACCCAGGTCTCCAGATCCGTCAGCCGCTCGCCCCTGGGCGTGCTGAGGACGACGGCCATCTGCCGGACGGCGAGGACCGCCGCGACCAGCCACAGGCCCAGGCGGGCCGCGCGCAGGCGTCCCCTGACCGCCTCGGCAGCCGTCGCCTTGAAGGCTTCCGCCGGTCGCCCGCCATGCTCCACGTTCGCCACGCCCCGTCGGCCTCCCGCCCCATTGTTTCTTTCAACCCCCGGAAGAAGACGCAGGCTACCCCGGCTTCACCTGTCGTCCGGCCTCCTTTTGTCTGGATGACGATAGTCCGCAGGGGGTGGGGTTGCCTCCGGGGGTAGCGAGATGGATCACAGGTAAAGCCCGCGGAAAGCTCTCGGCACCGGACAGACACACCTGCGTAGGCGGCATTTAGGTGCACTGTGCAACGACTTGCGTACAACCCGTGAGGGCGACAAGTGCGCCTATGGTCGCTTTTCGGCCTGCCGCCAACGCTGCCGCGTGGGCCCTGCCTCTGTCCCCGATGAAAGGCAGGCGAGCGAAGTCTTGGCCACCGCCACAGCCGCCGTCCCGTCCGTACGCACCCGATCCCGTGAGGTCACCGCCACCGAGCCCGCCCTGGTCCGCCGTGCCGTGAAGGCCGCCGCGCTGGGCAACGCGATGGAGTGGTTCGACTTCGGCGTCTACAGCTACATCGCGGTGACGCTGGGCAAGGTGTTCTTCCCGTCCGGCAACCCGACCGCCCAGCTGCTGTCGACCTTCGGCGCCTTCGCCGCGGCCTTCCTGGTACGGCCGCTGGGCGGCATGGTCTTCGGGCCGCTCGGCGACCGGATCGGACGGCAGAAGGTCCTCGCCGTGACGATGATCATGATGGCGGCGGGCACGTTCGCGATCGGCCTGATCCCGTCGTACGCGACGATCGGCGTGGGGGCGCCGCTGCTGCTTCTGCTGGCCCGGCTGGTGCAGGGCTTCTCGACCGGCGGTGAGTACGCGGGCGCGTCGACCTTCATCGCCGAGTACGCGCCGGACAAGCGGCGTGGGTTCCTGGGCAGCTGGCTGGAGTTCGGCACGCTGGCCGGCTACATCGGCGGCGCGGGCCTGGTCACCCTGATGACGGCCCTTCTCTCCCCGCACGACCTGGTGACCTGGGGCTGGCGCGTCCCGTTCCTGATCGCCGGCCCGATGGGCGTCATCGGCCTCTACCTGCGTATGCGCCTGGAGGAGACCCCGGCCTTCGCGGCGGAGGTCGAGAAGGCCGAGTCCCACCGCCCGAAGGTCCCCCTGCGCGAAATGATCACGACCCAGTGGAAGGCGCTTCTCCTCTGCGTCGGCCTGGTGCTGGTCTTCAACGTCACCGACTACATGCTGCTGTCGTACATGCCGAGCTACCTCACCAGTGAGCTCCACTACGACGAGACGCACGGTCTGCTGGTCGTGCTCGCGGTGATGGTCCTGATGATGATCGTGCAGCCCTTCGCGGGCGCCCTCACGGACCGCGTGGGCCGCCGCCCGGTCATCGCGGCCGGTTGCGCGGGCTTCCTCGCCCTCTCCGTCCCGGCCCTGCTGCTGATCCGCCAGGGCAGCCTCGCCGCGGTGGGCCTCGGCATGGGCGCGCTCGGCCTCCTCCTGGTCTGCTTCACCGCCGCGATGCCGTCCGCCCTGCCGGCCCTGTTCCCGACCCGCGTCCGCTACGGCTCCCTCTCCATCGGCTTCAACATCTCGGTCTCCCTCTTCGGCGGCACGACCCCCCTGGTGGTCACGGCCCTGATCAGCACGACGGGCAACATGATGATGCCGGCGTACTACATGATGGCCGCGGCGGTGATCGGCGGAATCGCGGTCTGGTTCATGCAGGAATCAGCAGGCCACCCCCTCCCGGGCTCGGCCCCATCGGTGGAACGCTGAGCGCCGACGCAACACCGTCAGCGGGGCCCTGCTCCCCTGCTGATCGTTGCCGCCCTGGCCGAAGCGGCCGCGGGCCGGAGCACCGCACCGTGCTTCGGGTGCGGAACCCGTGATCCGTGTGCTCGTTAGGGTGCCTAGTTAGAATTCTTAACCGACCGCAGGACCAGGCCATCGAAAGGCACAGGGGAATGAGCGAGTCGCAGCTCTGGGACGCCGTTGACGACTATTTCACCGCCCGGCTCTCGCCCGATGACGAGGCGCTGGAGGCGGCCCTGCGCGACAGCGAGGCGGCCGGGCTCCCGTCGATCGCCGTCACCGCGCCCCAGGGCAAGCTGCTGCAGCTCCTCGCCCAGATCCAGGGCGCCCGCACCATCCTGGAGATCGGCACCCTCGGCGGCTACAGCACCATCTGGCTGGCCCGCGCCCTGCCCGAGGACGGCCGGCTGATCTCCCTGGAGTACAGCGCCAAGCACGCCGAGGTCGCCGTCCGCAACATCGCGCGCGCCGGCCTCGACCGGCTCGTCGACGTACGCGTCGGCCCCGCCCTGGAGTCGCTGCCCAAGCTCGCCGACGAGAACCCGGCCCCCTTCGACCTCGTCTTCATCGACGCGGACAAGGTCAACAACCCGCACTACGTGGAGTGGGCGCTGAAGCTCACCCGCGCCGGCAGCCTGATCGTCCTGGACAACGTCGTACGGCAGGGCCGGGTCGCCGACGCGGACAGCACCTCCCCGGACGTCGTGGGCACCCGCGCCGCCATCGACCTCATCGGCGAACACCCCAGGTTGACCGGTACGGCCGTCCAGACGGTCGGCGGCAAGGGGTACGACGGGTTCGCGCTGGCGCGGGTGCTGTAGGCGGCGCGGCCGCCCCACGGGCCTCGGCTAGAACTCGTGGAAGAACCCCACGTTGACGCTGCGCGGGGCGGTGCGGTCGCGGATGACGATCTCGCCGTTGCCGCCCCGGGGCAACGCCACCGTCCCGCCGTAGGCGAGCGGCTGCGCGTACTCCCCGACGACCAGCCGGACCTCCGACGACGGGTCGGGCTGCGAACCGCGCAGCCAGGTCACCTGCCAGGTGCCCTCCGGGCCGCACAGGAACTCCAGATGGACCCGGGAGACGAACAGCCAGTCGTCCGGCGTCACCAGTCGGCACGCGGACTTGTCCCGGCCCACCCGCAGCACGGCACCGGGCTCGCTCGGCGCGTCGGCCATCAGCATGCCCGCCGTGGCCCCCTCTTCCCCGGAGACGGTGGCCATGGTCAGTTCGAGCACGTGCGCTCCTCGTGAAGTGTCCCTACACAGCGGGCGCATGATAAATCGCCCGGCCAGGTCGCGTCCGGCACAATGGAGTCATGACCGAGCGAAAGCCACCGGGCGTCCCGTTCGAGTCCTGGGTCGACAAGCAGATCCGCGACGCGGAGAGACGCGGAGAGTTCGCCCAACTGGCCGGAGCGGGCAAGCCGTTGCCCGCCGGAACCGACACCACGTACGACGAACTGTGGTGGATCAAGCAGAAGATGGCCCGTGAGGGCCTCTCGGTCCTGCCACCGACCCTCGCCCTGCGCAAGGAGGCCGAGGACGCCCTCGCCGCGGCGTACGCGGCACCCTCGGAACGCATCGCCCGCAAGATCGTCACGGACGTCAACGTCAAGATCCGGGACATGATGTTCAAGCCGCCGCCCGGGCCTCCACTCGGGATGAAGCCGTACGACGTCGAAGAGGTCGTACGCGAGTGGCACAGGCGCCGGACGGCGGCGGAGGAGTCGGCGGGAGAGTCAGCCGTGTAGCAGGCGCTCGGCGAGCTCGCGGTAGTCGCGCAGGGCGAGCCGGAGCTGCTCGGTGTCGGGGTGCGTGCCCTTGCTCCTGGCCTCGTCACCGTCCTGCCAGGACGACCGCAGGGTGCGCCGCCGCCGGGTCACGGCCTCCGCGAACCGGCCGGCGATCTCCTCGACCACCTGGTCGGCCTCCCGCACGGCGTTCCGCGGCTCGTCGACGAACCCGGAGACCGCCTGCCGCAGCCGCAGCTCCAGCTTGTCGCACTCCTCGTGGGGGAGCAGACGGGTCGTGGAGCCGGTGGCGGAGGTGCCGGCACCCGTGCCGGAGGTGCTGGAGCCCGTGGCGGAAGTGCCGGAGGTCGCGGTGCCGGGTTCGGTGAGGTCCGTGGTGTCCGTGACACCCGTCGTGCCGGAGGTACCGGAAGCACCGGTGTCCTCGGCGCGAGCCTCGTCCGGGGTCGGGAACGGAGGGACCGTCCGGCCGTGGCCGCTGTCACCGCCCGCCACCTTCTCCGGGTTCCGTTCGATGGTCTCGCGCTCGGTCTCGTTCGGTGTCGGTGCCGCCGTCCGCCGCGTGGTCCCGTCGGCGTCGGCACTCTTCCTCGCGCCCGTACCCGGGCCGGTCGTTGCGTCGGTCATGTCGCTCAACTGCCCTTCACGTGACGTCGGTTGAGGGCGAACGGGAGGTGGCCGTTCGATCGGGCGGCCGCCGGGGCCGTGGTCTTCTCGTCGGCGTGGTGGATCGGCGAGGTCAGGTCCTCGAAGAGCGCACGGGCCTCGACCATGGCCTCCCGCAGCTCCTCCGTGTCCGCCCGCTCGCCGTCCCGGCCGCCCGCGCCGCCGCTGACGACGCTGTGGACGCGCCGGTAGCCGTGGACATGGTGACCGTGGTGGACGGAGATCGCCTCGAGCTGCTCCTCGTACTTGCCGTCCGGGAAGCCGCGCACGGCGGCCAGCTCCGACAGCAGCCGGTCGGCCTCGGCCACCGCCTCCCGCGGCGAGTCGACGAACCGCTCCTGCGCGGCCGCCCAGCGAGCCTCGAACTGCTCGCGCTGAGCCGGCTCCAGCGCCCGCTCGCGCAGCGAACCGTGCCGCTCCACGCGCTCGGTGAGCTCGCGCTCGGCGGCCTGGGTGTCCCCGCCGTGCCGGGCCAGCGTCCGGTCGTACTCGGGCCCGAAGCGCCGCTTCAGGTTCCGGCCGCCGTGCGGGCCGCGGGCGCGCGAGGTCAGGACGGCCGCGACAACGACCACGGCCGCCACGATCACAATCAGAGCAATGATCAAGCCTGTGGACATGGGTGCCTTCCAGTGTGTCGGCCCCTCGGGCCGGTTCTTTGACCGGGTTGCCCGCAAACCCCCGCTCAAACTGCGCCCGACATCCACGGGACCGGCGTGTCGAATGAGCCGCGGCCCGATCGACGGCAGGGTGAGGGCGCCACCAGGGCGCCGGATTCCGAGGAGGTCATGATCATGGGTGAGGTCATCGCGCGGCTGGCCATGTCGCTGGACGGGTACATCGCGGGCCCCGAGTCGGGGCGGGAGCACCCTTTGGGGATCGGCGGGGAGCGGATGCACTCGTGGGTGTTCGGGCTGCGCAGCTTCCGCAGGATGCAGGGTGTGGAGGGCGGGGCGACGGGCCCGGACGACGACCTGATCGCCGAGCATGTCCAACGGCCCGGCGCGGTCGTGATGGGTCACGGCATGTTCATCACGGGCGAGATCCCGTGGGGCGAGGAACCGCCCTTCCACGCGCCGGTGTACGTCGTCACCCACCACCCCCGCGAGCCCCTCGTCCGCAAGGGCACGACCTTCCACTTCGTCACCGAGGGGCCCGGGCGCGCGCTGGAGCTGGCCCGCGCGGCGGCCGGCGACAAGGACGTCTCCCTGGCGGGCGGCGCCGACCTGGTCCAGCAGTTCATCCGCGCGGGGTGGCTGGACGAGCTGCTGCTGCACGTCGTGCCGGTGCTCGCCTGTGGCGGCCGCCGGCTGTTCGACAACCTCGGCGACCAGCACATCGAGTGGCACAAGACCCAGGTCCTCGACTCCCCCGAGGTCACGCATATCCGGTTGCGCAAGGTGGCCGAGTCCGGCTGAGAATGCCGTCCATGACCTGGACCGTAGCCCCGGAGCCCGTCGACTCGGCCGTGGCCGCCGCCCTGTGGCGGGCGTACTACACGGAGGTCAGCGACCGCTGGTACCTCCTGCACGAAGGCCACCGGACGGACCCCGCCGAACTGGAGCGGGAGATCGCCGCCAACCCCGGCTCCGAACTCGCCCCGCCCACCGGCCGGTTGCTCGTCGCCCGGTACGACGGCGTTCCGGCCGGCTCGGCGGGCGTACGCCTGCTGGACACGACGACCGCCGAGCTGACCCGGGTGTTCGTGGCCGAGGAGCTGCGCGGCAAGGGCGGCGCCCCGCTCCTCGTCGGCGCCGCCGAGGAGGCCGCCCGCTCCCTCGGCGCCCGGCGGCTGGTCCTCGACACCCGCGGCGACCTCGTCGAGGCCCGTGCGCTGTACGCGCGGCTCGGGTACCTCGAGACCGAGGCGCACAACGACGACCCGTACGCCGAGCACTGGTTCCGCAAGGAGCTGGTCAACTGAGCTCTGTCGTCCGGCCCTTCTGGGGCTGTTCGCGTTCCGAGCCGCACAGCTCGTCGTTCAACTCCTTCACCAGTTGGACGAGGTCGGTCGGGCGGTCCGGGCCCCACCAGTCGCCCAGGAGTTCGGCGAGGGAGTCCTCGCGGGCCCGGGAGAGCCGCTCGGCGACCTCGCGGCCGGTGTCGGTGAGGACGAGGTCGAGGCCCTCCCGGACGGCCAGGCGCCGCTCCTCGACCTGCCGGGAGGCGTCGAGGATGACCTCCAGCGGCACGGGACCGCGCTCGGCGAGGACGCCCGGCTCGACCCAGCCGTAGCGCTTGATCCGCAGCAGCAGCCAGCTCGCGCCCGGCAGCAGGTCGTAGCCCGCCCGCTCGGTGATGGTGCGGTAGATCTCGCGTCGGCCCTCCCGGGTGCCGAGCACGGACAGCGCGCGGCACACCTCGTCGTACGAGGAGCGTTCGACCGGGTTGCTGGCCAGGGTCTCCGTGACGTCGGGCGCGGTGACCGAGCCGCGCAGCTTGTCCTCCTTGAGGAACCAGGCGAGCACGAAGCCGAGCAGCGCGACGGGGGCCGCGTACAGGAAGACGTCGGTGATGGAGGAGGCGTACGCGTGCACGGCGGGGGCGCGCAGGGCGGGCGGGAGCGAACCGATGCCGCGCGGGTCGGACTTGAGCGCGTCCGCCGAGACCCCGCCGGGCAGCCGGACGCCCCGGAAGGCGTCCGTGAGCTTGTCGGAGAGACGGCCGGCGAAGACCGTACCGAAGATCGCCACGCCGAAGGACGCGCCGATCGAGCGGAAGAAGGTCGCGCCGGAGGTGGCGACGCCGAGGTCCTCGTAGGAGACCGCGTTCTGCACGATGAGCACCAGCACCTGCATGACCAGGCCGAGTCCGAGGCCGAAGACGAAGAAGTACGTGCTCATCACGGCGGTGGAGCTGTTCTCGTCGAGCCGGTGGAGCAGGAGCAGGCCGATCGTGGTGACGGCCGTACCGGCGATCGGGAAGACCTTCCAGCGGCCCGTACGACTGACGATCTGTCCGGACACCGTGGACGACAGCAGCAGGCCGAACACCATCGGCAGCATGTGCACCCCGGACAGGGTGGGGGTGACGCCCTGCACGACCTGCAGGAAGGTCGGCAGATAGGTCATCGCGCCGAACATGGCGAAGCCGACGATGAAGCTGATGACGGCGGAGAGCGTGAAGGTGCGGACACGGAACAGCTTCAGCGGCAGGACGGGTTCGGCGGCGGCCCGCTCCACCTGCACGAACACGACGGCGAGGAGGACGCCCAGCACGGCGAGCCCGACGATCTGCGGTGAGCCCCAGTCCCAGGTGGTGCCGCCGAGCGAGGCCACCAGCACCAGACAGGTGGCGACGGAGGCGATGAGGAAGGTGCCGAGGTAGTCGATGACGTGCCGGGTGTCCTTGCGCGGGATGCGCAGCACGGCCGCGATCACGGTGAGCGCGACGACGCCGACGGGGAGGTTGACGTAGAACACCCAGCGCCAGCTCAGATGCTCGGTGAACAGTCCTCCCAGCAGCGGCCCGAGCACGCTGGTCGCCCCGAACACGGCCCCGAACAGCCCCTGGTAGCGTCCGCGTTCCCGCGGCGGTACGACGTCCCCGACGATCGCCATCGACAGCACCATCAACCCGCCGCCGCCGAGCCCCTGGACGGCCCGGAAGGCGATCAACTGGGGCATGTTCTGCGCCATGCCGCACAGCGCGGAGCCCACCAGGAAGATCACGATCGCGGTCTGGAACAGCCGTTTGCGCCCGTACTGGTCGCCGAGCTTGCCCCACAGCGGGGTCGCGGCGGTGGAGGCCAGCAGGTACGCGGTGACGACCCAGGACAGGTGCTCGAGCCCGCCGAGATCGCTGACGATCGTCGGCAGGGCGGTCGACACGATGGTCTGGTCGAGCGCGGCGAGCAGCATGCCGAGCAGTAGTGCGCCGATCGAGACGAGGACATTCCCGGGCACGTGCGGGTCCCGTGCCTGCCCTACGTGCCCGGCCACGGCGGGCGCATCCCCTGCCATGAAGGCCTCCCTGGATTCAAGTCGTTCCGCGGCGTGTTCCGCCGTGATTTCCCATCGTGGTGGGAGTGACCGGATATGGCCTGTCGAGTCCTGCGGAAGGAGGGATTCCGGGGGCTTGTGGGAGATGGGATGGAGAAGATCTGCATAATCCTTGGAGCTCGCGAGGCGAGCGTGTGTCCGAGTGGAGGGAGGGACGAACGCGTGACAGACCCGGAGGGTCGGCGGTGCCCGGAGTGCGGAGCACCGAGAGACGCCGACAACACGCCGTCCTGCGCCTGCACCCGGCGCGCGTCCGAGGCCCTGCTCGAGACCCGCACGGCGGAGGCGGCCGCGGCGGAGGACTTCGACCCGCTGCGCATACGGCCGTACGTGGAGCTGGAGGGCGCCGACGCGGGCACGACGATGCCGTTACGGACGCTCCGCCCCGAGGGACCGGGCCTGGCCGCGACACCGGCTCCCTCGGAGAGCGGGCCCAGCACCCAGGATGTGCGGCTGTTCGAGGCGGGGCAGACGGAACACGAACCGGGGGATGACACCGGACGGCCGCGCGGGCGTCGCCGTACCGTGCTGCTGGGCGCTGCCGGGGCGGTCGTCGCCGTGATGGCCGCGGCGGGGCTGGCGAGCGGGCTGTTCTCCTACGAGCCGCCCTCCCGGGACGACGCACTGCCGCACGACGTCCGCGCGAGCGTGCCGGACACGTCGCCGAGCACGGCGTCGGTGACGCCGTCGGGCCGTGCGGCCCCGGCGCGGCCGTCCGTCGCGGCGACCCCGTCCGTCAACTCCTCGGCGTCCGCCTCACCGACCCCGTCCACCACACCGAGCTCCTCGCCGACGCCGTCCCGCTCGCCGAAGCCGGCGACGACTCCGCCCACGGTCACGGCCACCGGCACCGTCGGCGCGCCGAACGCCCAGCCCAACACCCAGCCCCCGGTCCTCCGCCGCGGCTCCGAGGGCCCCGAGGTCACCGAACTAGAATTGCGCCTCACCCAACTCGGCCTCTACACCCGCACACCCACGGGCCACTACAACGAGGCCGTGGAGGACACGGTGAGGCGCTACCAACAGGCCCGCGGCCTCAAGGTCCCGGAGTACGGCGTCTACGACCTGGTGACCCGGTCGCACCTGGAGTCGGAGACGACGGAGCCGTGACGACCCCGGTACCGGCCAACTGGCCGCCCACCCCGATCAGGACGGCCCGCCTCGTGCTCCGCGCGTCCGAACCTAGGGACCGCGCGGCCTTCGTGGACCTGTTCTCGTCACCGGAGGTGGGCACCTATGTCGGCGGCCCCCGACCGCGCGCCGAGCTCGAACAGGAGACGCCGGAGGTGCCCGGACGACGGCCCGGTCTGTTCGTGGTCGAACTCGCCGCAGCGATGATCGGCATGATCACACTGGACCGCCGCGACAAGGAACGTCCGGGTCACGTCCGCCCGGAAGCGGGCGAGACGGAGCTCGGCTACATGTTCCTGCCGCACGCCTGGGGCCACGGTTACGCCGCCGAGGCCTGTGCGGCGGCGCTCGGCTGGTTCAGTGACGTGGCTCCCCGTGAGCCGGTGGTGCTGTGCGCCCAGACCGCCAACGTCCGCTCGACGCGCCTGGCCATGCGACTGGGGTTCGCCGAGGTGGAGCGGTTCGAGGAGTACGGCGCCGAGCAGTGGTTCGGCGTGTGGCGCGGGAAGCCGCTCCGGCAGCCGTCGCCGGACTAGCCGACGTACAGGCGGATTCCTCCGTCGGTGGTTGGCTCTGCCCGTACCTGGGTGAGGTCACGCACCACGACGTCCGGGTCGTGGAAGTCGGCGCGGGCTCCGACGCCCACCACGCGCATGCCGGCGGAACGGCCGGCCGCGATGCCCGCGGCGGAGTCCTCGAACACCACGCACTGCGCGGGGTCCACTCCCAGTTCGGCGGCGCCCTTCAGGAAGCCCTCGGGGTCCGGCTTGCTGGCGCCCACGCACTCCGCCGTGATGCGGATCTCGGGCAGCTCCAGGCCCGCCGCGGCCATCCGGGCCGTGGACAGGGCCACGTCCGCCGACGTCACCAGCGCGTGCGGCAGGCCCCGCAGCGACTCCAGGAACCGGCCCGCTCCGGCGATCGGCACGACCCCGTCGACGTCCGCGGTCTCCTCCGCGAGCATGCGGGCGTTGTCCGCGTGGTTCTGCTCCATCGGGCGGTCGGGGAGCAGCAGCGCCATGGTCGCGTGTCCCTGACGTCCGTGGGCCACCTTCATCACCTCGTCGCCGTCCAGCCCGTGCCGCTCGGCCCAGCGCCGCCAGATGCGCTCGACGACGGCGTCGGAGTTCACGAGGGTGCCGTCCATGTCCAGCAGGAGGGCGCGGGCGGTGAGGACGGTGGGCACGGTGGTGACCGTCATCGGCAGCTCCAAGGCGTGGCGGAAGGGCGCGTCGAGCAGACCCCGGAAGGGACAAAGCGCCCCGCCCGCCGGTCAGGGAAAACGGGCGGGGACCACTTTGTTTCTCCACGGTACAAAATCGGGACGGCATCCGCCACCACCGGGCGGAGAGTTCACCGGCCGTTCAGCTCGGGCCACGACCGCCGCGCGCCGCTCAGCCCGCGACCGCCTCCCACAGCCCCCACACCCCGAGCCCCAGCATCAGCAGCGCCGCGATCTTGGTGATGAGCGCCAGCGGCACCCGCTTCATCAGCGCCTTTCCGCCGACGATGCCCAGCCCGGCCACCGCCCACAGCGCCAGTACCGCGCCCAGGCCGACCGACAGCGGGTCGTCGTACCGGGCCGCGAGGTTCGCCGTCATGATCTGCGTCAGATCACCGAACTCGGCGACGAGGATGAGCATGAAGCCGGCGCCGGCGACCTTCCAGAAGGACTGGTCCTCGGGCCGGCGGATCTCCTCCCCGTCCTCGCCCTTCTGCAACAGCAGCATCGCGGCGCCGGCCAGGAACAGCACGCCCGTCAGCGCGTGCACCAGCCGTTGCGGCAGCAGGGTCAGGACACTGCCGGCGGCCACGGCGAGCACGACATGCAGCGCGAAGGCGGCGGCGACGCCCGCGAAGACGTACGAGGCGCGGTAGCGCGTGCCGAGCACGAGCCCGGCCAGCGCGGTCTTGTCCGGCAGCTCGGCGAGGAAGACGACGCCGAAGACGAGCGCCGTGACGGTGATGCTGATCAAGAGGTCCTCAATCGGTCGGGCCGCCCCACCGAGAGTGATCACGTCTTCGGGAAGACACCTCGGCAGGGCAGCGCACTGGTCACCCGCGCCATGGGCACGGACATGCACTGCTTGCCGAAGGTCTCGCTGGCGAGGTCCCTGGGACCCGCCTCCGGGCGCCGGCTCAGACGAGCTGAGCAGTATGTCGACGGTCCGGCGAAGAGCTACTCCCCTTCTGCGCCGTCCATGGTACGCGACGCCCGGGCGGGAGAAAGTTCGACCGTGAACCTTGTCGTGTCATGTACGCGTCACTAACTTCTTACCGAACGCTCACCCGTCCGCAACACGGCGCGACGAGCATTCCCCCGCTCGCCCTTCAACGCCCCCGCCCGACAAGGGAGTTCGCATGCCGAAGTTCTACGCGCGTCGACGGCTCAGCATACTCGCGGCTCTTACCGGTCTCATAGCCTCCGCGGCCCTCTTCAACGGCCCGGCCGCCTCCGCCGCCCTGCCCACCCCGGTCAGCGCCGCCACCGCCCGCAGCTACCTCGCCTCGCTCACCGTGGCCACCGAGAACCGCACCGGCTACAGCCGCGACCTGTTCCCGACCTGGATCACCATCTCCGGCACGTGCAACACCCGCGAGTACGTCATCAAGCGGGACGGCAGCAACGTCGTCACCAACTCCGCCTGCACCGCCACCAGCGGCTCCTGGTACTCCCAGTACGACGGGGTCACCACCACCGACCCCAGCACCTTCGACATCGACCACGTCGTGCCGCTCGCCGAGGCCTGGGACTCCGGCGCCTCGGAGTGGACCACCGCCCAGCGCCAGTCCTTCGCCAACGACGTCACCCGCCCGCAGCTCATCGCGGTCTCCGCCAGCTCCAACCGCTCCAAGGGCGACGACGACCCGGCCGAGTGGGTGCCCACCCGTTCCGCGTACGTCTGCACCTACGTCCGCGCCTGGGTCCAGGTGAAGTACTACTACGACCTCTCCGTCGACTCGACCGAGAAGTCCGCCCTGCAGAGCTACCTCGCCGGTTGCTGATCGTTACGCACGGAGCCTCGCCTGCCCCCTCCGTCGTTCCGTACCGTACGGGACGACGGAGGAGCGTGATCTCGTGGCTGAGCTGCGTCTGGGGCCGTTGCTGAGGTACATCGGCGGCTCGAGTGCGACCGTGTGGGTCGAGGCCGGCCGGCCCGGCACCGCCGAGGTGCGGTGTGCCGACGGCGCCTCCGGTACCGCCCGCACCTTCCAGATCTGCGGACACCACTACGCCCTCGTCCCCGTCACCGGACTCACCCCGGGGACCGCGACCGCGTACGAGGTCTTCCTGGACGGCACGCGCGTGTGGCCGGCGCCCGACTCCCGTTTCCCGCCCTCCGTCATCCGCGTCCCCGCCGACGACGAGGGCGTCCGCGTCTCCTTCGGCTCCTGCCGCTGGGCCGCCCCGGCCGCCGACGGCGACGACCCCGTCGGCCCGGACGCCCTCGACGCGCTCGCCCAGCGCATCGCGGCCGACCCGGACGGCGAACGCCCGGACGTGCTGCTGCTGTTGGGCGACCAGGTGTACGCCGACGAGGTCTCCGACGCCACCCGCCGCTGGCTCGCCGCCCGCCGCGACCTGAGGGAGCCGCCGGGCAGCCAGGTCGCGGACTACGAGGAGTACACCCGCCTCTACTACGAGTCCTGGCTCGACCCCGAGGTGCGCTGGCTGCTGTCCACCGTGCCGACCTGCATGATCTTCGACGACCACGACGTCATCGACGACTGGAACACCTCCGCCGCCTGGCTCGACGACATGCGCGCGACCCCGTGGTGGCAGGAGCGGCTGCTGAGCGGGCTGATGTCGTACTGGGTGCACCAGCACCTGGGCAATGTGTCCCCGGACGAGCTGGCGGCCGACCCGGTGTACGCGGCCGTACGCCAACTGCCCGACGGCACCGACGAGTTGCGCGCCCACGCCTGCCGGGCCGACGCCGACGCGGCCGCGGTGCGCTGGAGTTACCGGCGTGACTTCGGCCGGGTGCGGCTGCTGATGGTCGACTCGCGGGCGGCCCGCGTCCTGGAGGAGGAGAAGCGGGCCATGCTCGACCCGGGCGAGGCCGAGTGGCTGCGCGAGCAGGTGCTGGACGCGCGGGAGGCGTACGACCACCTCCTCATCGGCACCTCGCTGCCCTGGCTGCTGCCGCACCTGGTGCACGACGCCGAGGCCTGGAACGCGGCCCTGTGCCGGGGCGACCGCGGGGCGCGCTGGGCGCGGTTCGGGGAGGATCTGCGGCGGAAGGCGGATCTGGAGCACTGGGCCGCCTTCCCGGCCTCGTTCGCCGCGCTGGCGGAGCTGATCGCCGAGGTCGGCTCGGGGGCGCAGGCACCGGCGACGGTGCTGGTGCTGTCCGGCGACGTCCATCACGCGTACGTGGCCGAGCCGACGTGGGTCAACGGCGCCGGGCCGGACGCGCGGGTGCTGCAGCTGACCTGCTCGCCGGTGCACAACGCCATTCCGCGGGCGATGCGGTTCGGCTTCCGCTTCGGGTGGAGCGCGGTGGCCCGCGCACTGGGACGGCGGTTCGCCCGGCACGGCAGGTGCGCGCCGACGCCGGTCAAGTGGCGCAAGAAGGGCGGGCCCTGGTTCGGCAACCAGCTCATGTCCCTCGCGCTGCACGGTCGTTCGGCCCGGCTGCGGCTGGAGCAGGCACGGGCGGACGGCGAGCTCACGCTGGTGGAGGATTCCGTCCTCAGCGAGTGACCGGCCCCCGCCCGATCCGGCGGGACCGCAGGTGAACGTCCTGTGCCGATCGCACGTGCCCCCCGTGGAACTCCTGTCACAGCACGGGCGTACGCTGTATGGCTATTGATGGCCGCCCCTGCCGCTCCCCCGCGACGCTGCGGCTCGGTACGGGCCACCGGGGGAGTTCACGGGGAGTCGTGGTGCTGGAGAGTCTGGGGTCGCTGACCGGCAGCCCTTGGATCTACGTCATGGTGGCGCTGTCGGTGCTGCTCGACGTGTTCCTGCCCGTCCTGCCCAGCGGTGTGCTGGTGATCACGGCCGCGACGGCGGCGGCCGCGGGTTCGGCGACCGGCACGGTGCCGCACCGGGTCCCGGACATCATCGCCCTCACCGTGTGCGCGGCCTGCGCCTCCGTCCTCGGCGACCTGGTCGCCTACCGCCTGGCCTGGCGCGGCGGCGAACGCCTCGACCGCGCCATCGCCCGCTCCCGCCGGCTCTCCGGCGCGCAGGAACGTCTCGGCGCGGCCCTGGCCCGGGGCGGCGGCGCCCTGGTCATCCTCGCCCGCTTCGCCCCGGCCGGCCGCTCGGTCGTCTCACTCGGCGCCGGCGCCGCCCACCGCCGGGCCCGCGACTTCCTGCCCTGGTCGGCGCTGGCGGGCCTGGCCTGGGCGGTCTACAGCGTGGCGCTGGGGTACTACGGCGGCCAGTGGCTGGGTACGACATGGCTGGCGACCGGGGTGTCGGTACTGGCGCTGTTCGGGGCAGGTGCCGGGGCGGCGTACGTGGTACGCCGCCCGGCGAAGGCGTCGTAGCGAGCGCGGGCCGCCGGCCTCTCGCCTTCTCGGCCGCTCGCCTTCTCGGCCGCTCAGCCTCTCGGGCTCTCGGCCGCTCAGCCACTCGACCTCTCGGCCGCTCACTGCACTCGGTGGCCTACGTCGCCTTCCAGGAGCTCGCGACCCGCATCTCGCACCGCAACACCGGCCACCAGTCCGGCGACCCGGTCTGCGACCGCATGCTGGCCCGTATCGCGACCGACGAGAACCTGCACATGGTCTTCTACCGCAACCTCCTCAAGGCCGCGTTCGAGCTCGCGCCCGACCTGACCATGCAGGCGGTCCGGGACGTCGTCGTCAACTTCCGCATGCCCGGCCACGGCATCCCCCGCTTCGAGCGGGCGGCGGCGCAGATGGCGATCGGCGAGGTCTACAACCTGCGCATCCACCACGACGACGCCCTGCAGCCGGTGCTTCCTCGCCACCTCTCCGGCCTCTCGACCGCCCCAGCCTTCGATCGCTCAGCCGGTCAGGCCGACGCTTTCTGTCCCCGCACCTCGAGGCCGTCCAGCAGGTCCGCCGTGGCCTGTGCGATCACCTCGACGGCGTGGTCGAACACCTCCCTGTTGTGCGCGGCGGGCGCCCGGAACCCGGACACCTTCCGCACGAACTGCAGGGCCGCGGCCCTGATCTCCTCCTCGGTCGCCTCCTCGGGCAACACGGGCGGACGAAGTGTCTTGATGCTCCGGCACATGCGACCAGTCTCACGCACGGGGCACGGCCCTGCCAGGCTCTTCGGCGAGACCGGCTGCCGCCGTGAAGGGTGCTGTACGTGCGGGGCGGCCGACGGCGAGGCGTCGGCCGAGAGGGAGTTCCTGGCGCCGCTCGCCCTGCTCACCACGCGGGACGGCCTCCCGCCGGGCGAGGTCCGCACCCTGAACTGCGATGAACCGGCCCGGTCAATGAGACTCGTGCAGGTCCGCCCGCCAGTCGTTGGACTTGATCGGGTGGCCCTTCGGGTACTCCAGGTCGACCGGACCAAGGAGGGTGAACCCGGCTCGCCTGCACACGGAGTTCGACGGGACGTTGTCCACCTTCGGGAAGGCGTGCAGATAGCGGTGCTCACCGGCCTCCCGGGCGGCGGCGATGACGGCCCGGGCCGCTGCGACGGCCAGCCCGCGTCCCTGGAACTCGGGCAGCACCCCCCATCCCGTCTCCCACACCACGCCTTCCCGCCACTCCCGCTCCCAGAACCCGACGGACCCGATCGTCTCCCCGCCCTCCGTCGACACGACCCGGTACATCTGCCCCGCCTCCACCGCGAGGTAGCGGCGGTGGCGCGCGGCGACCTTCTCCTCGCTCTCCGGCCCGCCCAAGTGCTCGGTCATCTCAGGGCTGTTGAGCCTGCGCAGCAACCACAGGTCCCCCTCCCCCCAAGGCTCGAGCCGCACCTGCTGCTCCGCACCCGTGATCTCCATGCCGCCACCATAGGACCCGGGTCTGACAGTCCCCCCGGTCTGGCCGGTCTAGGCACGCTGCCGGTCCGGTTCGGTGCCGGTGAGGTCGCGGCCGGCGTCCCACAGACGGGCCGCGACCGTCGTGTCGGTGAGCTGGGTCCAGAGCGGTTCCTCGCGGGGCGTGCCGCGCAGGCGGAAGTGGCGGGGGCCCCACAGCTGTCCTCCGCGCACGGTGGGGTCGAGGACCGCCCGGACGGCCGGCCAGGCCCCGGCGTCCTTGCCCTGGACGAGGAGGGCGGCGGGGGCCGCGCGCAGACGGGCGGCGGCGGTCACCGCGGGCAGCGGCGGACGGGCCGGGGTGAGGGCGTTCAGAGCACCGCCGGGGTGGACCACCACGCTGGTCACCGTGCTGCCGTGGGCGCGCAGGCGGCGGTCGAGTTCCAGGCCGAAGTACATCTGCGCCAGTTTGGAGCGTCCGTAGGTGCGCTTGGGCCGATAGTCACGGCGGGACTGCAGGTCGGCGAGGTCCAGCCGTTCCGACTTCGCGGCGAAGCTGCCCACGGTGACGACACGGGCCGCCGGCGCGGCCGCCAGCAGCGGCATCAGGTGGGCGGTGAGCGCGAAGTGGCCGAGGTGGTTGGTGCCGAACATCAGCTCATGGCCGTCCCCCGTCTCACGGCGCGGGGGGTCGTCGAGCGCGACCCCGGCGTTGAGGACGACCGCGTCGAGCCGTTCCGCCTCCAGCGCCCCCGCCGCCGTACGCAGCGACGCCTGGTCGGCGAGGTCCAGCCGCAGGGCACGCACCCGCGCGCCGGGCACCCGGGACCTGATCGACTCCAGGGCGGCCTCGGCCTTCGCCGGGTCCCTGCTGCCCAGTACGACGGTGGCCCCGCCGGCGGACAGCTGCTCGGCGGTGAAGTAACCGATCCCCGCGTTGCCGCCGGTGACCAGGAACACCCTGCCCTCGGCACGCGGTGGCCGGTGGACATCCCAGGCGGACGGACTGGAGGACGTGAACGACATGAGACGGGCTCCCTTGCCACGGATGCTACGAACGTGCGCCACCCACCCTTCCGGCCCCCGCCGACACATCACCCACCGATCGCCGACAGCCGCACCCCACGACCGACATCCCCCCGACAAACCACTCAGCCGTGCCACCCGGCGCGACGGAGGACGTCGAGAACGGCTCACCGTCTCCGTCCCGGAGTCGGACGGACCACCCAGGCCGCCCGCCACACCGCACCCCGAAGCCCGCATTCGAAGCCCGCATTCAAGGAGCCCAGCATGACGATCCAGCGGATGGACAACGTCCTCATCGTGGTCGACGACCTCGACGCCGCCATCGCCTTCTTCGTCGAACTCGGCATGGAACTGGAGGGCCAGGGGCCCGTCGAGGGGCGATGGGTCGAACAGGTCATCGCCCTGGACGGCGTCCGGCAGGACGTCGCCATGCTGCGCGTCCCGGGCGGACACGGCCGCATCGAGCTGGCGAGGTTCCACACGCCGAAGGCGATCACCGCCGAGCCGAAGGACGCGCCGGCGAACACGCTGGGCATCCGTCGCGTCATGTTCGCCGTCGACGACCTCGACGACACACTCACCCGCCTGCGCGCCCACGGCGGCGAACTCGTCGGTGACGTGGTCCGGTACGAGGACGTCTACCGCCTCTGCTACGTCCGCGGCCCCGAGGGCATCGTCGTCGGACTCGCCGAGGAAATCGGCTGAGGGGCGGGGCGATGAGTTCGGGGACCCGGAACGGTCTACAGGTCGTGGGCGGGGCAGGAGGGTCGTCGTGAGCGCGGCGGCAGGTCGTCCCCGAGGAGGAGGGCAGCGTGATGAACGGACGTAGGGGCAGGGTGACCTGCGATCTCTCGATCTCGGTCGACGGGTATGCGGCCGGGCTCAACCAGAGCGAGGAGCGGCCGTTCGGGGACGACGGCGGTGACGGGTGGGGCGGCAGGCTGCACGCCTGGATGTTCGAAACCCCCGAGGAGAACCGGACCGAGTTGGAGCGGATGACGGCCGCCAAGGCGTTCGTGATGGGCCGCAACATGTTCGGCCCGGTGCGGGGCGAGTGGGACCGGGAGTGGAACGGCTGGTGGGGCGAGGATCCGCCGTTCCACGCCCCGGTCTTCGTGCTCACCCACCACCCGCGCGACCCGCAGCAGATGAAGGGCGGCACCACGTTCCACTTCGTCACCGACGGAATCGAATCCGCGCTGGCACGCGCGCGTGAGGCGGCCGAGGGCGGTGACGTGTCCGTCCAGGGCGGCGCGACCACCGTCAACCAGTACCTCGCCGCGGGCCTGATCGACGAGCTGCGGCTGCACGTCGTGCCGTTCACGCTCGGCGCAGGGACGCGGTTGTTCGACGGCGTCCCCGCCCTGCGTCTCGAGCAGGTGGAGTCCCGGGCGGCGAGTGGGGTGACCCACGTGACCTATCGCGTGCCGTCCTGAGCGGAGGGCGGCGGAGGGCGGCACTGAACCGCACTGAAACGCCACTGCCGAACTCCTCTCACCCTCGTTCGTGTGAACCCCTTGAAGGAACTCGCATCCCAAATTCGAACAGGCGTAGCATTGCGGCGTGGCAACGACCTATGACTTCCCCAGTGACCTCCTCGCCGGTCAGGAGGAGCTGCATCAGGTCCGGGCCGAGCTGTCGGCCCTGCTCAAGCGTCTCCCCTGGTCGGTCGAGCCCCTGGACGGTTTCAGTGACACCGGCGGCTGGCGCAAGGTGGAGCGGCCCGCCTCCCCGGGGTGGACGCCCGACGAACAGGCCGAGGTCGAGAAGCTGCGCCGCCGTGAGCACGAACTGGCGGTGTTCGTCACCACGCACCGCTTCTGGACCGAGGTCACGACCGACGACCGGGTGGACGCCCGCACGAGGCTGAAGCACGCGCACGAGGAGAGGGAGACGGCGCGGGAGTGAACGCGGAAGACCCCGGCCGGGACGGCCGGGGTCTTCTCGTCGGTGGGCGCGGACGGTTTCGAACCGCCGACATCCTGCTTGTAAGGCAGGCGCTCTACCCCTGAGCTACGCACCCGAGACGAGTCGACAGCCTACCTTGCCCGAGGCAGTGCCCCGCAAACCCGTTTCGAACATCCCGCCCGGTACATCCTGCCCGGTCGGGGGGATAACCCCACCCCGTATCCGGGAGCGTCCCGGATCCCCCTCCCGCTGCCCGCTCCGTACGGTCGTAGAGCCTCAAGAGTCCGTTTGGGGAAGCAGTCCGTCTCGGCAAGCAGTCCGTCGTGGGAAGTCCGTCTCAGGGGGAGATCGTCATGGCCAGTCGCAGCACCGTCGCCCGGGTGGCGCTGGGTGTCGTCGCCGTCGCGTTGATCGGGGGGACCACCGCGTGCGGAGCCTCCGCCGGGGACGACAAGACGCCGGACCACCGGACGTTCGCGCTGGCGGGGAAGACGCTCACCGTCGACTCCGACGACTCGGCGCTGGAGATCGTCGCCGCGGACGGCAACAAGGCGGGGCAGGTCGAGGTGACACGGTGGTTCCAGGGATCCGTGGCGATCGGCAAGGGGCCCAAGGTGACCTGGTCGATGAAGGACGACCGGCTGACGCTGCGGATGAAGTGCTCCGGGGTCGTCGCCGACTGCTCGGCCAAGCACCGGATCGAGGTCCCGCGCGGTATCACCGTGAAGGTCGAGGACGGCGACGGGAGCGTGCGGGCCCGCGGCTTCGAGGACGCCCTGAGCATTCGTACCAGCGATGGATCCGTGCACGTCAGCGACTCCACCGGACCCCTGACGCTGCGCACCGCCGACGGATCCGTGCACGCCGACGTCTCCTCCCGGCAGGTCCGGGCCGCGAGCGGCGACGGCTCGGTGCACCTCACCCTGGGCGCCGTACCGGACCTCGTCGACGCCGGCAGTCACGACGGTTCCGTCACCGTCGCGCTGCCCCGGGCCACGTACCGGGTGACGACGAAGACCGGTGACGGTTCGGTGGACGTGTCGGTGCCCCGGGACGACTCCAGCTCGCACGTCGTCTCCGCGCGCACCTCCGACGGCAAGGTCACGGTGAAGACGGCGAACTGACCGGCCCGTGTGTTCGTCCTTCACGGGTGGGAGAATGAAACCCGCTACCCGCCAGGACGGATGACAGCACGGGAGAGGGATGTGACGGCGACACCTTCCGAGCCGTACTCGCCGTCGGTGCCACGGGCACACCGCAAGGCGCTCACGGACACCCTCACCCTCCTCGCCCTCCCCCTCGTCGCCGCGCCCGTGCTGCTCGCCGCGTTCGCCGGCGGCGGGACCCGGCGCTGGTTCGGCGGGCGGGCGGAGAGCCAGCGGGCGGAGGCGCAGGCGGCGAAGGACGCGGCGGCGGCCGCGTTCTACGAGCTGGACACCGCCCAGCGGGACCTGCGGATCTCGATCGAGACGATCACGGCCGTGGACGACTCCCCCGCCGCCCGCCGGGTCGTCTCCGACTTCGAGGCGCTGGGACGGCGCATCGACGAGGTCAGCCACCGTTACATCGACGCCGTCGACGCCCACGACCTCGACCGCGACGATCTGGAGGCCTCGGCCGCCGCGCACGCGCGCACCGAGCTGACCCGGGCCAAGGACGAGCTGCTGAACGTCAAGCGGGAGCTGGACCGTTTCGGCGACAGCCTCGGCCCGCTCCTCGGCAAGGCGGAGACCCAACTGGCCCGGCTGGCACCGGCGGTGGAGCGGGCCCGGCAGGGGCTGCTGGCCGCCTCGAACGCCCTGGACGCCGTACGGGGATCGGGTCTGAGGGCGGACGATCTCGCCGCCCGGCTCGCCGCGCTCGGCCCCGAGCTGACCAAGCTCAACCAGGGCGCCGGACAGCACGGCGTCCCCCAGACGCTGGAGCGGGCCGAGCGGGTGGCCCGGGAGGCCGGGGCGGTACGGGCGGAGGCCGAACGCCTGCCCGAGAAGGCGGCCGAGATCGACCACCGTCTGGTCTCCCTGCGCACCCGCGCCCAGGCGCTCACCACGCGTGCCGGCCAGGTGGAGCCGGTCCTCAGCGAGCTGCGGCGGCGCTTCTCGGCGGCGTGCTGGCAGGACCTGCAGCACGTACCGGAGCAGGCCGCGGAGAACGTCCGGCAGGCCGAGCTGAAGCTGAAGGAGGCCCAGGCGGCCCGCGACGCCCAGCGCTGGCCGGACGCCACGGCCCTGCTGTCGACGGTACGGGCCCTGCTGAACACCACCGACGAGTCCGTCTCGGCGGCCCGGGACCGCCTCCAGCGGCTGAACGCCGTGCAGAAGGACCCCCAGCAGGAGATCGACAGAACCCGCTTCGCGATCCGGGACGCCCAACGCCTCGCGATGACGGGCCGGTCGACCCCCGATCCGCGCCACGCGCGCCCGCTGGACGACTCCGTGGCCCGCCTGGACCGGGCGGTCACCGCCCTGGAGGGCCGCCACCCCGACTACTGGCACTTCCTCACCGAGACGGAGGCGGTCCGCCGGACGGTCGCGGACGTGGTCGCGCGGATCCGGGAGGAGCGCGGGGGCAGCCACTGAGCGACCGCCCCCGGGGGCAGCCGGACTAGCTGCGGTAGGCGTAGTACGCCGAGTTCGGGTACGAGGCGATCAGGCTCGACAGCGACCGCCGGTAGGTGTCCGTGTCGTGGTACGTCAGATACGGCACGCCACTGGAGCTGCGGTACGTCGTCATCATGGTGTGGTCCTTCGACCCGTCCTTGTCGAAATCCATCTGCAGCACGTCGCCGAGGTCCATCTGGTACGCGTTGGCCAGCGCGGTCGTCCGCTTGGCGGTCTGCGTGAACCACGACCACTCGTTGACGCCGATCCAGGTGTCGGTGTCACTCGACGTCCCGGAGTTCCAGGTGCCGTAGTCCTCGGTGGAGCCGGTGACCTTCTTCCAGCCGCCCGCGAACAGCGCCTGGCTGATGAAGTTGGTGCAGTCACCGCCCATGCCGTTGTACTTGCGGTACGCGGTGTTGTAGTTCTTCCAGTACTTCTCCGCGTAGGTCACCATCGCCGAGTAGTCGTACGGCGTCGACGTGCCGAGGTTCTTCGGGGCCGCCGGTGCCGGGTAGGTGATCGCGGCCCGGGGCGCGTCGATGACGGCGCTCGGGCGGACCTTGGTCACGGGAGCCGCCGGGGCGGGCTCGTTGACGGGGCGGGGGCCCGTGTCGGTGAGGCGCTCACCGGTGAGCTGCCAGCCGCCGTCCGCCCCGCCGGTGAAGGTGAGTTCGTGGTGCGCGGTGAAGCCGGTGGTCGGCGGCTCGTCGCCGCGTATCTTCGCGTACGTCAGCGTGGTGGTCTCGGTGACCTGGACGGTGGCCGTACGACCGCGCAGCCGGGCGCTGTTGACGGTGACCTTGGTGTCGGCGGCGGTGTAGGCCTCGCCGAGGGCGGCGAGCCGCGAGCGGGTGCCGCGCAGCGACGTCACCGCGCCGGACTCGGACTTGGCCAGCGTGGACGCCAACTCCACGCCTCCGGTGGCCTTCAGGGAGGCTCGGGCGGCCGGCTGCGGGGTGTCGAGGAGCGCGGCCGTGCGGTCGGTGAGGACGGCGTCCGCGATGCGGCCGAAGGCGCTCGTGGTGGCCGCGTCGAGGGCGGGCGCCGAGGCGTCGGCCGCGTGGCCGGCGGTCACGGGGAGCAGGGCGGTGGACAGGGCCACGGCGGCGACGGCGACGGAACGGCCCCTGGCGGCACGGGTGTTGCTGGGTCTCACGGGTGTTTCTCCTGGGAGTGGGGGGTGCTTCATCTCACGACCGTCGACCAGTCGGGCTGCTGCGCGGGGTCCAGAGCGCGCAGCTGGGCGAGGGTCTCCGGCTTCTGCACGTCCAGCCAGTCGGCCAGTTCCTTGAAGGACACGCACTTGACGTCCTTCTTCGTGCAGACGTTCTCGACGACCTGGTCGACGGCCTTCATGTAGATGCCGCCGTTCCAGTCCTCGAAGTGGTTGCCGATGAACAGCGGGGCGCGGCTTCCGTAGTACACGCGGTTGAAGCCGGCCATGTAGGAGTCGACGGTCTGCCGCTCCCACTGCGCGTAGTCGGCGCTGTTGCCGTCGGTCTCGCCCTGGGACTGGTTGGCGAGGAAGTTGAAGTCCATCGACAGGCCCTGGTACTTGCCGCCCTCGTACGGCAGCAGTTGCAGCGGGAAGTCCCAGATGCCGTCGTTCTTCTCGGGCCAGATCTGGAAGCCGCCGGGCGAGGAGGCGTCGTAGCGCCAGCCGTAGCTCTTGATGGCCTTCAGCAGGTTCTTCTGGCCCTCCAGGCAGGGGGCGCGGCCGCCGGTGACCTCCTTGGTGAACTCGAAGGGGAGGGCGGCGACGTCCTTGAAGCCGGTGTTGGTCTTCCAGTGCTCGACGAACGTGTAGAACTGGTCGATCTCGCTCTTCCACTCGGCGACGCTCCAGTCGCCGCCGCCCTTCTTGCCGCAGAAGTGGCCGTTGAAGTGGGTGCCGATCTCGTTGCCCTGCAGGTAGGCCAGCCGCAGTTGGTCGAGGGTGGTGCGGATGTGGTCGTCGGTGGCGTAGTCGATGGCGGCGGAGCCGACCGGGTGCTGGGGCGGGTGGTAGAGCCTGGCCTTGCTCTTGGGCAGGAGGTAGATGCCGGTGAGGAAGAACGTCATGTGGGCGTCGTACTTCTTCGCCAACTCGCGGTAGTGGGAGAAGAGATGGTCGCTGCCCTCCAGCGCGCCGTCCCAGGAGAAGACGACGAACTGGGGCGGTTTCTCACCGGGTTTGAGCGGTACTGGCTTCAACTGGCCCGGCTGCGGGCCGGTGTAGGCGGTGGAACCGTCGCCGAGGCTGTCGGTCTGTCCGTCCCAGGTCGTCGAGGGGGTGGGGCTGGGGGCGACGTTGTCGGGCCGGTCGGTGGCGGCGGTGGGCTCGGTGTGGTCCTGGCGGGTCAGGATGAGGGAGGTGGCGACCAGGCAGGCCACGACCAGGAAGGGGGCCAGGGTCATGAACCCCAGGCGGGTGGTGC
This sequence comes from Streptomyces sp. NPDC002144, assembly GCF_053593695.1. Lineage (NCBI taxonomy): Bacteria > Bacillati > Actinomycetota > Actinomycetes > Kitasatosporales > Streptomycetaceae > Streptomyces > Streptomyces sp. NPDC002144. The sequence goes on from NZ_JBSFDB010000014.1 coordinate 97,061, forward strand.
GGCTCTCGGTCGCTCCGCCGCGCCGGCCGGCGGACGGTTTCCTGCCGGGCATGCGGTCTTCACGGGGCATGCGGTGCTCAATCTGCGAGGGGGGTGGGGGGTGTGGTGCGCGGGCCCGGGGTCAGCCGAGTCCCATCGCGCGCGACCAGACGGCGTACGGGACGCTGTCGGCCGGTGTGCCGCCGAGGCCCTTGAGCGGTAGTGGCTCCAGGGACTCGGTGAGGTCCATGCGGTAGACGACGACCGCGGTCGAGACGGAGCCGGCGCTGCCGGCGTACCAGGCGGCGGTGTCGTCCGCGGTGGTGCCGGGCTTCCCTGCGGCCGTCGGGGTGGCGACGGTGGGGTGGTCGCTGTTCAGGGCGTCCGTGAGCGCCTGGGTGACCTGTTGGGCCACCCGGGCGCCCATCGCCCGGCGGGCTGTGGGGGTTCGCAGCGGGACCGGCGCGCCGTTGCGGGTGATGCGGCGTACCGAGTACGGCTCGGTGTGCGTGCCCTCGGCGGCGAAGGTGGCGTATCCACTGGCCATCCGGATGGCGCTCGGCGTGGAGTTGCCCAGGGAGAGCGCGGGCACGTGGGGTCCGATGCTGGAGGGGAGCAGTCCGGCGGCCTGGGCGGTCTCGCGCACCGTGTCCAGGCCGGTGTCCATGCCGAGCTGCATGAACGGCGTGTTCACGGACCGGGCGAGCGCTCTGCCGAGGGAGATGGGCCCGTAGGACCGGTTGCCGTCGTTGTGGGCGGTGACCACCTTGCCGCTGCGGTCCCAGTACGGTCCCTCGGGTGTGGTGACGGGCACGTCGTCGTCGCCGTCGTACACGGTCTGCGGGGTGACGGGGGTCGCCGGGCCGGTGCGGGTCTTGCGCACGCCGTGTTCGAGACCGGCCGCGTAGACGAACGGCAGGAACGCCGAACCGGCCTGCACGGTAGTGGCGTTGGACTCGTTGAAGCCCTGCGTACGGTGGTCGGGGCCGCCGTGGACGGCGAGGATCCGGCCGTCGGTGGCCACGGAGGCGGCGCCGTAGTGCACGGTCCTCGCCGCCTCGGGGTCGGTCTTCAGCGCCTTCTTGCGGGCCGCCGCGACGGCGTCGGTGAGCGCGCTCTCCCGTTTGCGGTCGAAGGTCGTGTAGATCTGGTAGCCGCCGAGGTCGAACTGCTTGTCCGAGATGTGCCCGGCCTTCTTGGCGTACTGCTGCGCCAGTTCGACCAGGTAGTCGCTCTGCTTTCCGGTGTCGTACACGCGGGCCGACTTCAGCGGCTCGGGGAACGTCCGGTACGTGGCCCGCTCCTGCGGGGACAGCTTGCCGATCTCGACCATACGGTCGAGGATCCAGGACCAACGCTCCACGGCCCGCTGGTGGTTGGCCGCGGAGAGGGTGGGGTCGTAGAGTCCCGCGCCCTTCAACAGGGAGGCGAGGAAAGCGGCCTGACTGACGTTCAGGTGTGTGACGTCCTTGCCGTAGTAGGCCTGGGAGGCGCGCTGGATGCCGTAGGTGCCGCGGCCGAACCAACTGGTGTTGAGGTAGCCCTGGAGAATGTCGTCCTTGCTCATGCGGTTGTCGAGCTTGAGCGAGATCACCGCCTCGGTGAACTTGCGGCTGACGGTCCGGTTCTGCGTCAGGTACACGTTCTTGACGTACTGCTGGGTGATCGTCGAGCCGCCCTCGGTGACCCCGTGGCCCACCGTGCTCCACAGGGCACGGGTCAGGCCCTTGAGGGAGATGCCGGGATCGGAGTAGAAGCTCTCGTTCTCCGCGGCGAGCACGGCCCGGCGGACGTCCTCGGGGATGTCCTTCAGCGGCATGTCCTGCCGCCGTACCCAGCCGGTACGGGCCATGGGGGTGCCGTCGGACCAGAAGTAGACGTTGTCCTGCTGGGTGGCGTAGCTGTTGAGGTCGCGCGGTATGTCGGTCGCTGCGTAGGCGACGGCCAGGAACATGCCCGTCAGCCCCACGGCCCCCAGGAAGCCGCCGAGCCACTGCCGCCAGGAGGGCAGCCAGCGGCGCCAGCCGCGGCGGCTCGGGTGGGGGTAGGCGGGGCGTAAGCGGCGTAACGCCGTCCAGGGGAACCGTTTGGGTGCCGCCCGGCGGCGGCGCGGGCGGCGGTGGTCAGCCGGCCTGCCCGAGCGTTGTGCTGTCCGGGTCACGCCCGGAAAATATCAACGATCTTCGCAGCTTCTCCACATGCGAATCCGACAGGAACGATCACATACCGAACAGGAGGGAACATGGCAACCTTGTGACTTGAGTCACGGGTTCCGCCTTTATCCCCCCGCTAACCTGGGCACATGCCTCGATACGAATACCGCTGCCGGACCTGCGGCGACACCTTTGAAGTCAGCCGGCCGATGGCCCGGTCCTCCGACCCCGCCTCCTGCCCCGCCGGACATGAGGACACGGTGAAGCTTCTGTCGACGGTGGCCGTCGGGGGCACGGCGTCCACCCCCGCGGCGGCACCGAGGGCCGGCGGCGGGGGCGGAGGCGGGTGCTGCGGTGGAGGGTGCTGCGGCTAACCGGCGGTCGTCCGGCTCGCCCTGAGGAACTCCCGCAGGATGCGCTCCCCCGCCAGGACGCCCCGCTCCGGCAGTGCCGTGATGGCGGGGGCCGTCCACTCGGCCTCCGCCAACTCGCCGTGGCCCGGGCGCCAGCCCCGGTCCGCGGCGAGGAGGAGGTCCGCGTCCAGCAGCGAGTCGCCCGCCGCCAGGGTCAGCTCCGCGCCCGTCCTGCGGGCGACCTCCCTCATCGCCGCGCTCTTCGTCAGGGGCTTCGGCACGGCGTAGATCTTGCGGCCCTGGAGGGAGACCGTCCAGCCGCGGTTCTCCGCCCAGACCGCGAGCTCCTTCACCCACTCCTCCGGCAGCAGCTCCCGCTCGACGACCAGATAGGCGAACAGGTCCTCGGCGACCCGGTGTTTGCGCACCCAGAGCGGGTCGGCCGTGGCCAGCAGATGCTCGCGGACCTCGTCCAGCGGGGCGCACTCGTCCGCCAGCCGGGCCGTGACCCGCGCGTGCCAGTCCAGGTCGGAGACGCCGTCCACCATCAGGTGGCCGCCGTTCGCGCAGATCGCGTACGTCGGGGCCGGGCCCGGCAGGTTGATGCGCAGGTACTGCTTGCGGGTACGGGTCGTCGTCGGTACGAACACGGCCGCGTCCCCCAGCTCGGTCAGCAGCGCGGCCGCCGTCTCCGTCATGAACGACAGCGGCCTGCTCTCGTGCACCTCGACACAGAGCAGCCGCGGCGCCCGCGCGTCCGGCATGGTCAGCGCGAGGGCCGCCGGGGAGTAGATCAGCGTCCGGTCGAGGTCGCTCGCCACCAGCACCGGCATCAGACGTTCACCGCCCGGCCGTCGGCACCGGTCGCACCGCGCGTGTACTTCGGGTGGATCAACCCCACGCAGGTGTACGGCAGTTCGTCGACCTCCTCGACGGGCACCCCCCGCTGCCCGGCGAGCAGCCGCACGTGGTCCAGGTCGGCGCCCGCCCCGGCCCGCGCCAGGATCTTCCACGGCACCCGGCGCAGCAGCACACGCGTGGTCTCGCCGACGCCCGGCTTGACGAGGTTGACGTCGTGGATGCCGTACTCCTCGCTGATCCGCTCGACGGCCGCCCAACCCTCCCAGGTGGGCTCGCGGTCACCGGACAGCAGCTCCTTCGCCTGCGCGTCCACCGCGTCGACGACCTCCGGGAAATGGGCGGCCACGGCGTCGATGAACTCCAAGGAGACATCCGCGCCCGCCAGTTCGCGGTAGAACTTGGCGCCGTGGAAGTCGTACGGGCCCACCAGGTCCGCGCGCAGGACCGTGCGGGAGATCAGGCCGGAGACGGTCGAGTTGAGGCAGGCCGAGGGGATCAGGAAGTCCTCCCGGGTGCCGTACGTCCGTACGCAGGAACCCGGGTCGGCCAGGACCGCGATCTCCGGGTCGAAGCCGGTGATCCCGTCGGAGGCCTCGAACTCCTTGACGGCGTCGGCGAGTTCGCGGGTGATCGCACCCTTGCCGGTCCAGCCGTCGACGAACACCACGTCCCGCGGGTCGTGCCGGTCGGCGAGCCAGCGCAGGGCGTTGGCGTCGATGCCGCGTCCGCGCACGATGGAGACGGCGTAGTGCGGCAGGTCCAGTCCGTGCCGGAACCGGGCCCAGCGGCGCATCAGCACGCCCACGGGGGTGCCGGCGCGGGCCAGCGAGACGAGGACTGGCCGGGGCGAGCGCTCGGCCAGCACGAGCTCGGTGACGGCGCCCACCGCCTGCGCGAGACGGGACGCGGTCGACTCCAGGGCCGCGTGGAAGAGTTCCTGGTACTGCTCGCTCGGCTGGTATTCCACCGGCAGCGACTCCGCGTAGTGCGCGCCGCCGCTCTGGATGGCCTCCTCGCGCTCCTCGGTCGGCGCCTCCAGCGTCACGTCCGAGAGGTCCTGGAGCAGCCAGCCGACCTCGTCGGGCGGGTACGAGGAGAAGGCGGGGCCGCGGAGGGGCTCGGGCAGCATGGCGTGCCTTTCGGGGACGTCGGGGACGTACGAGGGCACGACCACGAGCAGGACGTGCGGGGTGTGGGCGGCGAGCTGGGCCAGGAGGCCGTTCTCGGCGTGCAGGTGCGGGGTGTCCGCGACGGAGTCGACGACCGCGACGACGGCGTCGAAGCCTGCGACGTTGTAGGCGTAGCGGTCACCGGGACCGTCGGCCGGGTCGTCATGGGCGGGGAAGACCAGGCGGCTGCGTATCGCGTAGCCCGGGTCGTCGACGGCCAGGACCGGTGAGCGGGTGGTGGTGGAGTAGGTGACCTCGGCGTCGGTTATCTGTTCCAGTTCGCGGGCGAGGCGGAGGGGGGCGTACATCAGCTCCTCGAAGCCGAGGATGTGTACGCGGCGGGCGTCCGGCGGCAGTGCCTCCGCGAGGCGGGCGGCCATGGCGGGGAGGGCGTGGTCGAGGCGGGTGCGGTTGGCCGGGGTGAAGCCATGACGGCCGCCGTCGGGGAGGTTGCGGGGCCACAGGAGGTCTACTCGCTTGGCTGCCGGGTGCGGGTTTGTGGGGGCTGGTCGCGCCCACGCGGCGGTAGCCGCAGATTCAGCACAGCCCCGCGCCCCTGTCGGGGCGCTTACCTCGAACCGAGCTACAAGGTCCTGTCCCTTGTCCAGCACGTCCTCCGGCAGCTTCACGGTGCCCGAAGCCGACGTCACCAGGTCCACCCTCGCGCCTATCTCCCTCGCGAAGTCCTCCAGGCGGTCCGCGTCCGCGGGTGAGCGCATGTCGACCAGGGCCACCACCACGTACCGCCCGCGCGGATACCGCTCGTGAAGGGCGCGCACGGTGTTGAGGACCGTGTTGCCCGTCGAGAACTCGTCGTCGACCAGGACCAGGGGGCCGTCACCGGCCAGCAGGCCGGGGTTCTCCGGCAGCAGGAGGTGGGAGGTGGCGTGGGAGTGGGACTCCTCGAAGCCGCCCGCGGGGGCCACGCCCGGTACCGGACGGCGGGTGGAGTGGAGGTAGGGGGCGGAGCCGATGCCGTCCGCGACGGAGTGGCCGAGGCCCGTCGCCGTTTCCGCGTAGCCGAGGACGACCGCCTCGGCCGCCTCCTCGGCGCCCAGGAGGGCGCGTACCCGGCGGCCCAGGGCGAACCCGTGGCCGTAGACGACCGACGGCGACTGCGGGACGTGTTTGCCCAGGACGTTGGAGACGAGGAGGTGCGCCCGCTTGGGGTTGCGGCGCAGGGCCAGGCCCAGGAGGTCTTTGAGCTCGTCGTCGCCCACGAGTTCGAGCCCGAGTCGCTCGGCGACCCAGGTCCCGGACCAGACCCCGTCGTTCACTGCGTTGATCATGATTCCCTGATTGGTGAGATTCAGCCGGGTATGCCGGCGGCGAGCAGGTCCACGAAGCTGACGTCCTCGCGCGCGACGCCGAAGACCTCGGCCCGGAGCATGGTCCGCTCGGCCCAGGCGCGGTGCGGCTTCACCTCGTTCATCTTGTTCGTGTACGCCGATCTGAGCACGCCCCCGCCGCCCCGCTCGGGCCGCAGGATGTCCACGGCGTCGCTGAACTCCTCGTGGCTGACCACGGACAGCGCGTGCACGGGCAGGACGTGGGTGGGGTGGATGCAGGTCTTGCCCAGCAGGCCGTTGGCCTGGTCCAGGGAGATCTCCCGCAGCAGCCCGTCCATGGCGTGCTCGATCAGTTTCTCGCGCAGTTCGACGGCCTGCCCCTCGAGGAAGGGGCTGGTGCGCAGCAGCGGCTTGAACATGCGCTCCGGTACACGGAAGTACTCCCAGACCGGCCCGGTCACCGTGAAGCCGGTGCCGTCGGCCCGGCCCAGCATGTTCACCACGTCGGCGATCACGGAGGCGACGATCTGGACGTCGTAGGCGGTCATGTCGGGGGCCCGGCGCAGACCGTAGGAGGCGCAGAAGTCGGTGACGCCGAGGCGCAGCGCGAGCACGCGGTCGCGGTACTTGTCGACGGTGCGGGCGATGCCCTCGAGGGCGGCCACCCGCGACTCCCGGTACATCAGCTCGGGGGTCTCCAGCACGGGCATCCCGAACAGCCGGTGGCCGCTCGCGCTCTCGGCGTGGGCCAGTGCCTCCAGGAAGGGGATGCCGCGCTCCTCGGTGAACTTCGGGAACACGAATCCGGACAGCAACCGCGCGTTCGCGCCCAGTCGCGACACGAGGTCGGGGATCTGCTCGGCCGTGCGGACCCGGATGAACAGCAGCGGGAGGCAGCCGGAGTCCCTGGTGGCCAGGTCGGCGAACTGGCGGACCAGGTTCTCCTCCCCCGCCAGCACGTCCGCGTCGTCGATCGAGTCCTCCAGGCACAGCACCATCGAGACGACGCCGTGCCCGGCCTGTTTGACGATGTCGTCGGCCAGCCGGGGCCGGGTCGCCGGGCTGTAGAGCGTGGCGCCCAGGGCCGCGGAGAGCAGCCGGGCCGGGGAGTCCGTGCCGAACTCGCACGGCTCCTGATGAAAGAGACGCCGCCGCACCTCCGGGGCGATGTGCCCGAAATGACGCATAAAACTCCCCCGTGGCACAAGGTAAGCCTGTGGATTCTGAGAACAGGTGGCCGGTAATAGTACGTACCGGCCCATGTCAGGGGTTCCCGTCGGGCATGAATTTCCGGTAACGCCCGCGGACACACCCGTAGTGCGGTGCCGCCCCCGCGTTGTCGTGACCAGGACCGAGAAGGCAGGATGACCGCTATGACGCACGCGATGCTGAAAGGGTCGAACGTCCCGCTCGAGGCCACGGCGGTGCGCGCCGTGCTGCGCTGGACGCCCGGGCAGGGGGTCCCGGAGGTCGACGCCTCCGCGCTGCTCCTCAACCCCGACGGCCGTGTGCGCTCCGACGAGGACTTCGTCTTCTACAACCAGCCCCGGCACCCCTCCGGGAAGGTCAGGCTCCTCGGCAAGAAACGCACCGCCGAGGGTCCCACCGATACGATCCAGACGGATCTGGCCGGTGTCGAGCCCGACGTCAGCCAGATTCTTCTGGTCGCTTCGGCGGACGACGTCACCTTCGACCGCGTACAGGGCCTGCGCATCCTGCTGTACGACGCCTCGGTCGCCGACGGTGAGCCGCTGGCCTACTTCGACATCACGCCCCAGACCGGCAAGGAGACGGCGCTGATCTGCGGCGAGCTCTACCGCCGCGACAAGCGCTGGAAGTTCCGGGCGCTGGGCGAGGGCTACTCCAACGGTCTCAAGGGCTTGGCGACGGACTTCGGCATCTCCGTCGACGAGTCCGACCCGGAGCCGTCGGCCGCGCAGCCCCAGCCGCTGCCGCCGGAACAGCCCGCCGGGGTACCGGCCCAGCCGGCCTACGGCTTCCCCCCGCAGCCCGCCACGACCCAGCCCGCCTACGGCTACCCCCAGCCCGCCCCCGCGACGACGGCGGCGGGCGCGGCGGGCGGCCAGTCCGGCTACGGCTATCCGCCGCCGGTGGCGACGCTCCCGAACCCGGACTTCCGGCTGCCCCCGCAGGGGCCGCAGTTCATCCGGCCCTGACGGGTGCGGGGCACTAGACCTTGGTCTTGTAGCCCCGGCCCCACTGCAGCCCCCAGCCGTACAACCGGTCCAGCTCCGCCTGGAAGCCGTAGACGAACTTGACCTCCCGCCGCACGACCAGCTCCTTCTTCACGTTCTCGATCATGACGACCGCGCAGGACCGGGCCTGGGGGTGCCGTTCGTCGAGGTGGATCTCGATGCGCGGCCCGTTGCTCGGGTACAGCGTCACGATGGCGTGCGTGCGGTCGAACGCCGGGGTCTGGTCGTAGATGTACACGAACACCAGCAGGCGCTTGATCTGCTCCCGGTGGTCGAGGTTGATGTACATGTCCTCGCCGGAGCCCGACCCGAACCGGTCGTCGCCGCTGAGCTTGACGTACGGCGGCGCGTTGACGTCCCCGAAGTAGCTCCCGAGGGGCTGTACGACGCCCTTGGAGCCGTCGGTCAGCTCGTACAGGCATCCCAGGTCGAGGTCGACGTTGACCATGCTCTGGCTGTGCCCCATGACCTCCGGCGGGCGCAGCGCCTTCAACGGGTGCCGCAGCAACGACTCGCGCTGCGAGCCGCCTATGTCGGACGTCCGCATGCGCCAGCTCAGGTTGACCCGCAGATGCCCGCTCGCCGCCTGCTGCTTGGTCAGGGACACGTAGTGGTGCCGTTTGGTCAGCTCGATCGCGTTCGTCGCCGCGCTGCCCGAGTCGAAGTCGACCTCACGGCCGCGCCACAGTCCGTCCAGAAAGCCCATTCCCGCCCCCACTAGTGCCCCGCACGTCACCCGAACGACCGGCGGGGCGGCCGGAGGCCCGGCCGCCCCGCTCAGAGCGTTCCCTCACCCGCATGTGTGTCACACCCCGGCGAGCGAGCCCGGGGTGAACCGAGCCCTAGATGGGGGCCGAGACCTCAGCCTTCTCGTCCGAGCCCGTCCCTTTTCCCTCGGCCTCCGCCAGTTTCTGGTTGCGGCGCACGGAGGACCAGAAGGACAAGCCGATCAGGACGACGCCGACGAGGCCGGTGATGACCTCGTTGATCTGGTACTGGATGGTGACCATGAGGATCACGGCCAGCGCGCCGATCGCGTAGTGCGCGCCGTGCTCCAGGTAGACGTAGTCGTCGAGGGTGCCCTGGCGGACCAGGTAGACGGTGAGCGAGCGGACGTACATCGCGCCGATGCCGAGGCCCAGGGCCATCAGGACGATGTCGTTGGTGATGGCGAAGGCGCCGATGACGCCGTCGAAGGAGAAGGACGCGTCCAGCACTTCCAGGTACAGGAACATGAAGAACGCGGCCTGGCCGGCCAGGACGATGGCCGGTTTCTTCCTGCCGGTGCGCTCGGCCTCTTCCTCCTCCTCGTGCTCGCGTTCCTCCTCGGCCTCCAGGCGGTCCTCGAAGAAGCCGGAGAGGCCGCCGACGATCATGTACGTGATCAGACCGGCGATGCCGGCGATCAGCACCGTCTGCGCCTTGTCGACGTGTCCGCCGCCGTGCTGGTGGGCGTGCGTGGCGAAGGTGAAGGAGGTGATCAGCAGGACGATCAGGGCGATGCAGACCGACAGCATGTCGACCTTGCCGAGCTTGGCCAGCGGGCGCTCGATCCAGCGCAGCCACTGGATGTCCCGGTCCTCGAAGATGAAGTCCAGGAAGATCATGAGCAGGAACATGCCACCGAACGCGGCGATCGCCGGGTGGGCGTCGGTGACCAGCTGCTGGTACCGGTCCTTGTTGTTGAGGGCGAGGTCGACGGCCTCGATGGGGCCCATCTTGGCGGTGACCGCGACGATGACGACGGGGAAGACCAGTCGCATGCCGAACACGGCGATGAGAACGCCGACCGTGAGGAAGATCTTCTGCCAGAAGGCGCTCATCTTCTTCAGGATCCCGGCGTTGACCACAGCGTTGTCGAACGACAGGGAGATCTCGAGGACGGCGAGGATCGCCACGATGCCGAATGCCTCCCACCCCCCGTAGAAGACCGCGGCGACCAGGCCGAGCGCGGTAATCGCGAACGACCAGCCGAAGGTTTTCAGAAGCACTGGCTACCCAATCGTGTGTGGTACGGGTCTCGCCGCGCCGTACCCGGCTTTACGAAACATTGACTCCGAAGTCTAGAGCGATGCCCCGGAGCCCCGACGCGTACCCCTGACCGACCGCACGGAACTTCCACTCGCCCTGGTAGCGGTAGACCTCGCCGAAGATCATGGCCGTTTCCGTACTGGCGTCCTCGCTGAGGTCGTAGCGGGCGAGTTCCTGCCCGTCGGCCTGGTTGACGACCCGGATGAAGGCGTTGGAGACCTGGCCGAAGGTCTGGCCGCGCTCGTCCGCCATGTGGATCGAGACCGGGAAGACGATCTTGTCGCACTGGGGCGGCACCTTGGCGAGGTCGACCAGGATCGACTCGTCGTCGCCCTCGCCCTCACCGGTGAGGTTGTCGCCGGTGTGCTCCACCGAGCCGTCCGGGCTCTTGAGCTGGTTGTAGAACACGAACCACTCGTCGCCCAGCACCCGTCCCCCGCTGCACAGCAGCGCGCTGGCGTCCAGGTCGAAGTCGGCGCCGGTGGTGGAGCGCGCGTCCCAGCCCAGCCCGATCATCACCTGGGTGAGGTTCGGCGCGGCCTTGGACAGGGAGACGTTGCCCCCCTTGGCGAGCGTGACGCCCATGATGCTGGTCCCTCCCCGAGTCGGTGCTTCTCTGCTGCTTGTCCTGCGCGTCCGGCGCCGCGCGTAAACGGCGCGGCGCCGGACGGGCGAGGCGCGTCTCAGACGTTGACGCCGAAGTCCTGGGCGATGCCGCGCAGGCCGGAGGCGTAGCCCTGGCCGATGGCGCGGAACTTCCACTCCGCGCCGTTGCGGTACAGCTCGCCGAAGACCATGGCCGTCTCGGTGGAGGCGTCCTCACTCAGGTCGTACCGGGCGATCTCCTGTCCGCCGGCCTGGTTGACGACGCGGATGAACGCGTTGCGGACCTGGCCGAAGGACTGCTGGCGGTTCTCGGCGTCGTAGATCGACACCGGGAACACGATCTTGTCGACGTCGGCCGGGACGCCCGCGAGGTTGACCTTGATCACCTCGTCGTCGCCCTCACCCTCACCGGTGAGGTTGTCGCCGGTGTGCTCGACCGAGCCGTCGGGGCTCTTGAGGTTGTTGAAGAAGACGAAGTTCTGGTCGTTGGCGACCTTGCCGGCATTGTTCAGCAGCAGCGCGCTGGCATCGAGGTCGAAGTCGGTGCCGGTCGTCGTCCGGACGTCCCAGCCCAGACCGACGAGCACCGCGGTCAGGCCCGGGGCCTCCTTGGTCAGCGATACGTTGCCGCCCTTGCTGAGGCTGACTCCCACGAGTCCTCCATTGGTTTCCAGGGCGGGGAGCCCCGCCGTGCGTTTGACATCGGATCAACGAATCGATCCTAGTGACGGGTTCCCGTCGTACGCATGGCTTGCCACCGAAGAATCACAGGGTGTCGAGGGCCTTGACGTACTCGTTCAGGTCACGGGCGTCGGGGAGGGCGTTGACGACGGTCCAGCGCACCACGCCGTCCTTGTCGATGACGAAGGTGCCGCGCACGGCGCAGCCCTTGTCCTCGGCGAAGACGCCGTACGCGCGGCTGACCTCGCCGTGCGGCCAGAAGTCGCTGAGCAGCGGGTACTCCAGGCCCTCCTGCTCGGCGAAGACGCGCAGGGTGTGGATGGAGTCGTTGGAGACGGCGAGCACCTGGGTGCCGCGGTCCTCGAACTGCGGCAGGTTGTCGCGCACCTCGCACAGCTCACCGGTGCACACACCGGTGAAGGCGAAGGGGTAGAAGAGAAGGACCACGTTCTTCTCGCCACGGAAGTCGGAGAGCTTCACCGTGGCGCCGTGGTTGTCCTTGAGCTCGAAGTCGGGGGCTTTGTCGCCGACCTGGATCGCCATCGAGGTTCCGTCCCTTTCGGTGGGCTGTTCGGGTGGCGTCAACCCTACGCAGCGATCACCGGGGGCCGGCGGACGGGCCGAGTACGACGCCCGGCCCGTCCGTGGGTGGCTATTTCTTGGACTTGGCCGCCTTCGGCGTCACCAGCCGGCTGCCGCTCCAGTCCTTGCCCACGCTGACGCTCTTGGAGGCGGACAGCCCCGCCGTCGTCGCGGCTTCGGAGATGTCGCTCGGCTCGACGTATCCGTCCCGGCCGGTCTTCGGCGTCAGGAGCAGGATCGACCCGCCTTCTTCGATGTACGTGGTGGCGTCCACCAGCGCATCGGTCAGGTCGCCGTCGTCGTCGCGGAACCAGAGCACCACGGCATCGGCGACGTCGTCGTAGTCCTCGTCCACCAGGTCACTGCCGATGACTTCCTCAATGGCCTCGCGGAGTTCCTGGTCTACGTCGTCGTCGTAGCCGATCTCCTGGACCACCTGCTCGGGCTGGAACCCCAGCCTCACGGCAGGGCTCGTCTCCGCGTGGTCCGCGGTCGCGCTCACGGGTTGCCTCCTGATCTTGTCTTTGGGTATGTCTCAGCCACGCGCGTGCGCGAAGCATTGGCCGTAGTCCACACGGGCGGGGCGGATCGCGCAAGTACCCGGCCGTTCAGACCGCCGAAACGGTGACGTTCCTGGCCGTGTCACCGCAACTCCAGCCACGACGCCCAGGCGGTCAGTGACCTGCACCACACCGTTGTGCCCGCTTTGCGGCATTGGGAACCCGGGACTCCCGAGATGGATCTCGGTTACCTCTCAGTAGAGATGACGTTTGCTTTCCCGAGGTACACGATGGGGAACGGTGCAGGCACACCGAAAAGCAGCTCAAAAGCAGCCCTCAGCAGCCCACAGCAGCCCTCTGACAGGTAAGGAACAGCGTGGCTTCCGGATCCGATCGCAACCCGATCATCATTGGCGGCCTTCCGAGTCAGGTTCCTGACTTCGACCCCGAGGAGACCCAGGAGTGGCTCGACTCCCTCGACGCCGCCGTCGACGAGCGCGGCCGTGAGCGGGCCCGCTATCTGATGCTGCGGCTGATCGAGCGGGCCCGCGAGAAGCGCGTGGCCGTGCCCGAGATGCGCAGCACGGACTATGTGAACACGATCCCGACCAAGGCCGAGCCGTTCTTCCCGGGCAACGAGGAGATCGAGCGGAAGGTCCTGAACGCGACCCGCTGGAACGCCGCGGTGATGGTCTCCCGCGCCCAGCGTCCCGGCATCGGGGTCGGCGGCCACATCGCCACGTTCGCCTCCTCCGCGTCCCTCTACGACGTCGGCTTCAACCACTTCTTCCGGGGCAAGGACGACGGCCTCGGCGGCGACCAGGTCTTCTTCCAGGGCCACGCCTCCCCCGGCATCTACGCGCGCGCGTACCTGCTCGACCGGCTCAGCGAGGAGCAGCTGGACGGCTTCCGCCAGGAGAAGTCGAAGGCCCCCAACGGCCTGTCCTCCTACCCGCACCCGCGCTCGATGCCGGACTTCTGGGAGTTCCCGACGGTGTCGATGGGCCTCGGCCCGATCGGCGCGATCTACCAGGCGCGGATGAACCGCTACATGCACGCGCGCGGGATCGCCGACACGTCGAAGTCGCAGGTGTGGGCGTTCCTCGGCGACGGCGAGATGGACGAGCCCGAGTCGCTCGGCCAGCTGTCCATCGCCGCCCGCGAGGGCCTGGACAACCTGACCTTCGTCGTCAACTGCAACCTGCAGCGCCTCGACGGCCCGGTGCGCGGCAACGGCAAGATCATCCAGGAGCTGGAGTCGGTCTTCCGGGGCGCCGGCTGGAACGTCATCAAGCTGATCTGGGACCGCTCCTGGGACCCGCTGCTGGCCCAGGACCGCGACGGCATCCTCGTCAACAAGATGAACACCACGCCGGACGGCCAGTTCCAGACGTACGCCACCGAGTCAGGCGCGTACATCCGCGAGCACTTCTTCGGCGACGACCAGCGGCTGCGCGCGATGGTCGAGAACATGACCGACGACCAGATCCTGCACCTGGGGCGCGGCGGTCACGACCACCGTAAGATCTACGCGGCGTTCAAGGCGGCCACCGAGCACAAGGGCCAGCCCACGGTCATCCTCGCCAAGACCATCAAGGGCTGGACGCTGGGCCCCAACTTCGAGGGCCGCAACGCCACGCACCAGATGAAGAAGCTGACGGTCGACGACCTCAAGCGCTTCCGCGACCGGCTGCACCTGCCGATCTCCGACAAGGAGCTGGAGTCCGGCGCGCCGCCGTACTACCACCCGGGCCGGAACTCGGAAGAGATCCAGTACATGCACGACCAGCGCAAGCAGTGCGGCGGGTACGTCCCGACGCGCGTCGTGCGCTCCAAGCCGCTCGCGCTGCCGGACGACAAGACGTACGCGACGGTGAAGAAGGGCTCGGGCCAGCAGTCGATCGCGACGACCATGGCCTTCGTCCGTCTCCTCAAGGACCTCATGCGGGACAAGGAGCTCGGGCGTCGCTTCGTGCTGATCGCGCCGGACGAGTACCGCACGTTCGGCATGGACTCCTTCTTCCCGAGCGCGAAGATCTACAACCCGCTCGGCCAGCAGTACGAGGCGGTGGACCGCGATCTGCTGCTCGCGTACAAGGAGTCGCCGACGGGCCAGATGCTGCACGACGGCATCTCCGAGGCCGGCTGCACCGCCTCCCTCATCGCGGCGGGCTCGGCCTACGCGACGCACGGCGAGCCGCTGATCCCGGTCTACGTCTTCTACTCGATGTTCGGTTTCCAGCGCACCGGTGACCAGTTCTGGCAGATGGCCGACCAGTTGGCGCGTGGATTCGTCCTCGGCGCGACCGCGGGGCGTACGACCCTGACCGGTGAGGGTCTGCAGCACGCGGACGGCCACTCCCAGCTGCTCGCCTCGACGAACCCCGCCTGCGTCGCCTACGACCCGGCGTACTCGTACGAGATCGCGCACATCGTGCAGGACGGTCTGCGGCGGATGTACGGCGGGTCCGAGGAGCATCCGCACGGCGAGGACGTCTTCTACTACCTCACCGTCTACAACGAGCCCATCCAGCACCCGGCCGAGCCGGCGGACGTGGACGTCGAGGGCATCCTCAAGGGCATCCACCGGCTCTCCGAGGGCACCTCCGGGTCGATCCCGGCGCAGGTCATCGCGTCCGGTGTGGCCGTCCCGTGGGCGGTGGAGGCGCAGCGGATCCTCGCCGAGGAGTGGAACGTCAAGGCGGACGTCTGGTCGGCCACCTCCTGGAACGAGCTGCGGCGCGAGGCCGTGGCGGTGGAGGAGCACAACCTGCTGCACCCCGAGGAGGAGCAGCGGACGCCGTACGTCACGCAGAAGCTGTCGGGGGCGCAGGGGCCGTTCGTGGCGGTGTCGGACTGGATGCGGTCGGTGCCGGACCAGATCGCACGGTGGGTGCCGGGGACGTACCAGTCGCTGGGGGCCGACGGGTTCGGCTTCGCGGACACGCGGGGTGCGGCGCGCCGGTTCTTCCACATCGACGCGCAGTCGATCGTGGTGGCGGTGCTGACGGAGCTGGCGCGGGAGGGGAAGGTGGACCGGTCGGTGCTGAAGCAGGCGATCGACCGGTATCAGCTGCTGGACGCGTCGGCCGCGGATCCGGGGGCGGCGGGCGGCGACGCGTAGCCGTGGCCGCGGGCCGATGAGCCGAAGGGCGGCGGGACTGTGGTCCCGCCGCCCTTCACTGTTTCCTTACGATGCGGGCATGGAGCAAGAAACGGCGCAGGCGCGCTGGGAGCACCTCACCCAACGGCCGCTGCTGGGGCTGGCCGTGGTGTTCGCCGTCGCGTATGCCGTGCCGATCGTGGACCACTCGGCGGGGCATGCGCTGACGGAGTTGTGCACGCTGGTCGAGTGGGTGGTGTGGGGGGCCTTCGCCGCGGACTATGTGACGCGGCTGGCTCTCGCCCGGCGCCGCAAGGAGTTCGTGCGCCGGCACTGGATAGATCTGTGCGCGGTCGTGCTGCCGATCCTCCAGCCGCTGCGGCTGCTGCGGATGGTCGCGACGCTGATGCTGGTGGGGCGGCGGGCGCGGATGGCCAACCAGATCAGGCTGACGACGTACGTCGGCGGGGCGGTCGTGGGGCTGCTGATGTTCGGCTCGCTGGCCGTGCTGTCGGTCGAGCGGGACTCACCGGACGGGAACATCCGGACGCTGGGTGACGCGCTGTGGTGGTCGTTCACGACGATGACGACCGTGGGGTACGGCGACCACGCCCCGACCACCGGCCTGGGCCGCATGATCGCCGTCGGTCTGATGCTGTCCGGCATCGCGCTGCTGGGTGTGGTGACCGCGAACATCGCCGCCTGGTTCCTGGCCCGCTTCGAGAAGGACGACGCGGAAGAACAACGCCAGACCCAGGCCATCGAGTCCCTCACAGAAGAAGTCCGAGCCCTCAGAGCCGAGGTCGCAGCCCTCCGCGAACTCTCGGGCAGACCGTGACAGGAGCGTCCCCGCGGCTTGAGGACCCCAGCCCGACCCGGCGCTTGGGGACAGACCCCCGTCCTCGCAGGGCTGCGACGGCGCGACCGCCCACCCGGGCCACGGAGTTGAGCCCGATCCCCGGCACAAAGAAGCCGACGACCGCGCAGACGCCGATCTTTCGGGCCCCGGCGACGAGTTCGTGACCACCCCCGGCGGCCTCACGCCCGCGCATGAGGCGGGCCCCCGGTCCATCCACCGGGGGCCCTTCCCTCACCTTGCCCCGGGTCAGAACAAGCCGTTGCCCGGGGTGGCCGCCCCTGCCAACCACACGATGGCCAGGAGCGTGTCAATGGCGCCCAGTACGAAGGCGACCAGGGCCGGAAGCGAGCGACTGCCCGCCCAACTGCGGCCCATGGCGAGCCAACCACAGACGATCGCCACGGGGCCGAGGATGATCCCCAGCACGAAGAACCCTGCGACCGCGCAGATACTGACCTCTCTGGGGACACCCCCAGACCCCCGGCGATGATTCCGAGCGTCGCGCGATCCGGCCCGGTCCGTGACCACCTCCGGCCGCCTCCCCCGCCCATGAGGCGGGCCCCCGGTCCATCCACCGGGGGCCCTTCCCTCACCTTGCCCCGGGTCAGAACAAGCCGTTGCCCGGGGTGGCCGCCCCTGCCAACCACACGATGGCCAGGAGCGTGTCAATGGCGCCCAGTACGAAGGCGACCAGGGCCGGAAGCGAGCGACTGCCCGCCCAACTGCGGCCCATGGCGAGCCAACCACAGACGATCGCCACGGGGCCGAGGATGATCCCCAGCACGAAGAACCCTGCGACCGCGCAGATGACTCCGATGATTCCGAGCGTCGCGCGATCCGGCCCGGTCCGTGACCACGTCCGGCTACGTGACCGGGGGTACCTGCGCGTTCCGTGTCCGAAGCCCGCCATCATCAACTCCCTGAACCCCGGGGTCTGTTCGGGGTTCAAACATGCGGGTACCCCCGGATCGGCGATTAATCATCGGACTGCCGGCGCGCTGTCCCCCTCCGGCAGCGCGCCGCAGCACCGGTCCGCCCTCTCCGGAGGGCATGACCCACTGTGACCTGCGGCGCACACCGGAAGCGAGGGATCTTTAGCCGCTTCACCCTGATAGGGGAAGTTCCTCGAAGTCCCGTCAGATGTGGCCCACTCCGGCGCCCGCGTCCGCGTTGGCGCCCCGCTTGGTGAGCAGGGCGACGAAGACCGCGACCACCGCGACACCGCAGGCCACGAGGGACGCCAGGCTCATCCCGGAGATGAAGGTGTCGTGCGCGACGTCCGTGATCTTCGCGACGATCGCCTCCGGCGTGCCCTTGGCCACCGGCGCCACACCGACCTGGACCGCCTCGGAGGCCTGGTCCAGCTGGGCCGGGGTGAGCGGGGGGAGACCGGCGTCCTTCCAGTTGCCCGCGAGGTCGCCGTCGACCTTGGAGGCCATGACGGCACCCAGCACCGCCGTCCCGAGGCTGCCGCCGATCTGCATCGCGGCCTGCTGCAGACCACCGGCGACACCCGACAGCTCCATGGGCGCGTTGCCGACGATGACCTCCGTCGCGCCGACCATGACCGGCGCGAGACCGAGGCCGAGCAGGGCGAACCAGAGGGACATCACGGCGCTGCCGGTGTCGGTCTGCAGCGTCGACATGCCGTACATGGCGATCGCGGTGGCCGCCATACCGCCGGCCAGCGGGATCCGCGGGCCCAGCTTGGTGATCAGCGCGCCCGCCAGCGGCGAGCCGACGATCATCATCCCGGTGAGCGGGAGCAGATGGAGACCGGCGTCGATCGGCTTCATGCCGTGCACGTTCTGCAGGTAGAACGTCACGAAGAACAGCCCGCCCATGAACGCGATGGCCATCAGGACCATCAGGACGACGCCCGCGGAGAGCGGGACCGAGCGGAACAGGCCGAGCGGGATCAGCGGCTCCTTGACCTTCGTCTCCCAGAACGAGAAGAGAGCGAAGCCGAGGAGGGAGGCGGCTATGAACGTCCAGGTCTTGCCGTCGCCCCAGCCCCAGGTCGGCGCCTTGATCAGGGCCCAGACCAGGCAGAACATGGCGCCGGAGAGCAGCGCGATGCCGAGGATGTCGAAGGAGCGCGGCGCGTTCTCCGCGCGGTGGTCGAGCAGGATCAGCAGGCCAAGCACCAGTGCGACGGCACCGACCGGCACGTTGATGAAGAACACCGACTGCCAGTTGACGTGCTCGACGAGCACTCCGCCGAGGATCGGACCGCCGGCGGTGGAGGCGCCGATGACCATGCCCCAGATGCCGATGGCCATGTTGAGCTTCTCGGCCGGGAAGGTGGCCCGCAGCAGGCCGAGCGCGGCCGGCATCAGCAGCGCGCCGAACAGGCCCTGCAGCACACGGAAGCTGACGACCGCGGCGATGCTGTTCGACAGGCCGATGGCGCCCGAGGCGGCGGCGAAGCCGGTCACGCCGATCAGGAAGGTCTGGCGGTGCCCGAAGCGGTCACCGAGCTTGCCCGCGGTGATCAGGGAGACCGCGAGGGCGAGGAAGTAGCCGTTGGTGATCCACTGGACGTCGGCGAAGCTCGCGCCGAGGTCCTTCTGGATGGCGGGGTTGGCGATGGCCACGATGGTGCCGTCCAGGGCCACCATCATGACGCCGACCGCGACCGTGATGAGAGTGAACCAGGGATGGCCGCGGAGTCCGGACGAGGACGGCGACCCGTCCGACGGGACCTCCGGCGCGTCGCCCCCCGACCCCGTCGTGTCGATGGTCTGACTAGTCATGCGTTCGAGGCTAATGGCAGCCACTGACAGTTGACGAATCAAATCAGAAGTCGGTAACTGACACTCATGGAAACACTGCGCGAACGCAAGAAGCAGCGCACTCGGGACGCCCTGCTGCGGGCCGCCGTCGAACTGTTCACGACCCGCGGCTACGAGGGCACCACCGTCGACGACATCGCCGAGGCGGTCGACGTGTCGCAGCGCACCTTCTTCCGGTACTTCGCCGGCAAGGAGGAGGCCGCGCTCGCCCTCCAGGAACTGGTGGTGACGCGGTTCGTCGAGGCGGTCCGCGAGCGGCCGGCCGGCGAGGCGCCGATGGAGGCGCTGCGGCGGTCGGTGCTGGAGGGCTGGGGGACCCTGCACGAGGTGATCGAGGCCGTCGTACCGGTGGAGCTGTACCTGCGTCTGTACCGGGTCGTCGAGTCGACGCCGGTGCTGCTGGCCGCGCATCTGCGCCGCAACGAGGAGATCGAGGAGACTCTCGCGCGGGTGCTCGCCGAGCGGGAGGGCGTGGACGTGGACACCGATCCGCGGCCGCGGCTGGCGGTGGCGGTGTTCGGCGGAGTGATGCGGGTGACGGAGCGGCAGTGGGTGGCCCGCGGGGACTTCGGCCTGGAGGAGATGCGCGCGTTGACGGTGTCCTACCTCGAACAGGTGGGCGAGGCACTCACCGCGAACTGGCGGGCACACTGAGACACGATCAGGTGGTCGTGCGTTTATCGAAACGTGATACCTGTCACTCGGCTCACGCGAGACCCTCTCGTTCTCCTAGTGTGTCCTCCCAGTGACTTCCTTCGACACCTCCCCGCAACTGAACGTCTGGCGCGCACTGCTGGCCCTGTCCGTGGTCTTCGTGATGCTGGCGACCACCGGCTGGACCGCTCTGCGCAGCCACGGCGTGACGACCCCCCTGCAGGCCTCGCTCTCCTCGTGGGAACACGGACGCCTGCACGGCCACCGGCTGCCGGACCCCGGCGCGACCCCCGCGCGGCTGTCCCGGTTCTTCGCCGCGCTCACCGCCCAGGAGCGCACCGTCCTCGCCCGCCGCTATCCGCTCGCGGTCGGCAACATGAACGGCGCGCCCGTCGCCCTGCGCTACGAGGCCAACCACCTCGCGCTCGGCCGGCAGCGCAAGGTGGAGCTGAAGCGCATGCACGACCCGCGCCTGACGCCCGCCGGGCAGCAGGAGGCGGGCCGCCGTATGCACCGCTACGAGCAGCTGATGAGCCGCGGCCGGCAGATCCTCGCCTTCGATCCGGAGGCCTCCGGACGCGTCGCCGAGGTGATGGGCGACCTGCAGCGCGCCCAGCGCGTGTCGGTCGTCGTCCCCGGCGTCGACACCGACCTGCTCACCTTCCAGAAGACCTACCGCCCGTACTCGGCGCCGGTCGGCATGGCCAAGTCGCTGTACGCGGCTGAGCAGGCGGCGAGCCCCGGCACGCGTACGGCCGTGATCGCCTGGGCCGACTACACGGCGCCCGCCGGACTCGGCATCGAGTCGGCGACGGGCGTGCGCGCGGCACAGGGCGCGCTTCGGCTGAACGCCCTGCTGCGGGCCCTGCCCGGCCGCGCGCCGGTGTCGCTGTTCTGCCACAGCTACGGCTCGGTGGTGTGCGGGGTCGCCGCGCACTTGCTGCCGCGTCGGGTGGCCGACATAGCGGTGGCCGGAAGCCCCGGGATGCGGGTGGAGAAGGCCGCGCACCTGCACACCTCCGCCCGGGTGTGGGCGATGCGGGACGCCTCGGACTGGATCCAGGACGTGCCGTACCTGGAGCTCGGCGGCCTGGGGCACGGGGCGGACCCGGTGTCGTCCTCGTTCGGGTCGCGGGTGCTGTCGGCGCAGCGCGCCAAGGGGCACGCGGGCTATTTCGAGCCCGGCACGGACAGCCTGCTGAACTTCGCGGAGATCGGCGTTGGCGCGTACCGCTCGGTGCGGTGTGCGCACGATGACGGGGCGTGCCGCGCGGGTTTGTCCGGCGCGGCGGCGGCCCAACGCGCGTAGCACCGCAGAAACTGCGGTCTGCGCGGGGTGGCGACGAAGGAACGGTTCGTGCATACGATGAGCCGCATGGGTGACGTACTGGCCGGATTTCATGCCGCCTGGGAGTTCGAGTCCGACTCCGTGCTCATCCGTTACGAGCGGGGCCTGCGAACACCGAAGCTCTTCCAGGCGCTGGGGGAACGGCGGATCCCGCTGGAGGCGGTGTCGGGTGTGACGCTGGCCCCGGGCAGACGGGGCACGGTGGTGCTGCGGGCCGAGCTGCGAGCCGGCGCCGACCCGCTGCTGGAGGCGGCGGCCGGGCAGCTGAAGGAAGGGTGCGACCCGTACCGGCTGGTGCTGCCCAGCGAGCGCGAGACCCTCGCCGAGTACTACGCCGACGAGCTGAAATCCGCGCTGGGCGGCGGTGACGAGCCCGCCGACCGTTTCCTGGTGGCCGCTCCCGAGGCGCCGCGGCAGTTCAAGGCGTACGACGCGAAGGCGTCCTTCGACGGCAAGACCGTGAACTTCCGGTGGTTCTGGACGGGCGCGTCGTCGGCGAAGTGGAAGGCGGGCGACCAGAGCTTTCCGGTCACCGCGCTGGGCGGGGTCGAGTGGCGCTCCCCCGAGGTCTTCGAAGGTCATCTGCGGCTGCTGCGGCGGGACGGGGCCGAGGCGCCCGCGCAGCCCGACCAGGATCCGGCGGCCGTGGTGTTCGGTCTGGGATACGGGCCGGTGCACGAGTCGCTGCCGTTCGCGGCGGCCGTCCTGGCGGCGATCCGCAGCTGCGGGCCGCCGCCGTCGGTGCCGGCCCGCCGGGACCCCGCCGACATCGCGGAGCGCATCCGTCACCTGGGCGAGCTGCATCAGGCGGGCCTGGTGACGGACGCGGAGTTCTCCACGAAGAAGGCCGAACTGCTGGCGGAGCTCTGAGCTACTCCCGGCCGGCGGAGGTGAACGTCATGTCCGCGTACCGGTCGCCCGCCACCTTCGCCGCTATCGGCTCCAGCAGGGACAGCTCGTCCTCGGTCAGCGCGATGGTCGCCGCTCGCGCGTTCTCCTCCACGCGGCCCGGCTTGCGGGTGCCCGGGATGGGGATCACGGGCAGGCCGTGCACCGCCGCCTGCTGCTGGACCCAGGCGAGCGCCACCTGCCCGAGCGACACGCCGTGGGCCTCGGCCACCGTGCGGATCGGCTCCAGCAGAGCGGCGTTGGCGGCCGCGTTCTCACCGGTGAAGCGGGGCTGCTGACGACGGAAGTCGTCGGCGGTCAACTGCGTGTCGGGGTTGGTGAACGCCCCGGTGAGGAAGCCGCGGCCGAGCGGGGAGTACGGCACCAGGGCCACGCCCAGTTCGCGGGCGGCGGGCACCACCTGGGCCTCGATGTCCCGGCTGAACAGGGACCACTCCGACTGCACGGCCGCGATCGGGTGCACGGCGTGGGCGGTGCGCAGTTCCTGAGCGGTGACCTCGCTGAGCCCGAGGTGCTTCACCTTGCCCTCGCGCACCAGCTCCGCCATGGTGCCGACGCTCTCCTCGATCGGCACGTTCACATCGCGCCGGTGCATGTAGTAGAGGTCGATGACGTCGACGTCCAGACGCTTCAGGCTCGCCTCGACGGCCTGGCGGATGTACGGCGGGTCGTTGCGGATGATCCGCCGGGTGGGGTCGTCCGGCGGGATCGACAGGGCGAACTTGGTCGCGATGACGACCTGGTCGCGGTTGGCCTGGAAGAACGGCGAGAGGAACCTCTCGTTCTCGCCCTGGCCGTAGGCGTCCGCCGTGTCGTACAGCGTGACGCCCAGCTCCAGGGCCCGCTCCAGGGTGGCGCGCGACTCCTTCGCGTCGGAGGGGCCGTAGGCGAAGCTCATGCCCATGCAGCCGAGGCCCTGGACACCGACCTCGATGCCGCTTCCGCCCAGAGGTGCGGTCGGGATCCTGCCGTCGGTCATCGAACCTTCTCCCCCTCGTAGGCACGGGCGCGCTCCGCGTCCGCATAGAAGCTGATCTTCCGGTCCAGCACCGCGAGCGTGTCCTGCAGCTCCGCGATCCGGGCCAGTACGTCGCGCCGGGTCGCCTCCAGCAGCTCGAACCGCTCGCCGTAGGTGTGGTCGCCCTCGCGCACCAGCTCGGCGTAGCGGACCATGTCGGCGACCGGCATTCCGGTCAGCCGGAGCTTGCCCACGAGGTCGAGCCAGTCGAGGTCGCGGTTGCTGTACCGGCGCTGGCCGGTGTGGGAACGGTCGACGTGCGGCATCAGGCCGATGCGCTCGTACCAGCGCAGGGTGTGCGCGGTCAGCCCGGTGAAGGCGACGACCTCGCTGATGGTGTAGCTGTCCTGGCCTTGCGGGCGCCGGTGCGGATGGGGCGGCGCGGCGCAACTGTCGGTCCTGGTAGGGGTGGTCTCCATCACCGTCATGGCCTCAACGCTATGGCCTTGGAGTGCACTCCAAGCAAGCGGAATCGGTAAGAAACAGGCCCTCAGCCTGACCCCACGAGAAGTAGGAAGGGGAAGCGGCTTAGGCTCGTCGGCATGTCCTTGCAGAGCCTCGCGCTGATCGAAAACTGGCCGGTTCCCGTCGCCGCGGCGGGTGTGGTGCGGGCCGACGGGACGGTGCTGGGCACCCACGGCCCCGTCGACCGGCGTTTCCCGCTGGCCTCGGTGACCAAGCCGCTCACGGCGTACGCCGCGCTCGTCGCGTACGAGGAGGGCGCGATCGAGTTCGACGAGCCGGCCGGGCCGACCGGCTCGACCGTGCGTCATCTGCTCGCGCACACCTCGGGCCTCGCCTTCGACGAGCACCGGGTGACGGCCCCGCCCGGCGAGCGGCGGCTGTACTCCAACGCCGGTTTCGAGCAGCTGGGCGATCACATCGCCAAGGCCACGGACATCCCGTTCGCCGAGTACCTGCGACAGGCGGTGCTGGAGCCGCTGGGCATGACGTCCACCTCGCTGGAGGGCTCCCCGGCGAAGGACGGCGTCTCGACGGTGGCCGACCTCCTGCGCTTCGCCGCCGAGATCCAGGCCCCGCGCCTCCTCGACCCCCGCACGGTCGTGGAGGCGATGACCGTCCAGTACCCGGGCACCAAGGGCGTCCTGCCGGGCTACGGCCACCAGAACCCCAACGACTGGGGCCTCGGCTTCGAGATCCGCGACTCCAAGTCCCCCCACTGGACGGGCTCCTCGTCCTCCCCGCGCACCTTCGGCCACTTCGGCCAGTCCGGCACGTTCCTGTGGATCGACCCGGACGCGTCCGTGGCCTGCGCCGCCCTGACCGACCGCGCCTTCGGCCCGTGGGCGATCGAGGTGTGGCCGCCCTTCACGGATGCGGTGCTCGCGGAGGTGTGACGCCGGTCCCGGCAGTCCTCCGGGCGAGCACCTCCGAAGTGAGCCGCTCGATCGCGGGGCGCAGTGGGCGGGGCTCGCCGAGCGGACGCCAGTCCTCGACGGAGACGGGCACGCCCAGCGAGCGGATCCGGTCCGCGAGCGACCCGAAG
Organism: Streptomyces sp. NPDC002144; assembly: GCF_053593695.1. Lineage (NCBI taxonomy): Bacteria > Bacillati > Actinomycetota > Actinomycetes > Kitasatosporales > Streptomycetaceae > Streptomyces > Streptomyces sp. NPDC002144. The sequence continues at coordinate 121,674 of NZ_JBSFDB010000014.1, forward strand.
GCCCCGTTGTCGCGCACGGCCGTGACGAAGACGACGGCGTCGCAGCCGGTCGCGGTGAGCCGTTCCAGGAACTCGGTCACGAACGCGGCCGGGTACTGCCTGGGGCAGGTGCGCGCGTACATCGAGAAGACGCCGATGCGCACGTCCCGGTCCGCCGAGACATGGACGACCAGTGGTTCGCCGATCCCCGCCTCGGGACGCGGTTCGACCAGCTCGCCCGGTTCCAGGTCGCCGGCCAGCCCGTCCCTGACGCGCGTTTCGAGCAGCAGCATCTCGATCAGTTCCAGCAAGGGCTCGTCCGAGTCGCCGTAGGCCGACTCGATGATCTCCCGCAGCCGCTGGGCCTCCCCCTCGGGCAGCCGTGCCGCCGTCCGGTTGACCGCCTCGTTGCGGCGCACCGCCAGGTGGAGTTCGAAGTCCCGCAGTTTCGCCCCGACGATCGGCATCCCGCTGACCGCGACCAGCAGGAACAGCGCGCCGGCGGCCAGCATGGCCACGCTCCCGGCCTGGTTGCCGCCCGTGAACACCGCGGCGACCCCGGCGGCGGCCAGCGCTCCGCCCACACCTCCCGCCGCCTGTCGCTGTCCTCTGGTCAGCGGGACCGGCTCGGAGTGGCGGCTCGCGTCGGCCTCGACCTGCGGTGCATCCCCCTCGGACATGGCGCCGATGATAGGTCAGACGACTTGCGGCGCAGGGGAGTTGGCAGGGATCAGCCGTTCATCTCCCACATCAGCAGCTCCGCCTCCGTCAGCCCGACCGCCTCCAGGTCCTTGGCGTCCGTCAGGCGGGCCGCGTCTCCCGCCGCCAGATCGTCCCCGCCGAGCCGTACGTCGCCGCGCACCACATGGACGTACACGAACGCGCCGTCCGGTACCGCCGTCCGCTCCCCCGGGACCAGGCGCCGTACGTGGAGCATCGCGCCCGCCTCCGGGACCGCGTACGGGGTGGAGTCGGCGATGCCGTGGACGATCTCGTACGACGGGTCGCCGCCGGGGTTCAGGGGGGCCAGCCACATCTGGACGAAGGTCAGGGGGGTGGGGCCGTCGTTGCGCTCCACGTGCCGTACCCCCGCCGCCGCGCTCAGCCGCTGCACGTCCCCGGGGCGGACGGTCGTCTCGTGGCCCTGGGAGTCGCGGTGGGTCAGCTCGCCCTCGACGACCCACGTGACGATCTCCGTGTGGCTGTGCGGGTGTTCGTCGAACCCGGCGCCGGGGGCCAGCCGCTCCTCGTTGCAGGCGATGACCGCGCCGAAGCGGAGGTTGTCGGGGTCGTAGTGCGGGCCGAAGGAGAAGGCGTGCCAGGACTCGATACCGGCCGCCGCGTCGCCCCCGGGATAGCGCTCCGCAGCGCGCCGTACGTCCATCACGTACCCCAAGGTAGCGGCGCGACGGGAGCCGTGCGGGACTCACCCGCAACCCTGCTCGGCACACTCCCGTCCGGATAAGGCAGTCTTGTCCCGTGCCCGAACCCGAAGCCAGCAAGCCCGAAGCCACCCGGTCCGACGTCCATCCGCACGCGGCGACCCTGAAGCGGCTGGAGAAGTCCTCCGGGAGCCTCGCCGCGCAGGCCATCGCGCGGATGGACGAGACGCTGCCGTGGTACCGGGCGATGCCCCCGGAGAACCGTTCCTGGATCGGGCTGGTCGCCCAGGCCGGTATCGCCGCCTTCACCGAGTGGTTCCGGTACCCCGACGCCCCGCAGGCCATCTCCACCGACGTGTTCGGGACGGCGCCGCGCGAGCTGACCCGGGCCATCACGCTGCGGCAGACCGTGGAGATGGTGCGCACGACCATCGAGGTCATGGAGTCCGCCATCGACGAGGTGGCGGCGCCCGGCGACGAGAGCGTGCTGCGCGAGGCCCTGCTCGTCTACGCCCGTGAGATCGCCTTCGCCACCGCCCAGGTCTACGCCCAGGCCGCCGAGGCACGCGGTGCCTGGGACGCCCGGCTGGAGTCGCTCGTCGTCAACGCGGTGCTCAGCGGGGAGGCCGACGAGGGGGCCGTGAGCAGGGCCGCCGCCCTCGGGTGGAACGCGCCCGAACATGTCTGCGTCGTGCTGGGGACCGCCCCCGACGGGGACTCCGAGCTGACCGTGGAGGCCATACGGCGCGCCGCCCGGCACGCCAAGCTCCAGGTGCTCACCGGGGTGCTCGGCGACCGGCTCGTCGTCATCGCCGGCGGCAGCGACAACCCGCTCGGCGTCGCCAAGTCGCTGATCGGCCCTTATGCGGCCGGACCCGTGGTCGCCGGACCCGTCGTACCGGACCTGCTGGCCGCCACCCGGTCCGCGCAGGCCGCCGCCGCCGGGCTCAAGGCGTGTTCCGCCTGGCAGGACGCGCCGCGCCCGGTACTGGCGGACGATCTGCTTCCGGAGCGCGCGATCGCCGGTGACCCGAGCGCCCGCGAGCAGTTGGTGGAGGAGATCTACAGACCGCTGGAGGAGGCCGGCTCGGCACTTCTGGAGACGCTCTCCGTCTACCTCGAACAGGCGTCCAGTCTCGAGGGCGCGGCCCGGATGCTCTTCGTTCACCCGAACACCGTGCGCTACCGGCTTCGACGTGTGACTGACGTCACCGGCTGGTCACCCTCTGATGTACGCTCCGCTTTCACCCTGCGCATCGCGCTGATCCTGGGGCGTCTGGCCGATGGGGATCTCCCCGCCTAGTCTTTTGTCGGGGCTCCACAAAACCCCTTCGTGTTCTTCGTCCTTGTCCCCACGGGCGGCCCGGGCCGCCCTCAAGAGAGAGTGTGAGAGTGCTCGTACTCGTCGCTCCCGGCCAGGGCGCCCAGACGCCCGGCTTCCTGACTCCCTGGCTCGAACTCCCCGGTGCCGCCGACCGTGTCGCCGCCTGGTCGAACGCCATCGGACTGGACCTCGCCCACTACGGCACACAGGCCGACGCGGACGCGATCCGGGACACGGCCGTGGCCCAGCCGCTCCTCGTCGCCGCCGGAATCCTCTCCGCCGCGGCACTCGGTGACATTCTTCCGAACGCCGTCGCCGGTCACTCCGTCGGTGAGATCACCGCCGCCTCCTTCGCCGGCGTCCTCGACGACACCGCCGCGCTCACCCTCGTCCGCAAGCGGGGTCTGGCCATGGCCGACGCCGCCGCGATCACCCAGACCGGGATGTCGGCACTGCTCGGCGGCGACCCCGAGGTGACCGTCCCGCACCTGGAGAAGCTGGGCCTGACCCCGGCGAACGTCAACGGCGCCGGCCAGATCGTCGCCGCGGGCACGCTGGAGCAGCTCGCCGCGCTGAACGAGGACAAGCCCGAGGGCGTCCGCAAGGTCGTCCCGCTGAAGGTCGCCGGCGCGTTCCACACGCACCACATGGCCCCGGCGGTCGACGCGCTGGCGAAGGCCGCCGCCGACCTCACCCCGGCCGACCCGAAGGTCACCTACGTCTCCAACAAGGACGGCCGGACCGTCGCCACCGGCGCCGAGGTGCTCGAGCGGCTGGTCGGCCAGGTCGCCAACCCGGTCCGCTGGGACCTGTGCATGGAGACCTTCCAGGAGCTCGGCGCCACCGCCCTGATCGAGGTCTCCCCGGGCGGCACGCTGGTCGGCCTCGCCAAGCGCGCGCTGCCGGGCGTGAAGACCCTCGCGCTCAAGACCCCCGACGACCTCGACGCGGCCCGCGCGCTCATCGCCGAGCACGCTTCAGCCTGACGCCCTAAGGAGCCGTACGAACATGTCGAAGATCAAGCCCAGCAAGGGCGCCCCGTACGCGCGCATCCTCGGCGTGGGCGGCTACCGTCCCACCCGTGTGGTGCCGAACGAGGTGATCCTCGAGACGATCGACTCCTCCGACGAGTGGATCCGTTCGCGCTCCGGCATCCAGACCCGGCACTGGGCGAACGACGAGGAGACCGTCGCCGCCATGTCGATCGAGGCGTCGGGGAAGGCGATCGCCGACGCCGGCATCTCCGCCGAGCAGATCGGCGGCGTGATCGTGTCGACGGTCTCGCACTTCAAGCAGACCCCGGCCGTGGCGACCGAGATCGCCGACAAGCTCGGCACCGACAAGGCCGCCGCCTTCGACATCTCGGCGGGCTGCGCGGGCTTCGGTTACGGCCTGACCCTCGCCAAGGGCATGATCGTCGAGGGCAGCGCGGAGTACGTCCTCGTCATCGGCGTGGAGCGGCTGTCCGACCTCACCGACCTGGAGGACCGGGCCACGGCCTTCCTGTTCGGCGACGGCGCGGGCGCGGTCGTGGTGGGCCCGGCCACCGAGCCCGGGATCGGCCCGACCGTCTGGGGCTCCGAGGGCGACAAGTCGGAGACCATCAAGCAGACCGTGCCGTGGACCGAGTACGACAGCACGGGCAAGTTCCCTGCGATCACGCAGGAGGGCCAGGCGGTGTTCCGCTGGGCCGTGTTCGAGATGGCGAAGGTCGCCCAGCAGGCGCTGGACGCGGCCGGAATCACCGCGAACGACCTGGACGTCTTCATTCCCCACCAGGCCAACGAGCGGATCATCGACTCGATGGTGAAGACGCTGAAACTGCCGGAGCACGTCACGGTCGCGCGTGACGTACGCACCACCGGCAACACCTCGGCCGCCTCGATTCCGCTCGCGATGGAGCGGCTTCTGGCGACCGGTGAGGCGAAGAGCGGCGACACCGCGCTCGTCATCGGCTTCGGGGCGGGTCTCGTCTACGCCGCGACTGTCGTTACCCTCCCCTAGGCACTGCGTGCCGGATCACGAACGGTCCGGGCACGCAGAGCACTGCCAAACCCTCTGGATCACATAGAAGGAGCGCCTGACATGGCCGCCACTCAGGAAGAGATCGTCGCCGGTCTCGCCGACATCGTGAACGAGATCGCCGGCATCCCGGTTGAGGACGTCCAGCTGGACAAGTCCTTCACCGACGACCTGGACGTCGACTCGCTGTCCATGGTCGAGGTCGTCGTCGCCGCCGAAGAGCGCTTCGACGTCAAGATCCCGGACGAGGACGTCAAGAACCTCAAGACCGTCGGCGACGCGACCGACTACATCCTCAAGCACCAGGCCTGAGCCCTGCTCGGGCCGGGCGCTGACCGGCCCCGCCACCCGGCGGTGGCGCCGCTTAATCCTCGTAATTGGAGAAAGAATTCCCGTGAGCTCGACCAATCGCACCGTGGTCGTCACCGGTATCGGCGCAACCACACCGCTGGGTGGCGACGCAGCCTCTACCTGGGAGGGCCTGATCGCCGGCAAGTCCGGTGTGAAGCCCCTGGAGCAGGAGTGGGCCGCCGACCAGGCGGTCCGCATCGCCGCGCCCGTCGCGGTGGAACCGACCGAGGTCATCCCGCGCCCGCAGGCCCGCCGCCTGGACCGCTCCGCGCAGTTCGCGCTGGTCGCGGCCAAGGAGGCCTGGGCTGACGCCGGTTTCGAGGGCAAGGCCGGTGAGGACCCGAAGGTCGATCCGGACCGCCTCGGCGCCGTCATCGCCTCCGGCATCGGCGGGGTGACGACCCTCCTCGACCAGTACGACGTGCTGAAGGAGAAGGGCGTCCGCCGTGTCTCCCCGCACACCGTGCCCATGCTGATGCCCAACGGCCCCTCGGCCAACGTGGGTCTGCTGGTGGGCGCCCGGGCGGGCGTGCACACGCCGGTCTCCGCGTGCGCCTCCGGTGCCGAGGCCATCGGCTACGCCATCGAGATGATCCGCACGGGCCGCGCCGACGTCGTCGTCGCCGGTGGCACCGAGGCGGCCATCCACCCGCTGCCCATCGCCGCGTTCGGCAACATGATGGCGATGTCCAAGAACAACGAGAACCCCGAGGGCGCCTCGCGTCCCTACGACGTCGCGCGGGACGGTTTCGTCCTCGGCGAGGGCGCCGGTGTGATCGTCCTGGAGTCCGCCGAGCACGCCGCCGCGCGCGGTGCCCGGGTGTACGCCGAGGCGGTCGGACAGGGCATCTCCGCCGACAGCCACGACATCGTGCAGCCCGAGCCGGAGGGGCGGGGCATCTCGCACGCCCTGCAGAACCTGCTGGAGCGCACCGACCTGGACCCGGCGGAGATCGTGCACGTCAACGCGCACGCCACCTCGACGCCCGCCGGTGACATCGCCGAGCTCAAGGCCCTGCGCAAGGTGTTCGGCGACGACGCGGACCACATGGCGGTCTCCGCGACCAAGTCGATGACCGGTCACCTGCTGGGCGGCGCCGGCGGTGTGGAGACGGTCGCCACCGTCCTCGCGCTGTACCACCGGGTCGCCCCGCCGACCATCAACGTCGAGAACCTCGACCCGGAGGCGGAGGCCAACGCCGACGTCGTCCGCGGCGAGGCCCGCAAACTGCCCGTGGAGGGCCGTGTCGCCGCGCTGAACGACTCGTTCGGCTTCGGCGGGCACAACGTGGTCCTGGCGTTCCGGACGGTCTGAGAACCGCCCGTACGCCGGCCCCCGCACAACCGAAGGGCCCTCACCGTCTGGTGAGGGCCCTTCGGCTTCGGTACGGGGGCTCAGACCACCTGGTGGAGCCACCGCACGGGCGCGCCCTCGCCCGCGTACCGGAACGGCTCCAGCTCGTCGTCCCACGGCTTGCCCAGCAGCTTGGCGATCTCGGCCTCCAGGTCGGTCTCGTCGCGCTGGGACCGGGTCAGGGCGGCGCGCAGCCGGTCCTCCGGGATCAGGATGTCGCCGTGGATGCCGGTGACGGCGTGGAAGATGCCCAGCTCCGGGGTGCAGCTGTAGCGCTCGCCCTCGGCGGTGGGGCAGGGCTCGGCCGTGACCTCGAAGCGCAGCAGGTGCCAGCCGCGCAGCGCCGACGCCAGCTTGGAGGCGGTGCCGGCCTCGCCCTTCCAGGAGAACTCCGAGCGCCAGGTGCCCGGCGCGGCCGGCTGCCGGATCCAGTCGAGGTTGACGCGTGCGCCGAGCACCCCGGCCACGGCCCACTCGACGTGCGGGCACAGCGCGCGCGGCGCGGAGTGCACGTACAGAACTCCACGTGTCGTCACCGGGACCTCCGGGCAGAGCGGGACATCTTGCGAACTGGCGGACGGTTGTGGCCGGGGCCACGTTTGATGGCGAGGCTACCGTGCGGCGGCGCAAGGAGTGTGACGTACCGTCGGTCCCGATGCGCCGAAACGCCCGCCATTCACCCGGCAGGACGCTTGTACGGGTGCGATCCGTTGCAGGCCGCGGGGTTCGGGAACTCCCGCGCGTTGTCATGAGGGGGAGCTCCCTGTACGTCGACCGAGGGGAACAGCAGCGGATGCGGAAGCCGAGCCACCGTTCACGGGCCGCGCTCGCCGTCACGGCGGCGGCCGTTCTGGGCGTCGCCGGCTGCGACGCCGTCGGTGGCGACACGACCGCACCCACGCACCGTCCGAGTCCGACGCCGTCCTGGGACGTCAGCCCCAGCTCCATCGCGGCCGTCGGCGACTCCATCACCCGTGGTTTCGACGCGTGCACGGTGCTGTCGGACTGCCCCGAGGTGTCCTGGGCGACCGGCACGGACACCAAGGTCGACAGTCTCGCCGTCCGGCTGCTGGGCAGGGCGCAGGCGGCCGAGCGGAGCTGGAACTACGCGGTGACCGGGGCCCGGATGGCGGACCTGCCCGGGCAGATCGCGCAGGCGGTGGTGAAGCGGCCGCAGTTGGTGACGGTGATGGTGGGCGCCAACGACGCCTGCCGCGGCTCGACGTCGTCGATGACCCCGGTGGCCGACTTCCGGGCCGGCTTCCAGGACGCGCTGACCTCGCTGCGCAGGCAACTGCCGAGGGCCCAGGTGTACGTGGCGAGCGTGCCGAACCTGAAGCGGCTGTGGTCCGAGGGCCGCACCAACGCGCTGGGCAAGCAGATCTGGAAGCTCGGCATCTGCCCCTCGATGCTGGGTGACGCGGACGCGCTGGACTCGGCCGCGACCCTGCGCCGGGACACCGTGCAAAAGCGCGTGGAGGACTACAACAAGGTGCTGAAGGAGGTGTGCGCCAAGGACCGCCGCTGCCGCTTCGACCAGAACGCGGTGTACGACTACCGGTTCGGCACCGACCAGCTGAGCCACTGGGACTGGTTCCACCCCAGTGTGAACGGACAGGCCCGACTGGCGGAGATCGCCTACCGCACGGTCACCGCGAAAGGACGCCTGGCAGGCACGTGACTTAGGGTTTTGCTCATGAGCGATCACTTCGGCACACTTCCCGACGGCACCCCGGTCCACCGCTGGACCCTGGAGCGGGCCGGAGTGCGGGTGCGGATCCTGTCGTACGGCGGGATCGTGCAGTCGGTGGAGATCCCGGACCGCACCGGCCACCGGGCGAACGTGGTGCTGGGGTTCGCCGACCTGGACGGCTATCTCGGCTGCCCCGGCCCGTACTTCGGCGCCCTGATCGGCCGGTACGCCAACCGGATCGCGGGCGCCCGCTTCCCGCTGGACGGGGTGACCTACGCCCTGGAGCCCAACAACGCGCCCAACTCCCTGCACGGCGGCGAGCACGGCTTCGACAAACGCGTGTGGGACGCCCTGCCGGTGGAGCACGGGGTGCGGCTCACCCGGGTCAGCCCGCACGGCGAGGAGGGCTTCCCGGGCCGGCTGGAGGTCTCGGCGACGTACACGCTGGAAGCGGACGGCTCGCTGCGGATCGGGTACGAGGCGGTGACGGACGCACCGACCATCGTGAACCTGACGAACCACTCGTACTGGAACCTGGCCGGCTCCGGCAGCGCGTCCGGCCACGAACTGCGCATCGACGCCTCCCGCTACACCCCGGTCGACGCCGATCTGATCCCGACCGGTGAGCTCGCGGACGTGACCGGCACACGGTTCGACTTCCGGCAGGCTCGGAAGGTCGGCCCCGGCTACGACCACAACTTCGTGCTCGTCGGCGGAGTGACGCAGACCCCGCGCGAGGTCGCCGAGCTGCACGACCCGGCGTCCGGCCGCGTCCTGACCGTGAGGACGACCGAACCGGGCCTCCAGCTCTACACCGCCGACCATCTGCCCGAGCCCTTCACCCCGGGTGACGGCGTCGCCCTGGAGACCCAGCACTTCCCCGACTCGCCGAACCGCCCGGACTTCCCGAGCACGGTGCTGCGCCCGGGCGGGGTGTTCCGCTCGGAGACGGCGTACGGCTTCGGGGTGCGCTGACCGCACGGGTGAGCCCCGGCCCAGGTGTCAGGTCCCGGGCCGGGGCTGTCCGTGGGGAGACTTGTCCCGGCTCAGACGTTAATCGTCGCGGTGAGGCGGCGGTCCGTGATCGAGCGGCTGACCTGGATCTCGTACGAACCCTTCACAAAGGACCACGAGCCGCTCGCCTCGTCCCACACCTCGAAGGCGCGGCGGGGCAGCGTGACGACCGCCTCGGCGCTCTCGCCGGGTCCGGCCTCGACGCCCGCGAAGCCGGCCAGACACCGGGCCGGGCGCTCGGGGCCGGGTTCGGCCGGGGCCAGGTAGACCTGTACGACCTCCCGTCCCGCGCGCCCGCCGGTGTTCCTGACCCGGACCCGCACCGCGCTGTCGCCCTCGACCTGCACCGACTCATAGCTCCACTCGGTGTAGCCGAGACCGTGGCCGAAGGGGTACGAGGGGGTGCGGCCCTCCTTCTCCCAGGCGCGGTAGCCGATGAACACGTCCTCGGTGTACGGCAGTTCGCCGTTCTCGGGGACCACCTGGGTGACCGGGGCGTCGGCCAGGGAGCCCCAGGTGGTGGGCAGCCGGCCGCCGGGCTCGTGGGCGCCGGTGAGGACGTCCGCGAGGGCCGCGCCGCCCTCCTGGCCCGGGAACCAGCTCAGCAGTACGGCGGCGGCCTCCTCGCGCCAGGGCAGTTCGACCGGGGAGCCGGAGTTGACGACGACGACGGTGTTGGGGTTGGCGGCGGCGACGGCGCGGACCAGGTCGTCCTGGCGGCCGGGCAGCGCGAGGTCCTTGCGGTCGAAGCCCTCCGACTCCACACGGTCGGTGGTGGCGACCACCACCACGGCCGTGTCGGCGGCGCGCGCGGCCTCGACGGCCTCGGCGATCAGCTCGTCCGGGTCGCGCCGCGGCTCCTGGTGGGCGAGCGCGAAGGCGACGACCTTGAAGGGGGTCCCCTCGGGGAGCGCGATCACGTGGTGGAGGGAGACCTCGACCGGTTCGCCCGCGGTCAGTTCGACCTCGGCGCGGGGCACGGGCGCGCCGAAGAACGCCTCGAAGGGGTCGCTGTCGTCGGCGGGGCGCTGGACGTCGTCGTAGTACGTGGTGCCGGCGACGGTGAGGGTGAAGGGGCCGGTGCCCTTGATCCCGAAGGTGTGCGTCCCCGAGTCGCGGGGGGTGAAGGTGCCGGTCAGCTCCACGGTGTGGAGGTTGTCGTGGGTGACGCCCTCGGGGAGGTCGGTGCCCATCCACTGGATCTGGCCGCTGGGGGTGCCGCGGGTGCCGATGACCTCGCCGGCCGCGTCCCGGCACACCGCACGCAGCTCGAAGCCCCGGTCGGCGACGGCCAGTTCGGTGTTCGGGTCGGCGCCGACGGCGTAGCTGAGGCTGCCCTCGGGGAGGGCGGCGGTGAGGCCGTCGAGCGGGGAGACGATCCGGTCCGGGAAGACGGTGGCCGAACCGCCGCCCAGGACACGGGCGTCGCGGGCGGCGGCGCCGATGAGGGCGACGGTGCCGGGCCGGAGCGGGAGGGCGTCGTTCTCGTTGCGGACCAGGACGAAGGAGCGGCGGGCGATCTCGCGGGCCAGCGCCTCGCCGTCCACGGTCGCGGGCGGTTCGGTCACGGCGGGCTCGGCGGACTCCAGGGCGCCGACGCGTGCGGCGAGCCGCAGGACGTTGCGGACGGCCGCGTCGACCGTGGCCTCCTCGACCTCGCCGTCCCGCACGGCCTGGGCGAGCGCGGGGCCGTAGACGGTCTGCGGGCCGGGCATGGCCACGTCCAGACCGCCCTTGATGGCGGCGGCCGTCGAGCGGGCGGCCATCCAGTCGGAGACGTTGTAGCCGTCGAAGCCCCACTCGCCGCGCAGCACGCCGTTCACCAGACGGGCGTGCTCGGTCATCGTCGTGCCGTTGACCGTGTTGTAGGCGGTCATGACGCCCCAGGGGCGGGCCTCGGCGACGATGATCTCGAAGGGCGCCAGGTACAGCTCACGCAGCGCCCGCTCGCTCACCAGGTTGTTGACGGTGAAGCGGTCGGTCTCGGCGTCGTTGGCGACGAAGTGCTTGACGGTGGTGCCCACGCCGCCGGACTGGACGCCGCTGACATAGCCGGCGCCGATGCGTCCGGTCAGGTACGGGTCCTCGCTGTAGGCCTCGAAGTGCCGTCCGCCGAGCGGGGACCGGTGGAGGTTGACGGTCGGCGCGAGCAGCACGTGCACGCCCTTGCGCCGGGCCTCCTGGGCGAGCAGCGTGCCGGCGCGGCGCGCGAGAGCCGGGTCCCAGGTGGCGGCGAGGGCGGTCGGGGAGGGCAGGGCGATGGAGGGGTCGTCGGCACTCCAGCGCACGCCTCGCACGCCGATCGGGCCGTCGGACATGACGAGAGACTTCAGCCCGATCTCCGGCAGCGCAGGCAGCGACCACACGTCCTGCCCGGACAGCAGGCGGGCCTTCGCGTCCAGGTCCAGCTTGCCCAGCGCCGCCTCGACGGCGGCCTCGCGCGCCCGGTCGGCCGGAGAGGTGTCTGCGGTTCCCGCCATCGGGGTCTCCTCATCGGGTCAGGTCGTCGTCCTGTGGGCCATCGTGCACCCGTTACCTGTAACGCGGTAGGTTTCGTTATGGTGCCGTAATATGAACCCCACGGCAATGCCGTACGGTGACGCCATGAACGCCAGGGTCAGGAGCGAGGAACGGCGCGCGGAGATCGTGCGGGCGGCGCTGGAGGTGATCGCCGAGCGCGGGTACCGGGGCGCGAGCCTGGCCGCGGTGGCCGAGCGGGTGGGGCTCACCCAGCAGGGGCTGCTGCACTACTTCCCGACGAAGGAGGCGCTGCTGGTCGCCGTGCTGAAGGAGCGCGACCAGTGGGACGCCGTACCGGCGACGCAGTGGCGGGTGGACCTGCTGGCCTCGCTGGTCGAGTACAACGCGATGCGGCCCGGCATCATCCAGACCTTCTCGGCGCTGCTGGGCGAGAGCGTGACGGAGGGGCATCCGGCGCGGGCGTACTTCACCGAGCGCTACCGGCAGGTGCGCGAGAGCATGGCGGCGGTCCTGCGCACCGCGTACGGCGACCGCCTCCCGAACGGCCTGACGCCGGAGCGCACGGCCCCGCTCCTGGTCGCGGTGATGGACGGCCTCCAGTACCAGTGGCTCCTGGACCCGGACTCGGTGGACATGCCGGCCGCGTTCCGCGACTTCCTGGCGCTGCTCGGCGAGGAGGTGTCAACGACCCGGGACTAATGTCCCGGGTTTGCACAACGGGCGCCACTGGCTGTGGCGCTGCGTTTGCGTCCTGTCCCACGCCTCGGTTTCGGGGGTGGGCCTGGGGCGGTTGACTGCGCCCCGCGTCGCCACAACTCCCACGCTCTGGCGCGGATGTTGCGGGAGCTGTTCCGGTCCGCGTGATCAACGAATCCGCAGGACCGGCACGCGAACCAGGCCTGGGATACCCGGTTCGCCTTGTCCACGTGCCCGCACTCGGCGCAGGTGCGCGAGGTGTACGCCGGGTCGACGTGCACCACCGGCACCCCCGCTTTGCGGGCCTTGTACGCGATGAAGCTGCCCAGCTGGGCGAAGGCCCAGCTGGCGTGTGTGGCCCGTTGGGGCTTGCGAAGCCGTACCCGTTCACGGATGCCTGTCAGGTTCTCCAGGGCGATCCCGCGACCGGTGCGTTCTGCCTCGGCCACCACATGTTTCGCGATTTTGTGGTTGATGTCCTTGGCCCACCGTGCCTCCTTGCGCCGCCGTTTCTTCAGGCGGCGCTTGGCGGACGGGGTGTGCTTCTTCTGCAGCTTGCCACGCAGCGTCCGTTCCCGGGCGCGGATGCGGTTGAGCTCGCGTCCGGCCATGATCTCGCCGTCGGAAGTGGTGGCGATGTTGACGATGCCCAGGTCGATGCCGAGGAAGTCCTGCGGTTCGGTGTTCGGCGGGGCTTCGGGCACCTCGCAGGTGGCGTTCAGAAACCACCTGCCGTCCCGGTACAGCAGGTCCGATTCGCCCTTGCGGTACAGGGCCACGGTGGCCAGCTGCTGCGGTGAAGCGGTGAACGCGACGTCCTTGAGGCGCCCGGCAGTCGTCCAGATCGAGATCCGCCGCTCGGGAACCTGCCAGGACAGCATCCGGTCGTCGTACGGCTGCGCCCCGTGCGGACGAAAGGCGATCGGCTTCCCGGTGGCCCGGCGGTAGCGCTTCGAGCCGCGCGTGCCGAGGTTCCCGGCCTTGAGGTTGGCCTTGAGCGTGGCGTACGCATCGCACGTCTTTTTCACCACGTGCTGGGCGGCCTGCGCGCCCAGTCCCCAGCGGGCCTTGATCTCGCCGTAGGTGTGCTCACGCAGCGCGAAGTTCCGCTTCACATCCTTCTCGAACGCGATTGTGCTGGCCCAGCCGGCCGCCTCGTTGCAGGCGCGCAGGGTCGCCTCAAGTGCCGCCGCCTGCTCCGGCGTCGGCAACAGCCTGACCTGCACCACCAGCTTCACGATCACGAAAACTACCTGTGTGCGCGGTCGCCCACCGTGCGTTCACCATGCATCACCCGAGCGAGTGAACCCACCACCACAGGGACACAACACCGGCTCCGCCGGACACGACACCCGACCGCTTCGCGGCCCGGCATGCACCGGCGATACCGCGGCACTCCGCGCCGCGACCACAAGGATGCGATCCCTCCCAGGGCTGAAGCCCGGGAGTTCCTCGCAAGAACAGGCTGAACTCCGGCACTACTGCCGCCAGATGACGGCGAGCGCCTTGCTCACCGCGACGACCGCGGCGAAGGCGACCGCCCAGGCCGCCGCCCCGGCGGCGAACAGCGCGGCCACACCCGCCCCGAACCAGACCGCCTCGAAGCCGACACGGACCGCGCCGCGCGTCTTGTACGACGCCTTCTGCGAGCCGAACAGAGCCCACAGGACGACGAGCACGGCCGGGCCGCCGAGACCCAGCGCCCAGGTGAGCGGGGCCGCCACGTCACGGGTGAAGCCCCAGTACCCGACGGCCGCGAGGGCACCGAGCTCGATCAGGAACAGCACACCCAGATTCACGGCCTTCACGGTCCTCATGCGCGGCAGTATCACCTGCCGGCGCGCACGGCCGCCACGATTTCGATCTCCGCGGCGACCTGGACGGACGAGCCGCACCAGCCGCCCCTGGCGCAACTGGCTTTTATCTAGGGTCTGTTGGCGCTGTCGCTGTCGTCCTCCTGAGCCCCACCCCATGGCGTAGACCACTTCCGTCACGGGATACTGCGAGCGTCCGCACCACGCTCCCCCACGACGGCGACGGAAGGACTGAACTCCCTTGGGTTCCCTACGCGTTCGGATAGGCATTCTCGGACTGGCCATGATGGCCTCGGTGGCCTCCCCGGTGACGGCGAGTGCCGCCGCGACCGCTCCCTCCCCCACCGTCGAGGAACAGCGCCTCGACAAGGCGGTGCCGCAGGAGATACTCCGGCGGTCCGGGTTCGACGACGTGGCACCGGAGTTGGCCCGCGAACTGGGCTCGGCGCACTCCTACGCCCAGGCGCGGCGGATCGTCGTACGCGAGGGATCGGCGCTGTGGCGGCGGGCCGTGGACCGGGTGCAGGGGCGCGGGCCGGCCGGCGGGGACCTGAGCCGGGACGACGACCGGCCGCTGTACTGGGCCAGGCTGGGGCTGAGCCGGGAACTGCGGACCTGGGAGCCGGGGTTCGCGCTGAGCGACGCGCAACGGAACGCGCTGATCGAGCAGGTGGAGCGGACCTCTCGCGGACAGACCGACGTGCGCTATCCGCACGGCAAGGGGCTCAGGCGGATCCTCGTCACCGGCTTCGACCCGTTCACCCTCGACCGGGACATCCGGATCTCCAATCCCTCCGGCGCCACCGCGCTCGCCCTCGACGGCACGGTGATCCGGACCGCGAAGGGTCCGGCGCGTATCGAGACGGTCGTCTTCCCGGTGCGCTGGCAGGACTTCGCGCAGGGGACGGTGGAGCGGACGCTGCGGCGGTATCTGCCGAAGGTCGACCTGTTCACCACGGTGAGCCAGGGGCGGGTCGGGCGGTTCGACGTGGAGCGGACCAACGGGGCCTGGCGGGGCGGCTTCCCGGACAACGACAACGTCTCGCGCACCGAGACCGTCCCGGTGACCGACCCCGCCTCGCAGCCGCAGTGGACGACGACCACGCTGCCGTACCGGGAGATCGTGGCGGCGGACACCGGACGGTTCCCGGTGTACGACCACACCGAGGTGACCGAGATCCCGGCCGGGGGGACGACGGCGGTCGTCCGGCCGGACGGGCCCACCCCGGGATCGACGGCGCGAGCCGGTGGCGGCGGGAACTACCTCTCCAACGAGATCGCCTACCGGGCCACCCTGCTGCGGGACCGGCTGGGGCTGCACGACACCCTGCCGGGCGGGCATGTGCACACGCCGGTGCTGCAGTTCGGGGCGGGCAACACGGATCCGGCGACCGGGACGGTGACCGATCCGGAGTTCGTGCGCAACCGGCTGGACATCGTGGCGCAGGTGCGGGCGATCCTCACCGTGGCGGCCGACGCGGCCTTCAGGAAGTGAGCGGCTTCAGAGGGTGACCGGCTTCAGGAAATAGCCGGCTCGTCCTCGGAGTCGCCCTCCCCCGGCTCGCCCTCCCCGCTCTCCTCGCCCAGCAGTTCCCGCGCCATCAGGGTCGCGCCCGCGACCGCGCCCGGCATCAGGAACACCGCCACGAACGGCACCACGAAGGCGACGGCCAGCGGGGTGCCGAAGCCCCAGACGAGGGTTCTGCGGGAGCGCAGGAGGGCGAGGCGGGCGCGGAGTTCGACGCCGCGGCGCTGGAGGGCGACGGCGGTGAGCTCCTCGGTGAGGAAGAAACCGGTGACGAAGAAGCCGATCACCGGGACGACCGTCTGTCCGACGAAGGGGATGAAACCGAGGGCGAACAGCAGGACGCCCCACAGCACGGCACGGACGACGATCCGCAGACTGTCCCGGGCCGAGATCCACAGCTCGCGCCAGAGCGGCAGACCGGACTCCGGGGCCGTGCCGTCGGGGGACACGTCCCGGTCGACCTTCTCGGAGAGGTTCTCGTAGAAGGGCTGGCCGATCAGCAGGGTGACGGCGGTGAAGGTGACGACGGCCAGCAGCAGGCCGAGGGCGAACAGCACGGCGGTGAGCAGGCCGCGGAAGGCGCCCCGCCAGGGGCTGGACCAGTGGTCCGCGAAGGGCGTCGACCAGCCGACGAAGTCCTGGCCCCACAGGGCGAGGGAGATGAGGGCGGCCACGTACAGGACGAGGGTTATCAGACCCGGGAGCAGGCCGAAGCCGTACTGTCTCCCGTGCCCGGCCACCCAGCGTTGTCCCTTCAGGAGATAGGTGAAGCCCGCCCCAAGATCGCGCATGGGGAAGACTTTACGTTGTCGGCACCGCCACGACGATCCCCCTCTCGGCCGCGGGCGACACGGCCGCCGACACCCGTGTCGCCACCGCCCGTGCCAGCCGCCCCGCCCGGGTGGCCGCCGCGAGGAGCAGGGGCTGGACCTGTTCCAGGGCCGAGACGAACAGTTCCTCGCCGGTGACCAGGACCGGCCCGGCGGCCTTCGTCGTCGCCGCGGCCGCCTCCGTGAGATCGGCCAGCGGCGGAAGGGTGGCGCGGACGACGCCCGCTCCGGTGGCCGCCGCGCGTTCGGCGAGGGCGACCTGGAGGGGCATCAGGGGGGCCAGGGCGGCGGTCAGGGCGTCGGCGATGCGGCGCAGTTCCGGGGAGGAGTCGCGCAGGACGTCGGCGGCGGCACGCAGGATCGGCGTGACGGCGAGCAGGGCGCCCGCGGCCACGCCGGCCGTCGCGGGGATCAGGGGTGACGTAGCCTCGAGAAGGTCACCGAGGGCGTTCGCGAACTCCTCGACGGCCGGCTCCAGCGCGTCCAGCACGGGCAGCAGGCTGTCGCCGAGGGCGGTCAGCAGGGCCTGCGCCGGTTCGCTGACCGGGTGGACGGCGAGCGGTGCCCCGCTGGTGCCGAGGCGGGTGAGGGTGTCGACGATGCGGTAGAAGGCCTCCTGGGCCTGCGGCGAGGCGCTGGCCTCCGCCAGCTCCGCGGTGGTCTCGCGCAGCACCCGCAGCGCTTCGGCGCCCGAGCCGTCGCGCGGGTCGAAGGTGTTGAGGGCGATCCTGGTGATGTTCCCGGCCGTCTCCAGGAGTTGGCCGGTGACGTCGGTGGTGCTGCGTGCCATGCGCAGCACGTCCTGCCTGCTGGGGAGCGGAGGGATCGTTGCCATGGGCTCTCCTCGCCTCACGGACGTCACCGGTCGGTCGCCCCCTCAGCATGCCCCCTTCGCGTGCCGCGTGCTGGGCCATCCGGGGCATCGGTGACGCGAACTCTCGCCGCGTGCGGTTGAGTCGTACAGGTACATCGCGCCGTATCGATCTCGGGGAGCTCCCACAGAGGCGTGCAGCGGTTCAGGTGAGGAGAGCGGATGACGAAGGAGATCCACGGCACCGTCGCCGATGGCTTCGAGGCGGTGCGTGAGGAGTTCGCCGCGTTCGTCGCGGGGGAACGGGACGACTACGAGGGGCAGTTGTGCGCCTATGTGCACGGCCGCAGGGTGGTCGACCTGTGGGCGGGGGACGGTGTCGAGGCCGACTCCCTCTACGCCGTGTACTCGTCGACCAAGGGAGCCGCGCATCTCGTGGTGGCCCTGCTGGTGCAGGACGGCACGCTGGAACTGGACCGCAAAGTGACCTACTACTGGCCGGAGTTCGCGGCGGAGGGCAAGGGGGCGCTGACCCTGCGCGAGCTGATCTCGCACCGGGCGGGCGTGGTCGGCACGGACACCGGCTTCACGGCCGAGGAGATGGCCGACGACCGGGCGATCGCAGAGCGGCTCGCCGACCAGAAGCCGTTCTGGCGTCCGGGTTCGGCGTTCGGCTACCACGCGCTGGTGATCGGCGCGCTGACCGGTGAGGTGGTGCGGCGGGCCACCGGCCACACGCTCCAGCAGGTGTACGAGGAGCGGGTCCGGGCGCCGTACGGCCTCGACTTCCATCTGGGGCTGCCGGCCGCGCTGGACTCGCGATACCGGCCCGTGCAGCCGATGATGCCGACTCCGCAGCAGCAGGCGGCGCTGGACGCGGCCCAGACCGGCCCGCACACGCTGGCCTCGATCGCCTTCAACACGCATGTGCCGAACCCGGGGACGCTGGTGGACTACGCCAACTCCCGTACCGTGCGCGCCAAAGGTCCGGCGTCGGCGGGCGGAGTGGCCGCCGCGCGGGGGCTGGCCGGGATGTACGCGGCGACGATCAGCGAACTCGCCGACCGTCCGCCGCTGCTGAAGCCGGACACGATCGCCGAGGTGGGCCAGATCCACTCCATCGGCTACGACCTGGTGGCCCGCACCCACAAGTCGTACGGCCTCGGCTTCCAGGCCACCGCCGACACCTGGCACCCCTTCCTGGGCGCGGGCTCCTTCGGCCACAGCGGCGCCGGCGGCTCCCAGGCCTTCGCCGACCCCCGCACGGGCCTGTCCTACGGCTACACCCGCCGCCGCCTCGCCTTCCCCGGCGGAGCGGCCCCGGAAAACCAACGCCTGGTCAGAGCCGTACACACGGCGGCACTGGCGGCCTGACGGCAAAGCCGCCCCAAACCCCGTCCACAGTCCCGCCCCCGACCCCTCACAACCAAGGGCACGTGCCCACCAACCCCACTGTCCCCACGCCACCGGCCGCGGAGAGAGCCGTAGGGGGCGCGCGCAGCCAAAAGAGAGGCCGCACCCCACGTCCAAGGGTGCGGCCTTCGTTCAAGGCAACGAGTCGAGGCAGGGCGGCGTCACGGTGTCGGCACCCTCGGCCTGCTCAGAGCTTGACGATCATCTTGCCCGTGTTGTCGCCGCGCAGGACGCCGAGGAACGCCTCCAGGTTGTTCTCGATGCCCTCGACCACGGTCTCCCGGTACTTCAGCTCGCCCGAGGCGACCCACGGGGCCACCTCCGACACGAACTGCGGCTGCAGGTCGTAGTGGTCGCCGACCAGGAAGCCCTCGATGCGGCCGCGGGTCTGGATCAGCCGGGCGAGGTTGCGCGGGCCCGGCGCGGGCTCGGTGTTGTTGTAGACGGAGATCATCCCGCACACGGCGATCCGGCCGCCCTGGTTGAGCTGCCCGATCGCGGCCTCCAGGTGGTCGCCGCCGACGTTGTCGAAGTAGACGTCGATCCCGTCGGGCGCGGCCTCGCGCAGCTGCTCGCTCACCGGGCCGTTCTTGTAGTTGAACGCGGCGTCGAAGCCGTACTCCTCCACGAGCAGCTTGACCTTCTCGTCGGAGCCGGCCGAGCCGATGACCCGCGAGGCGCCCTTCAGCTTGGCGATCTGCCCCACCTGGCTGCCGACCGCGCCGGCCGCGCCGGAGACGAAGACGGAGTCGCCCTCCTTGAAGGACGCGGTGCGCAGCAGACCGGCGTAGGCGGTGAGGCCGGTCATGCCGAGGACGCCGAGGTACGTCGACAGGGGCGCGGCGTCCGCGTCGACCTTGACGGCGTTCTTCGCGTCCACCACCGCGTACTCGCGCCAGCCGAAGAAGTGCAGCACGTGGTCGCCGACGGCGATGCCCTCGGCGTTGGAGGCGACGACCTCGCCCACCGCGCCGCCCTGCATGACCTTGCCCAGCTCGAAGGGGGCGACGTAGGACTTCGCGGCGCTCATCCGGCCACGCATGTACGGGTCGACGGAGAGGTACTCGTTGCGGACGAGGACCTGGCCCTCGCCCGGCGTCGGGGCCTCCGTCTCGACCAGGGCGAAGTCCTCGGGCTTCGGCCAGCCGACGGGACGGCTGAGCAGGTGCCATTCGCGGTTGATCATGACAGGGCCTTTCCTTGCGTTCGTGTTGCTACAGAGGCAAATACTTCAGTACCTGAAACAACCATGCCGCTGAATATTTCAGGTTGTCAAGTAACGGGGTACCCTGGAGCCATGTCCACCACACCGAAGACCCGTCGGCCCGACGCGCTGACCCTGGAGGTCGTCGAGCTCATCGGCGACGTCGTGGCCCGTTTCTACGCGGACTACGAGGACGCGGCGGGCGAGCACGCGCTCACCGGCGCCCAGGCGCGGCTGCTGAGCCTGCTGTCGCTGGAGCCGCTGCCGATGCGGAAGCTGGCGCAGAAGCTGAAGTGCGAGCCGTCCAACGTCACCGGGATCGTGGACCGGCTGGAGTCGCGGGGGCTGGTGGAACGCCGCCCGGACCCGGCGGACCGCCGGGTGAAGCTGGCGGCGGCGACGGACGAGGGGCGCCGGGTCGCCCGGGAGCTGCGCGAGGGACTGCGCTTCGCGCGCGAGCCGCTCGCGGGCCTCTCCGACGAGGAGCGGCTGTCTTTGCGGGATTTGCTACAGCGGATGCTGGCGGCCTGAGCCGAGGGCAGACCCGGACCGGGGGCGCGCTACGGGCCGAGGGCGGGCCCGAGCCTCAGCTGCACCACCACAGGAACCGTGTGCAGGTCTGCGACGGGGACGGGTCCGGACTGGGGGCCGAGGTCGTCGGGGCCGGGGCGGTGGGGGTCGCGGCCGGACCGGTCGAGGCGGGGGTGCTCGGACGGGTGGTGACCGTCGCTGACTGGGCGCCCTGGGAGGGCTTGTCGTCCTTGGGCTTGTCCTTGAGGGACTTCGAGGCCGACGGGGAGGCGGAGGGGTCGGCCGTGGATGGAGCGCCCGTGCCCGTCTTGTCGGCCGCCGGCTTCGCGGTGGCGCCCGCCTCCTTCGAGGCGCCGCCGTCCGCCGAGTCACCCCCGGCCGCGGCCGGCTTCGGGGTGGAGAAGGGCGCGTCCATGCCCAGCTCCGCGAGGCTGAGCCCGCCGGCCGCCAGCACGACCGCCGTGACGATCAGCAGCGTCCGCCGGCGTCGGCGCCGATGCGCCGCGGCCTTGCGGTCACGCCGGCTCGCGGCACCCCCGGGACCCGTGGAACCGGAGGCCGCGTCGGCCTCCTCCGCGTCCCCGCCACGGCCCGCCCGGCCGCGTCCACGACCCCGGCTCTGCGTACGCCGCGCCGCGCGGCCCCCGGTCGGGGCGGCCGCCTCCCGGTGGTCGTCCTCGGTGCCGCCTTCCTCCGCGCCGCCACCGTCGGTGCCGTCGTCCTCGTCGCCGTACGGGCCCTCGTCGCCGTAGCCGTCGTACGCGGGCACGCGCGCGTGTTCCGTCTGCGCGCGGAGCTCTTCGAGGGACGCGCCGCAGCCCGGGCAGGCGAGGGCGCCGTTGAGGTGCCGTCGGCACGGGTGGCAGTAGTCCATGACGCGGGAAGACTAAGTTCCTGACCGGTCACGTTCATAGGCACGCCTGTGAAGGTTGTGTGGTGAACGACCCGTTGCGGCGCGGCGAGTTGAGGCATCCTTCCCGATCGCCCCGAAACCGCCGTCGAAAGCCGCACCGAAAGCGGTGTCGAAACTGTTATGCGTTCGACCCATTGACACTCCCCATACCCCGTCCTTACTGTCACGCCAGCATTTCGAACGTGTGACGAAATATCGAACAGCTGAGGGGCAATCTCCGTGCGCATCACCGGAATCAGCACACACGTGGTCGGGACGCCCTGGCGCAACCTGACCTACGTCCAGGTGCACACCGACGAAGGGATCACGGGAGTCGGCGAGACCCGGATGCTCGGTCACACCGACGCGCTGATCGGCTATCTGCATGAGGCCGAGGCCAACCACATTCTGGGCTCCGACCCGTTCGCGGTGGAAGACCTCGTGCGCCGGATGAAGTACGGCGACTACGGCCGCGCGGGTGAGATCGTGATGTCCGGCATCGCGGTGATCGAGATGGCCTGCTGGGACATCAAGGGCAAGGCCCTGGGCGTGCCCGTCTGGCAGCTGCTGGGCGGCAAGGTCACCGACAAGGTCAAGGCGTACGCCAACGGCTGGTACACCACGGAGCGGACGCCGGAGGCCTACCACAAGGCCGCCCAGGGCGTCATGGAGCGCGGCTACAAGGCGCTGAAGATCGACCCCTTCGGCACCGGCCACTTCGAGCTCGACCACGAGCAGACCCTGTACGCGGTCTCCCTGATCGAGGCCGTGCGCGATGCGATCGGCCCCGACGCCGAGCTGATGCTGGAGATGCACGGCCGCTTCTCACCCGCCACCGCCGTCCGGCTGGCGAACGAGCTGGCGCCCTTCAAGCCCGCGTGGCTGGAGGAGCCCTGCCCGCCGGAGAACCTGAAGGCGCTGGAGAAGGTCGCCGCCAAGGTGGACATCCCGGTCGCCACCGGTGAGCGCATCCACGACCGGATCGAGTTCCGCGAGCTCTTCGAGAGCCAGGCGGTCGACATCATCCAGCCGGACGTCGGCCACATCGGCGGCATCTGGGAGACGCGCAAGCTCGCCGCCACCGCCGAGACCCACTACGTGCTCGTCGCTCCGCACAACGTGGGCGGCTCGGTGCTCACCGCCGCCTCCCTCCAGGTCGGTTTCACCTCCCCCAACTTCAAGATCCTGGAGCACTTCAACGACTTCGCCGACGCGGAGATCAAGAAGGTGATCAAGGGGGCGCCGGAGGTCGTGGACGGCTACTTCCACCTCTCCGACGCGCCGGGCCTCGGGGTCGAGCTGGACGTGGACGCCGCCGCCGAGTTCCCGCAGCAGCAGGCGCGCTTCGACCTGTGGGCCGAGGGCTGGGAGCAGCGCAAGCCCAAGGGCACCAAGTGAGCAGCGCCGTCGTCATCGAGGCGCCCGGCGAGCACCGGCTCACCGAGCACACGCCTCGGCCGCCGGAGGCCGGCGAGGCCCTGGTCCGCGTCCACGCGGTCGGCATCTGCGGCAGCGACCGCGAGGTGTACCAGGGCAACCGGCCCGAGGGGTACGTCCGCTACCCGGTCACCCCGGGCCACGAGTGGTCCGGGACGGTCGAGGCGGTCGGGGCCGGGGTGCCTTCGAGTCTTGTCGGCCGCAAGGTCGTCGGCGAGGGCTTCCGCAACTGCCAGGTCTGCGATCGTTGTCATGCGGGCGAGACCACGCTGTGCACGGCCGGCTACGAGGAGACCGGGTTCACCGAGCCAGGCGCCATGGCCACCACGCTCACCCTGCCGGCCCGGTTGCTGCACGTCCTGCCCGACGACGCCGATCTGACGGCCGCCGCGCTCCTGGAGCCGGCCGCCTGTATCGCGGCCGCCGCGCTCAAGGCGAACGCGCTGCCGGGTGAGCGGGTCGCGGTCGTGGGCACGGGCACCCTCGGGATGTTCGCCGTTCAGTTCCTGAAGGCGGGCTCCCCGGCGGAGCTGCTGGTGGTGGGGACGCGCCCCGACCGGGCGGCGCTTTCGAAAGCTTTCGGTGCCACGGACTTCCGTACGAAGGACCAAGAGCTCCCCGACGACTTCGACGTGGTGATCGAGACCGCCGGGTCCGCGTCCGCCGCGCGCACCGCCGCCTCCCTGCTCAGGCGCGGCGGACGCCTGGTCCTGACGGGCATCCCGGCGCCGGGCGCCGAGGGTCTCGACCCGACCGATCTCGTCGTACGGCAGCTGGAGGTGCACACCGTCTTCGGTGCGCCGCCGGACGCCTGGGCGCACACGGTGCGGGTGTTCGGTGCCGGGCTGCTCGATCCCCTGCCCCTGGTCACGCACGAGCTGCCGCTGGAGGAGTTCCCGCAGGCCATCGAGCTGGTCGGGTCCGGCGATCCGAAGGTGGGCAAGGTGCTGCTCCGCCCCTAGACGTACGCCGGTACGGGGGCGACCTGACGGCCCCCGTACCGGCGTACACCAGCCCCCCATGACCTGAGCCGCGAACCTCGTCCGAAATATCGAACACGAAGGACAGCTTGTGACGACCGACGCTTCCGCCTCGGCGGCCCGCCGACCCGGTGAGCAGGTGCTCACCACCCTCGGTCTGGGCGCCCCCGCCCTCGACCCCGCCGACGCCTCTCCGCACACCTTCCCCGGCGGCGGCAGGTGGCGCACCGAGATCCCCTCGTGCGAGGGACCCGAAGCGCTGGCCGTCGTGCTCAAGGAGTCCTCGCTCCTGGACGTGCCGATCCACCGGATCAGCCAGGGCAGCGGGGTGTGGATGCTGACCGACGCCGAGATCACCGAGATGG
Organism: Streptomyces sp. NPDC002144; assembly: GCF_053593695.1. Classification (NCBI taxonomy): domain Bacteria; kingdom Bacillati; phylum Actinomycetota; class Actinomycetes; order Kitasatosporales; family Streptomycetaceae; genus Streptomyces; species Streptomyces sp. NPDC002144. Next base: position 145,775 of record NZ_JBSFDB010000014.1, read on the forward strand.
TCGGGGCGACGGCCGAACGCGACATCGAGCTCTGCCTGTTCACCGGTCCGCGCGGAACGTGGGACATCGGCGGCTCGGTACGGTCCGACTCGCGGGGGGCCGGACTGCGCGCCCGGGGCCACGACGCCGTCGCCGGATGCGTCGAAGACGCCGTGCGGGCAACGGAGTTGGGCGTCAAATGTCTGCTGGTCGCCGACGAGGGCGTGCTGTGGACACTGCACCGGGCGCGCGAGGCGGGGATCATCCCGGCGGACACGACGCTGAAGGTCTCGGCACTGATCGGCCCGGTCAACCCCGCCTCGTACGCGGTGTACGAGCGGCTCGGCGCCGACTCCCTCAACGTGCCCAGCGACCTGACGCTGGATCACCTCACCGAGATCCGGCGGGTGTCGGCCGCCCCCATGGACATGTACATCGAGGCCCCCGACGACCTCGGCGGCTACATCCGGATGTACGAGGTCGCCGAGCTGATCCGCCGCGGCGCACCGCTGTACCTGAAGTTCGGTCTGTCCAAGAGCCCCGGCATCTACCCGTACGGGCACCACCTGCGGGACCTGACGCTGGCCACCGCGCGGGAGCGCGTGCGACGGGGGCGGCTCGCCCTGGATCTGCTCGCCCGGCACGGAGCCGAGGGCGACATGGCGCCCCTCGGCTCCCGGCTGCCCGGAACGCTCAACCGGTTCGAAACCACCGCATAACGTTCCGGAAACTCCTCTTCACAAAACAAGACGAAGCCCAACAGAATCCCACAGACTCTCGGTCTCCCGCACCGCCTCGGAGCGTCTACGCATCGCCAGGCCGAGTCCCGTCCCCACCCACACATCAAGGATGATGATCATGCGTACTCGCAGAGCCGCATTCGCCGCCATAGCCGGCGCCGCCTCGCTCGCCCTCACGCTGTCCGCCTGCGGGCAGAGCAGCTCGGGCGGCAGCAAGGAGCAGGCCGGCGACACCAAGGGCGGGACCATCGGCATCGCGATGCCGACCAAGTCCTCCGAGCGCTGGATCGCCGACGGCAACAACGTCGTCAAGGACCTGAAGGCCAAGGGCTACAAGACCAAGCTGGTCTACGGCGAGGACGACCCCGACACCCAGGTCTCGCAGATCGAGAACCTGATCACGCAGGGCGTCAAGGGCCTGATCATCGCGGCCATCGACAACAAGTCCCTGAACAACGTGCTTCAGGAGGCCGCGTCGGCCAACATCCCGGTCATCGCCTACGACCGCCTCATCCTCGGCACCAAGAACGTCGACTACTACGCCTCGTTCGACAACGAGAAGGTCGGCGTGCTGCAGGGCACGTACATCATTCAGAAGCTCGGGCTGGACAAGGGCAAGAAGGGCCCGTTCAACATCGAGCTGTTCGCGGGCTCCAACGACGACAACAACACCAAGTACTTCTTCAACGGCGCGATGAGCGTGCTGCAGCCGTACATCGACAAGAAGCAGCTGGTGGTCAAGTCCAAGCAGACCGCCCTCAACCAGGTCACCACCCTGCGCTGGGACGGCGCCACCGCCCAGAAGCGCATGGAGGACATCCTGACCTCCACGTACTCCAGCGCCAAGGTCGACGCGGTCCTCTCGCCGTACGACGGCATCTCCATCGGCATCCTCGCCGCCCTGAAGTCGGACGGCTACGGCTCCGCCAGCAAGCCGCTTCCGGTCATCACCGGCCAGGACGCCGAGCTCGCCTCGGTGAAGTCGATCATCGCGGGCCAGCAGACGCAGACCGTCTACAAGGACACCCGCAAGCTCGCCGACGTGGCCGCGGCCATGGTGGACGACGTCCTCAACAAGAAGACGCCCCAGACCAACGACACCAAGACCTACGACAACGGCACCAAGGTCGTCCCCGCCATGCTGCTGCAGCCGGTGAGCGTGGACAAGACCAACTACGAGGACGTCCTCGTCAAGGGCGGCTACTACACCGACGCCGAACTCAAGTAACCCCGCCCACCTACTGATTGGAAGGCACGACCATGGCGGGACCCGTCCTGGAAATGCGCTCTATCGTCAAGACCTTTCCCGGCGTCAAGGCGCTGTCGGACGTCACGCTGACCGTCCGTCAGGGCGAGGTCCACGCCATCTGCGGGGAGAACGGCGCCGGCAAGTCCACCCTGATGAAGGTGCTCTCCGGCGTCCATCCGCACGGCTCCTACGAGGGCGAGATCCTCTTCGAGGGGGAGGTCTGCGAGTTCAGGGACATCCGGGCCAGTGAGCACCGGGGCATCGTGATCATCCACCAGGAGCTGGCGCTGTCGCCGTACCTCTCCCTGGCGGAGAACATCTTCCTCGGCAACGAGCACGCCAAGGGCGGGTTCATCGACTGGCGGGAGACCCTGCGGCACGCCACCGAACTGCTGCGCCGGGTCGGTCTTGAGGACCACCCGGAGACCCGCGTCGCCGACATCGGCGTGGGCAAGCAGCAGCTGGTGGAGATCGCGAAGGCGCTGTCGAAGAAGGTCAAGCTGCTCATCCTGGATGAGCCGACCGCGGCCCTGAACGACGAGGACAGCGACAAACTCCTCAATCTCATCCTGGAGTTGAAGAACCAGGGCATCACCTCGATCATCATCTCCCACAAGCTCAACGAGATCCGCAAGGTGGCCGACTCGGTGACCATCCTGCGCGACGGGCGGTCCATCGAGACGCTCGACGTGAAGGCGGCGGAGACCACCGAGGACCGGATCATCTCCGGCATGGTCGGCCGCGACCTCGACCACCGCTTCCCCGAGCGCACCCCGCACGAGGCGGCGGACCCGAAGGCGGCGCCCGCGCTGGAGATCCGCAACTGGACCGTGCACCACCCCATCGACCAGCAGCGCAAGGTGGTCGACGACGTCTCGATCAACGTGCGCCGCGGGGAGATCGTGGGCATCGCGGGCCTGATGGGCGCAGGGCGCACCGAACTGGCGATGAGCGTGTTCGGGCGCACCTACGGCCGGTACGCGGGCGGCACGGTCCTCAAGGACGGCACGGAGATCCGTACCAAGACCGTCTCGGAGGCGGTCGACAACGGCATCGCGTACGTCACCGAGGACCGCAAGCACTACGGCCTCAACCTCATCGACACCATCAACCGCAACATCTCGCTGACCGCGCTCACCAAGGTCGCCAAGCGGGGCGTGGTCGACGAGCACGAGGAGCGGCAGGTCGCCGAGGGCTTCCGCAAGTCCATGAACATCAAGGCGCCGACCGTCTTCGAGCCGGTGGGCAAGCTGTCCGGCGGCAACCAGCAGAAGGTCGTCCTCAGCAAGTGGATCTTCGCGGGTCCGGACGTGCTGATCCTGGACGAGCCCACGCGCGGTATCGACGTGGGCGCCAAGTACGAGATCTACACGGTCATCGACCAGCTGGCCGCCCAGGGCAAGGCGGTCGTCTTCATCTCCTCCGAACTGCCCGAGCTGCTCGGCATGTGCGACCGCATCTACACGATGGCCGCCGGGCGGCTGACGGGTGAGGTTCCGCGGGCCGAGGCCACGCAGGAAGTGCTGATGCGCCACATGACAAAGGACAAAGAGGTATCGCGATGAGCACGGACGTCACCGACAAGGTCTCGGCGGCCCCGCCGCCGGGCAAGGGCGGCTCGGGCGACGGCACGGGCCTGGTGCAGCTGGTGCTGGGCGGGCTGCGCCGCAACATGCGCCAGTACGGCATGCTGATCGCGCTGGGCCTGATCGTCGTCCTCTTCCAGGTCTGGACCGGCGGCGACCTGCTGCTGCCGCGCAACGTCTCCAACCTGGTGCTGCAGAACAGCTACATCCTGATCCTGGCGATCGGCATGATGCTGGTCATCATCGCCGGGCACATCGACCTCTCGGTCGGCTCACTGACCGCGTTCGTGGGCGCGTTCGCCGCCGTGCTGACGGTCAGTCACGGGGTGGCGTGGCCGGTCGCGTTGGTGCTGTGCCTGCTGATGGGCGCGGTGGCCGGTGCCGTACAGGGCGTGCTGATCGCCTACTTCGGCATACCGTCCTTCATCGTCACACTCGCCGGCATGCTGCTCTTCCGCGGTCTGACGGAGATCCTGCTCAAGGGCCAGACCCTCGGCCCGTTCCCGAACGGTCTGCAGAAGCTCGGCAACGGCTTCCTGCCGGCGGTCGGCCCGAACACCAACTACCACAACATCACGCTGCTGCTCGGCCTGGTGCTGATCGTGGCCGTGGTGTGGCAGGAGGTCCGTGACCGGCGCCGGCAGGCGGAGTTCTCCCTCGAGGTGGTGCCCAGGAACCTCTTCCTGCTCAAGCTGGTCGCCATCGTCGCCGCGATCCTCGCCCTGACCATGCTGCTCGCCAGCTACAACGGCGCCCCGATCATCCTGATCGTGCTCGGTGTGCTGGTGGTCGGCTACGGCTACGTCATGCGCAACGCGGTCTTCGGCCGGCACATCTACGCGATCGGCGGCAACCTGCCGGCCGCGAAGCTGTCCGGCGTCAAGGACAAGAAGGTCACCTTCTACGTCTTCCTGAACATGGGCGTGCTCGCGGCCCTGGCGGGTCTGGTGGTCGCCTCCCGTCTGAACGCGGCCTCGCCGAAGGCGGGCCTGAACTTCGAACTCGAGGCGATCGCCTCGTCGTTCATCGGTGGCGCCTCCATGAGCGGCGGTGTGGGAACCGTCCTCGGTGCGATCATCGGTGGTCTCGTCCTCGGTGTGCTGAACAACGGCATGAACCTCCTCGGCGTCGGCACCGACTGGCAACAGGTCATCAAGGGCCTCGCCCTGCTGGCCGCGGTCGGCTTCGACGTCTGGAACAAGCGCAAGTCCGGTTCGTAAGTCAGTTCGGGCCCCGCCCGAAGCGGCGGGGCTCCACCCTTTCAAGGGAGCCGCACATGGAACTGAACAGACGCACGGTCATCGCAGGAGCCGCGGCGGCGGGCCTCGCCGCCACCACCCTCGGAGCGGGTACGGCCGAGGCAGCCCCGGGAGGCAGGAAGAAGCCGGTGAAGGAGCTCTTCGGCAAGCTCGCCGACGGCACGAAGGTCTACCTCTGGTCGCTGGAGAACGGCGGGACGCGGCTGCGGGTCCTCAACTGGGGCGGTGTGGTCCAGGGGCTGGAGATCCCGGACCGGCACGGTCACCACGCCAACGTCTCCCTCGGCTTCGACAACATCGAGGACTACGTCGCGAAGACGCCGTACTTCGGTGCCCTGATCGGCCGGTACGGCAACCGCATCGACAAGGGCAAGTTCACCCTGGACGGCAAGAGCTACCAGCTGTCCGTGAACGACGGCGTCAACCACCTGCACGGCGGCACCCAGGGCTTCGACAAGCACATCTGGGACGTCGAGCCGTTCACCAAGGGCTCCGACGTCGGCCTCCACCTGCACTACACCAGCATCGACGGCGAGATGGGCTACCCGGGCACGCTCCGGGCGAAGGTGACGTACACCCTCACCCGGCACGGCGACTGGCGCATCGACTACGAGGCCACCACCGACAAGGCCACCGTCGTCAACCTGACCAGCCACGTCTACTGGAACCTGGCCGGCGAGGGCAGCGGCACGATCGAGAACCACGAGCTCACGATCGCGGCCTCCCGCTACACGCCCACCGACTCCGGCCTGATCCCGACCGGCGAGCTGGCGAAGGTCGCCGGCACCCCGTTCGACTTCCGCAAGACCAAGACGATCGGCCGCGACATCCGCGCCGGCCACGTCCAGCAGGTGCAGGCCAAGGGCTTCGACCACAACTGGGTCCTGGACAAGGGGATCACGTCCAGGCCCGAGCACGTGGCGACGCTGCGCGACCCGCGCTCCGGCCGCACCCTGAGGATCGCCACCGACCAGCCGGGCCTGCAGTTCTACTCCGGCAACTTCCTCGACGGCACCCTCACCGGCACCGGCGGCCACACCTACCGCCAGGGCGATGCCCTGTGCCTGGAGACGCAGCACTTCCCGGACTCGCCGAACCACCCGAACTTCCCGTCGACGGTGCTGCGCCCGGGGCAGACATACCGGACGTCGACGGTCCACTCGTTCGGCGTGTGACGGAGGGCACCGGGCCGGGGACGCAGAACAGGAAGGTCCGGTTCCCGAAGTCACACTAGTTTCACATCCGTTGAACGGCGCCTCTGGCGACTCCGTATCCATGGGTGGCCCGCGCTCCCCCGCGCGGGCCACCTGACACGACGGGCCCGGTCGTCCCCACCGGGCCCGCCCCATACGGAGGTTCCATGGCCGACAACGTCACCTCGCTGTTCCGCAGCAACGCGGCACACAGCCCGTCGATGGCGGCGCTGACGCGTGAGGGCGGCGACGGGACCGGCCCGGTGGACTTCTGCATTCCCTGCAATCCGTACTTCCCCACCCCGGCGATGTTCGAGGAGATGGCGGCGCGGCTGCGCGAGATCGTCACCTACTACCCGAGCAGCGCCGACACCATCACGTCCGAACTGTGCGAGCTGCTGCAACTTCCGCCGCAGTGCGTGGCCATGGGCAACGGCTCGACCGAGCTGATCACCTGGATCGACCACCTGCTGGTCCGTGAGTCCCTCGCCATCCCCGTCCCCACCTTCGGCCGCTGGACCGACCAGCCCATGGAGACCGGCAAGCGGGTCGACATGTTCCCGCTGCAGGAATCCAACGGCTTCGCCCTGGACCTCGCCCAGTACGCCGAGTTCATCCGCAAGCGCGGCACCCGGGTCGCGGTGATCTGCAACCCGAACAACCCCGACGGCGGCTTTCTGCAGAAGCAGCGGCTGGTGCAGTTCATGGACGCAATGGCCGACCTCGACCTGATCGTCGTCGACGAGTCGTTCCTGGAGTTCGCGGACGCGGAGACCGAGCCGTCGGTCGTCCAGGAGGCCATGCTCAGGCCCAATGTGATCGTCCTGCGCAGCCTCGGCAAGAACTTCGGTCTGCACGGCATACGCTTCGGCTACCTCGTCGCCAACCCGGCGCTGGCCGGGCGGGTCCGCTCCATGCTGCCGAAGTGGAACCTCAACGCCTTCGCCGAGCACGTGGTGTTCATGCTCAAGGAGCACGGCGCGGAGTACGCGCAGAGCCTCCAGCAGATCCGCCGGGACCGTCTGGACATGGCCGGCCAGCTGTCCTCGCTCCCCGGCCTGACCGTCTACCCCTCCCAGGGCAACTTCCTCTTCGTGCGCCTGCCCGTCGGCGCCGAGGGGACCGTGGTCCGGGACCGGATGCTCACCGAGCACCGGATCCTGGTCCGTGAATGCGGCAACAAGATCGGTTCGTCCAGCCGCTTCCTGAGACTCGTGGTGCGCCCCCAGGTGGACGTGCGTCGCCTGGTGTCCGGCCTGGAACAGGTGCTCTACGGGACCAGGAGGGGAGCTGCCGTACCCGAGCTGAGCGCAGGGACCAGCTACAGCTCGGGTACGGCGGCCGTGGACCGCCTCGTCAGCGCGACCAACGGGGCGGGCATGCAGGGACTCGCGGCGATGGCCGCCGGCGGTTCGGGGGGTGGGGGTTCGCTCGGCGGGGGTTCGGTCGGCGGGGCCGGGATGCCGATGCCGGCGGTCGCGGCGGCGGCGCCCGTGCAGGGCGGGAGTGTCGGGGGCGGAATGCCCATGCCGGCGGCGGCGCAGATGCCTGCCGCCACTCAGACGCCCGCCGCTCAGATGCCGTCGGTCGCCCAGATGCCGTCGGTCGCCCAGATGCCGGTTCCGCAGCCCGCTCCGGTGCCGGCGCCGATGCCCATGCAGGCTCCGGCACCCATGCCCGCCCCGGCGCCCATACCGGCCCCTGCACCCCTGCCGACCCCGGTACCGGCGCCCGCGCCGATGGCTCCCGCCGCCGCGATGCCCTCCGGGCTGACGCCGCCGGGCGTTCCGGCGCGTGGCGGACTCACGGCGGCCCAGGTTCGCGGGATGACCGCGCCGGGCCTCGCGCCGGCACCGGCCACCGGGTGGCCGAACGCGCAGAGCTGGCCCAACGCGGCGGGGGCCTAGGCGCGCACGGGCGGCCGCGGGTTCGTTGGGGCTTGTCGCGCAGTTCCCCGCGCCCCTTGTGGGGCGCCCGAGCGCACGGCGTTCAGCAGCGAGGCCCCCAGTGGCAGCTCATGGCGTGCCGTGAGGTCGAAGCCCGTCTCCTCCAGCAACCGGCGGTAGTGGGACTCGGTGCGCTCTCTGCCGCCCACGTTGCACAGCATGTGGACGTCCCAGGCCACCGCCGGTGAAGGGATGCCGGGACGCATCGCCTCCGCGCACCGCCGCAGGATCGTGGCGCACCGCTCGTCGTCCCAGTCGTGCAGGACCCGGGACAGGAGGTAGACGTCGCCGCCGTCCGGGACGGCCTCGGTGAAGTCCCCTGCGACGAAGGCGCACCGGCCGTCCAGGCCCGCCCCCAACTGCTCCAGCCGGGCCGCCTCCAGGGCCTCCGGCCGTTCCAGAAGGACGCCCTCCAGGTGGTCGTGGGCCCGCAGCACCCGGGCGAGCAGCGCGCCGTTGCCGCCGCCGACGTCGACCACACGCCGCACCCCGGAGAAGTCCACGAGCGAGGGCACCGGCGTGAACATCTCGGCACTCGCGGCCATCGCCCGGTGGAAGAGCACGCTCAGGTGCCCGGAACGCATAGGCTCCGCGCCATGACCGAATCCCACAGACCCGTTGGCCCCGTTGCTCTCAAAGCGCCCCGCGTACTTGCCCGTTCGACGCAGGGAGCGATAGTCGCGGCGGCCGCCGTCGAGGTGCTGCGGGCCCTGACACTCAGAGCGCACCGCCTGCATCCCGCCGACACCACGTCGGGCAGGGCGGCCCTCGTCTCGATGGTGTCCGCCTACGCCATGACGGTGGCCGCGGCCCTGTTCCTGGTGTGGTTCCACCGGTGCCGCCGGAACGCCCGGGTCATCACCCCCGGCGCGGATCTCGGATCCGATGTGTGGGCCGTGGTCGCGTGGCTCATCCCCCTGGTCAACGCCTGGTTCCCGCGCGGACTGCTTCTCTCGGCACGGCGAGCGAGCAGTGCGGACCCCGCGTCGGCGGGCCGTGACGACGCGCTGGTGAACGCCTGGTGGGTGGCGTGGGCGGGGCATCTCGTGATCGCCGCGATCGGGCTCTCCGGAACCTCACTTGCCGTCCTCGTGATCTCGCAGGCGCTCAACCTCACCGCCGCGGCACTGGTCATCGTCGTCATCCATCGCGTCACGGCCACGCAGACCCACTCGCTCGCCACCCCGCGCATCGACGTCATGCCTGCGGTCTGATCCGCCCCGAGGGCAGGTCGACCTCGACCCGCACGGTCTTCCCCATCGGCTCGCGATCCACCACCTCCCAGCGGTCGGCGAGCGCGTCGACGAGGACGAGGCCGCGGCCGTGGTCGTCGAGGGGGTCGGGCGGCCGTACATCACCGGGCTTCGGGGGCCGGGGCTCGGTGCGGGTGTCGGTGACCTCGATACGGACGCTGCCCGTCGGGAGGGACAGCCGCAGCTCGAAGTCCCGCCCGGGGACGCGGCCGTGGGTCACCGCGTTGGCGGCCAGCTCGGCCACGATCACCGCGACGGCCTCGGAGACGTCACTGCCGTGCGGGACGCCCCAGGCGTGCAGCTGATTCAGGGCGAGGTGCCGGGCGAGTCGGGCGCCGCGCGGGGTGGAGCTGAGGCGCTGCGTGAACACACGTACGGTAATCGGCGGTTGGGGAGTGATCGGTGCGGTCATGGGCCCAATCTGGCGTCCCCACAAGGCCCTTCACCAGGGCATGCGCGCGTACGCTGCCGCAGCGTACGCGGCTACGGACTGGACAGTACATGTGACGGGCCGTGACCATGGGCGCGGGAGGTGACCGGCCGTGGTCGATGGTGGCGGTGAGCCGGAGTCGTCGGACAGCATGCGGACCTTCGGGGCCGTGCATCAGGCGTTGCGGGAACACGCGGGGATCAGCAGGGAGGAGTACGCCGACCTGGTCCGCTTCTCCAAGCACACGGTGGCGTCGGTGGAGTTGGGCCGCCGCATGCCGGACACGGCGTTCGTGGAACGGGCGGAGGAACTGCTGGGCAACACGGGCGCGCTGCGAAAGGCGCTGCCGACGCTGGCCCGGCAGCCGGGGTTGGCGGCTTGGTTTCGGCGGTGGGCGCGGCTGGAGGCGACCGCGATCACCCTCTACACCTACGAATGCCGGTTGATCCCAGGGCTGTTGCAGACCGAGGCGTACGCGCGAACGCTGTTCACCAACCAGCTTCCACCGCTGGACGACGAGCAGATCGAGGCCCAGTGGATCGCACGGGCCGAGCGTCAACGCCTGCTTCAGGAGCGGCCGAACACGGCGTTCGGCTTCATCCTGGAGGAGCACCTGTTCCAGCGGCGGACCGGCGGTACAGAGGTCACGCGTGAACTCATCGACCACGTGCTGGAGATCGCGGATCTGCGGAACGTGGAGATCCAGATCATGCCGACGCTGCAGGAGACACACGCCGGGCTGGACGGTCCGGTGCAGTTGCTGGAGACGCCGGAGAACCAGTGGTTCGCCTACTGCGAGGGCCAGCGAGGCGGCCTGCTCATCTCCGAGCCGAAAGAGATCAGCGTCCTCCAACGGCGGTATGCCAGGATGCGGTCACAGGCTCTCACTCTCACGGACTCGGTGAGCCTGTTGCAGCGGATGCGAGGGGACCTATGACCACCGGCGAACTCTCCTGGTTCAAGTCGAGCTACAGCAGCGGCGGGGACGGCGACTGCGTCGAGGTCGCCATAACCCCCGCCACCATCCACGTCCGGGACTCGAAGAACCGCCGGGGCCCACACCTCGCCCTGTCGCGGGAGGTGTGGGCCGGTTTCGCGGCGTACGTCAGGACGTCGGGCACGTCTTCCACGCCATGTGGTAGATCGTGCTGATGTCCCCGTCGGTCGAGTCCATCGTCATGAAGCTGACCTTGCCCGGGTTCGCCGTCCCAGCGTTCACTCTCAGCTCGGTGTTGATGTTGAAGTTGCGCTGAACTCCGCAGGGTGCCCAGACCAGTTGGGCCCAGTCGGTGGAGTCGGTGGCCTGCCAGTCGTCGTTGTACGAGCCGCTGAAGGGATGGGTCTTGGGCACCGTGTTCGAGGAGCCCTGGAAGTAGTACGAGGCCTTCTGCGTCGCGGACGCGCCCGGCTGGAGCGAGAGGAAGCCCCGGTAGTCGGCGCTGGCGATCGCGTAGGTGAAGCCCTGCGGGACGTGGACGATCAGGTTGAGCTGGCAGTTCTTGCGGAAGGCCGTGGGGTCTGAGTTGCCGCCGGCCTGGGCGAGGTACTGGCTGTAGGTGACCGTGAAGGCCGTGTTGTCCGGGGAGACGGCGACGGCGGCCGTGCCCTGGGGGCAGCCGGAGCCGTTCACCGTCGCCACGTCGATGACGATCTTGTCCGGGGGCGGGTTGTCGAACACGGGGGACGAGTTGTGCGTGGGCAGTGCGGTGGTGAGGAGAGCGGCTACGGCGCCGCTCAGCAGGAGTCCACCAGGCATGGTCTCTCCGGTTCTGTGAGTGGGGGGTGGCACGCCCCCGCACCTTTGAAGAAACCGTGAGCTTTCTGTGAAGGCCGGAGGCGATCCGCATCGTAGGGACGCGAACATGACATGGACAGGACGAACTCCGGCCATTCACAGAAGGGAATTTCACACAGCCGAGGCCCTACGGGTTCTCCCAGGCCGCCGGCTCCGCCGCCAGCGCGCGCACCGGTTCCGGCAGGGCGTCCGCCGCGATGTCGGCGATGGTGACGCCCTCCAGGATGCGGCGGACATTGGCGCGCAGGGCGATCCACAGGGGGAGCAGGGGCTGGGCCGAACCGGTGTACTCCAGGCCCGTGGGCCGCTCCCCGCGCACGGAGACGATCGGCCCGTCCACCGCCCGGATGACGTCCGCGACCGTGATCTTCCCGGCCTCCCGCGCCAGCCGGTAACCGCCGCCGCCCCCGCGCCGGCTGTCGACGATGCCGGCGCGCCGCAGATCGCCGAGGATCCCCTCCAGGAACTTGTGCGGGATCTCCTGCGTGGCGGCGATGGCCTCCGCCTTCACCGAACCGCCGTCCTGCCGCACGGCCAGTTCAAGAACCGCCCGTACCGCGTAATCCGCCCGCGCCGAGATCCTCATACGACCATTCTGCCGGTCCGGCCGTACACAATGATCCCGCACGCGCCCGCCGACGTACCGGCACGACGGGAGGCTCCGATGGGGCTCAGCAGACGTACCTTCACCGCGCTCGCCGGCACCACGGCGCTCGGCCTGACCCTCGGCGGCAGCGCCGCCGCGACCTGCGCCTACGCCGCACCCACTACGCCCACGGGGCCCGCGCCCGCGCCGCCCGCGCCGGACGGCGAGGAGCACACGGTCGGCTTCGACCGCTACTCCCTGATCGTCGACGGCCGCCGCCTGGTCGTCTGGTCCGGCGAGATGCACCCCTTCCGGCTGCCGAGCCCCTCCCTGTGGCGGGACGTCCTGCAGAAGATGCGCGCCCACGGCTACAACGCGGTCAGCGTCTACGTGTCCTGGAACTACCACTCCCCCGCCCCGGGCCGGTACGACTTCACCGGCGTCCGCGACCTCGACCTGTTCCTGCGCACGGCCGCCGAGACCGGCCTGTACGTCATCCTCCGCCCCGGCCCCTACATCAACGCCGAGATCGACGCCGGCGGCTTCCCCGGCTGGCTGACCGCCACCAAGGGCACGGCACGCACCGCCGACCCCACCTATCTCTCCCACGTCGACGAATGGCTGACGCACGTCGACGCCATCGCCGCCCGGCACCTCTACACCGACGGCGGCGGCACGATCCTGCTCTACCAGATCGAGAACGAGTACGACGCCCACCCGCAGGACGCGACGGGCCGTGCCTACATGGCCCACCTCTACGAGAAGGTGCGCTCGGACGGCATCGACGTCCCCCTCTTCCACAACGACAAGGGCCGCAACGGATATTGGATCCCCGGCTCCTTCGACACCGGCGGCGAGCAGGGGCGTTGGCTGTACGGCTTCGACGGGTACCCGTCTCCCACCCAAGTGCCGCCGGACTGGGGGCACTTCGGGGTCGGCGGGGTGAAGGGCGGGGCGACGGCGAGTCCGAGGACCCCCGGTTTCATGCCCGAGTTCGGCGGCGGCTGGTTCGACCCGTGGGGCGGGGTCTGGTTCGACCGGAAGGGGTACGCGGAGTCGCGGCGGCAGCGGGACGCGGCGTACGAGCGGCGCTTCTACCTCACCAACCTCGCCAACGGCATCACCCTGCACAACGTCTACATGACCTTCGGCGGCACCTCCTGGGGCTGGCTGCCCGCGCCGGTCGTCTACACCTCGTACGACTACGGGGCCGCCTTCGACGAGGGCCGGCAGCCCACCGCCAAGCTCGTCCCCATGCACCAGCTCGGCCATCTGCTGCACCACGTCCCCGACTTCGCCAAACTGGACCGCGCGGCGGACGTCACGGCGGCCGGGCTGAAGGCGTACCACCTGGCCAACCAGGACACCGGCGCCGACGTGTACGTCCTGCGCAACGACGGTACGGAGCCGGTCACCTCGACCGTCCCCGGCACGGACGTCCCCGTCACCGTCCCGGCGCAGGACGCGCGGCTGCTCGCCGCCGGGATCGAGCTCGGGCAGCGGAAGATGCGGTACTCCAACGCCCAGCCCATGCTCACCCTCAGCGCCGGCCGCCAGGAGATCGCCGTGCTCACCGGGCGGCCGGGCGAGATGACGGTGACCGCGCTGGAGTGCCCGCTGCGGCCCACGGTGCGGGTGCTGGCCGGCGGCGCGACCCACACGTACGCCGACGGTCTGCTGCGGATCGAGGCCCGACTCGACGGGCTGACCCGCGTGTCGGTCTCCGGCGGCGGCACCTCCACCCCGCTCCTGCTGCTCCTCGCCGACGACGACACCTCGCTGCGCCTGTTCCCGTACGACACCCCGTCCGGCCCGGTGCTGGTGTACGGTCCCGCGCTGCTGCGGACGGCGCAGGTGAGCGGGAAGGCGGTACGGCTGACCGGGGACACCGTCCGAGCGGCCGAGCTGGAGGTGTGGGGGCCGCGCGGGATCGGTGAAGTGAGCTGGAACCGGGCGAAGTTGGCGGTGCGGTCGACGTCCTCCGGCAGCCTCCGGGCAACGCGGTCGCTGCCCGGTGCGGGGACCGTGGCCCTGCCCGCGCTGAGCGGATGGCGGCGCAGGACGGAGAACCCCGAGTCCGCCGCCGGCTTCGACGACTCCGCCTGGCAGGTCGCCCGGAAGACGTCCTCGTACAGCACGACACCCGTCCCGGAGGGACAGCCCGTCCTCTTCGCCGACGACTACGGCTTCCACTACGGCGACGTCTGGTACCGCGGGCACTTCACGGGCGCTCTGGGCGCGCGGTCCGTGTCGCTCGCCTACGGCGCCGGCACCCAGGGGCTGCTGATGGCCTGGCTGGACGGGCGGGCGCTGGGCACGCACCGGATGCCGGTGCCGGACAACGCCAGTGTCCGACAAGGGAGTTGGACGGCCACGGCGGAGTTCGCCGTACCGGAGGGGCTGCGTACGGGCGGCTCGCATGTGCTGTCCGTCCTCGTCCGGCGGATGCAGCACGACCAGGACGGCAAGGCAAAAGACACGCACAAGGCGGCCCGCGGACTGATCTCGGTGACCTTCGACGGGGCCGCCCCCGAGGTGAGGTGGCGGCTGCAGGGTGAGAGGCCGGTCGATCCGGTGCGCGGGCCGCAGAACAGCGGTGGGCTGCACGGGGAGCGGCACGGGTGGCATCTGCCGGGGTTCGGCGACGGCGGCTGGGAGCCGGTGACCTTGCCGCGGGCCGATCGCCGACAGGGGGTGACCTGGTACCGGACGGGTTTCAAGCTCGCGGTCACCCCCGGGACGGACGCCTCGATCGGGCTGGTCCTGGACGACGACCCGGCCCGCGCCTACCGCGTCCAGATCTTCCTCAACGGCTGGAACATGGGCCAGTACATCAACGACGTGGGTCCGCAGCACACCTTCGTCCTGCCGAACGGGATTCTGCGCACACGTGGTTCCAACACCATCGCACTCGCCGTACTGTCCGACGGGACCACGCTGTCCGGCCCGTCCGAGGTACGGCTGACGCTGCTGGGAGCGGCGGCGGGCGGGGTACCGGTGGCGCCGGTGTGACAGGAATGCCCGCCAGGGCATGACCCGAGAAGGGGGAACATCGTGCGAAGACGGCGTTTCATCAGCGGATTAGTGGGAGCCGGGGCCGGACTGGGGCTGGCCCCGGCGAGTGCGCACGCGGCCACCCAGGACAGCGGGGACTCGACCGGCGCGGGCATGACCGGCGGTACGCGTTCGGCGACCGCCGGGGCGCCCCATGACTGGCAGGCCGTGCCGGCCCCCGACTGCACGCCCGCCGCCCAGCTCCTCGGCGTCGCGGCCGCGGGCCCCGACCTCGCCTGGGCGGTCGGCGAGGAGGGCCGCAACGGCAGCACCCTGGGCAGGCCCCTCTCCCTCGTCTGGGACGGCACGAGCTGGACCAGGCTCGACCTCGCCCACCTGGGCTTCGGCGGCGCGCTGCGCTCCGTGGCCGGCACGGCGTGCCAGGCCTGGGCCGTGGGCTCCGGCGCGCACCTCCTGCGCTGGGACGGCAGCACCTGGCGGGAGGCCGACTTCCCGGGCCGCTCGGCCTCCGGCACCACGCTCACCGGCGTCGCGGTCGACGCCGACGACGGCGTGTGGGTCTGCGGCCGCGGCAGCGGCGGCTCGGTACTGCTGCACGGCGTCGACGGCACCTGGTCCTGGATCGCGCCCCCGCCGAGCGCGACCACCGCCACCCCGTCCGGTGTCCGCGTCACCGCCTCCGGCGAGGTCTGGGTCTACGACAGCGCCCTGGTCGCCCGCTGGGACGGGACGGCCTGGACCGAGCTGACCGCGCCCGGCGGCCTGCGCCCCGCCGTCACCGGCCTGCTCCCGGTCGCCGCCGACGACATCTGGCTGACCGGCTTCGACTACGGGGTCGGCGGCCCGCCCGGCAAGCCCCCGGGCGTCACCCTCAAGCACTGGGACGGCACCGCGTGGACGGCCGTCACCGCCCCGTTCACCGTCGGCATGCTCACCGGGATCGTCGACGACGGACAGGGCGGTCCGGACCGTATCGCCGGCTGGGACTTCTGGGACCAGACCAGGGCGCACTACCTGCGCTGGGACGGCGGGAGCTGGGTGAGCGAGCGCGGCCCGACCGCCACGACACCCGTACTGACCGAGGCCCTCGCGTCCGTGCCGGGCACGGGCGGCTACTGGTCGGTCGGGACGACGTCCTCGTCCCCGTACCCGCCCGCGCAGGCGCACATCGAGCGGTAGGGCGTCTCAGGCCAGCCGGATCACGTTCCACGACAGCGGTTCCAGTACGGCGTCGAGGGTGCCGCCCTGAAGCCTGGTGCCCTCGACGCCGTGCGGGAGGACCCGCTCGGGCTCGGCGAGCGTGTTGCGGGCGTCCGGGTCGGCGTCGGACAGGACGCTGTGCTCGACCACGGACGTCAGGTCCAGGCCGTTGAGGGCGACTTCGAGCGGCAGCGCCTCGGTCCGGCTGCGGTTGACGGCGAAGACGGTGACGGTGCCGTCCTCGGCGCGCACGGCGGTGGCGTGCAGCAGGTCGGCCTCGCCGTACTTCTTCGTCTCGTACGTCGGTGAGTCCACCCGCACGTCGAGGACCTGGCCGCGGCCGTACCGGGAGGCCTGGGCGAAGGGGAAGAAGGTCGTCTGCCGCCAGGCGGGGCCGCCGGGCTCGGTCATGATCGGGGCGATGACGTTGACGAGCTGGGCGAGGCAGGCGACGGTGACGCGGTCCGCGTGCCGCAGCAGCGCGATGAGGAGCGAGCCGAAGACGACGGCGTCCAGGACGCTGTAGTTGTCCTCCAGCAGACGGGGGGCCTCGGGCCAGTCGTGCTGCTCGAAGGTCTTGGCGTGCTCCTCCCACTCGGGCAGGTACCAGACGTTCCACTCGTCGAAGGAGAGGTTGATCTTCTTCTTCGACTTCAGCCGGGCGCCCACGTGGTCGGCGGTGGCGACCACGTTGTCGATGAAGGACTCCATGTCCACGGCGGAGGCGAGGAAGGAGTCGACGTCCCCGTCCTCGGGCCAGTAGTAGGCGTGCAGGGAGACATAGTCGACGAGGTCGTACGTCTCCTTCAGGACCGTCGCCTCCCACTCGGCGAAGGTCGGCATGGACTGGCTGGAGGAGCCGCAGGCGACGAGTTCGACCTTCGGGTCGATCTGGCGCATCGCGCGGGCCGTCTCGGCGGCGATCCGGCCGTACTCCTCGGCGGTCTTGTGGCCGGTCTGCCAGGGGCCGTCCATCTCGTTGCCCAGGCACCACAGCCGGATGCCGAAGGGGTCCTTGTCGCCGTGGGAGACACGAAGGTCGGACAGGGCCGTGCCCTCGGGGTGGTTGGCGTACTCCTGGAGTTCGAGCGCCTCGGCGACTCCCCGCGTGCCGAGGTTGATCGCCATCATGGGTTCGGCCTGGGGGCCGACCTTGCGCAGGAAGTCGATGTACTCGGAGAGGCCGAAACGGTTGGTCTCGGTGGAGTGCCAGGCGAGGTCGAGGCGGCGGGGGCGGTCCGCCGCGGGGCCGACGGAGTCCTCCCACTTGTAGCCCGAGACGAAGTTGCCGCCGGGATAGCGGATGGCGGTGACCCCGAGCTCACGGACCAGCGCGAGGACGTCCTGGCGCAGCCCCTTGTCGTCGGCGGTGGGGTGGTCCGGTTCGAAGACGCCGGTGTAGACACAGCGGCCGAGGTGTTCGACGAACGAGCCGAAGAGTCGGGGATCGACCTCGCCGACGGTGAAGGCCGGGTCGAGGGTGAAGCGGGCGGTGCTCTTGCTCATGGGAGCCTTTCCAACGGGGGCTGGTGCGTTCGACATTCCGGCTTCCGGTCGTAACTTCGAACGTGACGGTAGATAGGAAGCGCTTCCTGGTCAATGCCTTGCACGGGACTTTCCGGCCACGGGAGTCGTTCCGGGTTGAACGACGGCGTGGTGTCGGGCAGCCTGCTGTGCGGCGGCGAGAGGGGGGAGCCATGGACATCGCGGGCGCGCGGAGGAAGGCGGCCCGGCTCGCCGCCGGGCTGCGACGCTCGCGGCGGGTCTCCGGGATGCGGGAGTTGACCGCGGAGCTCTGTGCGGCGGTACGGGCCCGGCCGTGTCCACCGGCCGACGCGGCGGAGCTGTGCCGGGCGCTGTGCGAGGCGATGAGCCTGCGACGCGGAGGGCGGCCGCTGGAGCTGCGCTTCGAGCGCTTCCCCGACGAGCTCGAAGTCACCGGACTGTGGGTGGAGTTCCAGGACTTCGACCTGGTGATCGTCGAGGAGCGGGCCGAGGCGGTGCAGCGACTGGTCGTGCTGGGCCACGAGTTCTGGCATCTGCACGCCGGGCACAGCCATCACCATGTCGCCGGGACGGCCCTGGCGGGGCGGCGCGACTGGTCCGACACGGCGCTGTCGGTGGCGGCGCGCGACGGCTCCCGGGCGGCCGACGAGGCGGAGGCCGACGACTTCGGGCACCGGCTCGCGGCGGCGTTCCGGCCCTTCCTGTCCGGGCCGGTGGCCGACGCCCCGCTGGACCCCGTGCACCGGTCGCTGGGCTACCGGGGGCGCGGGGGGACGACGCGGTGAGCGCCGCCCTCCTCCAACTGGCCTTCTCCCCGGCGGCTTTCGTCAACGAGTTCTATCCGTCCTTCTGGTGGATCCCGGCAGGTGTCCTGACGGCCGCGCTGGCGATCAAGCTGCCGACGATCGTCCGGCTGTGGGGCGACCCGCTGCTCCGCGCGGTCGGCGGTGTACTGCTGCTGGCCTGCGCGGTGTTCGTGTTCGTGGCCCCGTCGACGATCGCCCGGGTCAACCGGGTCACGGGCGTGCCGAACATCTCGGCGCCGTGGGTGTACTCGCTGCTGACCGCCTTCTGCGGTTCCTGCCTGCTGCTGATCATCGCCTGGCGCAACGGGCTGGCGGACCGCTCCGCGGCGACGGTACGGGCGGTGCGGTGGGTGATCGCGGGCACGTTCACGGTGATCGCCGCGCTGTGGGTGCTGTTCGCGCTCGCGGACGCGCCGGTGGAGAGGCTGCGGGACCTCGACACGTACTACGCCAACACGCCGTACATGCGCGAGATGATCCTGCTGTACCTCTCCGCGCAGGCGCTGGCCACCGTGATCACCTCGGCACTGATCTGGAACTGGGTGCGCACGGACGGGCTGGACGCGTGGCTGCGCTGGGGGCTGCAGTTCCTCGGCGCCGGGTACGCGACCCAACTCTCCTTCTACGCGGTCAAGTTGCCCGCGGTGATCGCCCGCCTCAGCGGACATCGCCTGGACTGGCTGAGTACGGCCGTGGCACCGCCGCTCGCCTGTCTGTCCGCGATCCTCATAGCGGTCGGCTTCATCCTTCCGCACGCGGGCCAGTACCTGCACGACCGCTGGCGCGTCCGCCTCGCCCACCACCGGCTGCGCCCGCTGTACCTGCTGATGCGCACGGTCAACGGCACCGGAGTCACCTTCCTCCTCCGCGCGACACCGGAGCTGCGGCTCATCCGCCGCGAGACGTTCATCCGCGACGTCCTGCTCCCGCTCGCCCGTCACATCGACGAGGACCGCCGGCAACGGATGTACGAGGCGGCGCTCGCCCTGGGCCACGATCCGGACCGGGCGAGGGCGCTCGCCGCCGCCCTGGCCATCCAGGACGCGATCGCCGGGCGCCACCGGCCGCCCCACCCCACCGCCCGGTCCGCCACGCCGGACACGACGGACCTCCTGCGCGAGATCGGCCCCATCTCCCACGCCCTCCGGCACCCGGAGGCACTGCTGGCGGTACGGGCGGGGGTGGGGGAGCGGGAGAAGGCGCGGAGGTGATTCGCTGTCGGTGCTGTCGGTGCTGTCGGTGCTGTCGGTGCTGTCGGTCAGCCGGCGAAGGCCGGTTGAGGGAGGCCCTTGCCTGCGCCCGGTACCACCAGCAGGGAGCCGGAGAGCGGGAGCGGGGCCCTCAGGCCGGTGCGGGCCGTGGTGATGTAGAGGTCGGTCAGGTCGGGGCCGCCGAAGGCGCAGGCCGTGGGGCGTGGGGCCGGCAGCTCGAGGACGCGGTCCAGATCACCTGCGGGCGTGTAGCGCCGTACCGCTCCTCCGTCCCACAGCGCGACCCACACGCAGCCGTCCGCGTCCACCGTCAGCCCGTCCGGGAAGCCGGCGCCGTCCTCGACCTCGGCGAGCGGGCGCCGGTTGCCGACCCGTCCCTCGCCGTCGTACTCGAAGACGTCGATACGACGGGTCGGCGAGTCGATGTAGTACATGAGCCGCCCGTCGGGGCTCCACCCGGTGCCGTTGCTGACGGCGACGTCGTCGAGGACGGTCCCCGCGGTCCCCTCGCCGGTGAAACGGGCCAGCGTGCCGCCCCCCGGCGCCTCGTCGTAGCGCATGGTGCCGGCCCACAGCGAGCCGTCGGGCGCGACGGCGGCGTCGTTGCCGCGGCGGCCCGGGACGGGTTCGTGGTGCAGCCAGCGGAAGGCGCCGTCCGGGTCGACCAGCCCCACCCCGTCCCGGAGGTTCAGCACGAGCCCGCCGCCGGCGCGCGGCTTGGCGGCGCCGACGTGCTGCTCGGTGACACGGACCGTGCGCCGCCCGGACCCGGGTTCATAGGTGTGCACGCGACTGCCGAGAATGTCGACCCAGATCAGCCGTCCGCCCTGGGTGTCCCAGGTGGGCCCCTCTCCCAGCTCGGCCTCGGCCCGGACGGCGACCTCGTACCCGTACCTCATACGACACTCCGGTGTCCGAGCCGCTCCGACAGTTCGGCGGCACCCTTGGCGGCCAGCTGCTCCAGCTCGGCGCGGCGCTCGTCGCTCCAGCGGATCATGGGGACGGAGATGGACAGCGCGGCGACGACCTGCCCCGCACGGTCCTTCACGGGCGCCGCCACGCAGCTGACGTCCGGGTTGGACTCCCGGTTCTCCACCGCGAGGCCACGCTGCCGGATCTGGGCGAGGGTCTCGCGCAGGGCGCCCGGGTCGGTGATGCTGTTGGGAGTCATCGCGACAAGCCTGGCGTCGTCCGGGATGCGCGCGGAGAGTTCCTGCTCCGGAAGGGAGGCCAGCAGCATCTTCCCGACGGACGTGCAGTGGGCGGGCAGCCGGCGGCCGGCGGCGGACACCATGCGCACCGCGTGCGTGGAGTCCACCTTGGCGATGTAGATGACGTCGGTGCCCTCGAGGATCGCCACGTGCACGGTCTCGTCGCAGGTCTCGGCTACGGACCGGGCGACCTGCTGCCCCTCGGCGGCCAGGTCCAGCTGCTCGGCGTAACGGCTGCCGAGCTGGTACGGCCGTACGCCGAGCCGGTAGCGTCCGGGCTGACCCGGGACCTGGACGATGTACGACCGGGCGGCGAGCGTGGTGACCAGCTCGTGCACGGTGGTGCGCGGCAGCTGCAGCTTGCGCACGATGTCGGGGGCGGAGAGCGTCCCGTCCCCGTCGAGGAAGAGCTCGAGAATGTCGAGAGCTCGGGTCACGGCAGGTACCAGGCGTCCCACAACCGGCCCCCTCCCTTGATTATCTGGGCGTCTGCGTTCGAAATTTCAACAGACGATCGGCATGACGAACACAGGCTAACGATGCGCGTTTGCCCGGGCAATGGTTCTGCGCTTCCGTTTGGCCGGTCCATGCCCGAACCTGTACCGGTGAGCGAGCTGAGTGAGGGGTCGGGGGACGGGCCCGTGCTGGTGACCGGTGGCAGTGGGTTCGTCGGGAGTCATCTGGTGCGGCGGCTGCTGGAGCGTGGGTATCGCGTTCGGGCCACCGTTCGCAGCGTCGGCAACGGGGCCAAGGTTGCGCCGTTGCGGGCCATGCAGGACGTTCATCCCGGGCGGCTCGAGCTGTTCGAGGCCGATCTGCTGGTCGAGGGGGACTTCGACGAGGCCATGAAGGGGTGCGAGGTCGTGTTCCATGTGGCCTCGCCCTTCTTCATGCCGGAGAAGATCAAGGACGGGCAGCGGGACATGGTCGAGCCCGCGCTGAGCGGCACGCGGAACGTCGTCGGGAGTGTGGAGCGGACGCCGAGTGTGCGGCGGCTGGTGTTCACCTCCACCGTCGGTGCGATCTTCGGGGACTACGCGGACGTGCTGGAGATGGAGGGGCGGGTGTTGAGGGAAAGCTGCTTCAACACCACCAGCACCGTGGAGAACAACCCGTACCACTACGCCAAGACCGTCGCGGAGCAGGCCGCCTGGGAGGCCGAGAAGCGGCAGGACCGGTGGCGCATGGTCGCCGTCAACCCGGGACTGGTGCTCGGGCCCTCGCTCACCCCCGCCTCCGAGTCCGGCAGCCTCTTCCTCCTGGAGGAGCTGTTCAAGGGGTACTTCTTCTACGGCGCCCCCGACTTCAGCTTCACCACGGCCGACGTACGGGACGTGGCGGACGCGCACATCGCCGCGGCCGAGGTGGCCGAGGCGCACGGCCGGTACATCGTCGCCGCCGAGGAGATGACCTCCTTCCACGACATGGCCCGGATCATCCGGGGGCGGTATCCGAAGGACCTGCGGCTGCCCCGAACCCGCCTCCCGCACTGGCCCGTTCGCGTGCTCGGTCCCGCCTTCGGGCTGACCCAGGACTACATCCGCAAGCACCTCGGGATCAGGTTCCGGGTCGACAACAGCCGCAGTGTCCGGGAGTTGGGGATCAGCTACCGGCCGATCGAGGAGACCGTGCTGGACCACTACGAGGCGTGGCGCGGGCAGCGGTAGGGGGCGGCGGCTACCGCCGTCCCGTCTCCCCCAGCACCCCCCTCAACCTCTGCGCCCTCAGCACCAGTTCCAGCTCGAAGCGGCGGTCCGGGTCGTCGATCTCGTCGCCCCACAACTCGCGGATCTGCCGCAGGCGATAGCGCACCGTCTGCGGATGGACGCCGAGGCGGGCCGCCACCTCCGGCGCCCCGCCCCGCGTCTCCAGCCACGCCAGTAACGTCTCCGCCAGCCGGCGGCCGTGCGTGGGACCGCAGTGGGCCAGGGGGGCCAGGCAGCGAAGGGCCAGGTCGTCGATCAGTTCCTCGGGCTGCAGGAGCACCAGCGCCTCGGTGTGTTCCGTGCAGTACAGGACGTCCCCGGCCGGCAGCAGCCGCCGTTCCATCAGCCGTACGGCCGCCTCGGCCCACCGCAGTGACTTCGCCGCGTCGGCCAGGGGGACGGGCGGGCCGATCGCCCCGGACCAGCCGGTCAGCGCGCGGTGCAGAAGCTCGGAGCGGCCGGCCGCGTCCGGTTCGGGCACGACCATACGGGGCTGCTCGTACTCCATGTCGAGCAGCACCCCCTGCCCGACGGCGGGCGCGACCGCCTCCCGGGCCGGGCGGAGCAGGACGCCCACGGCGACCTTGCGGGGCAGGGGCCAGCCGACCCGAGCGGCACGCTCGGTCAGCGCGTCGGCCGTGTCGCCCCGGTGGTGCTCGGCCAACAGCAGTTCCATCAGGCGGCGTTGGAGACGCAGCCGTTCCCCGGCCTGTCTGGCCGCCGCTTCCGCGTAGCCCCGTACCGACTGGTCGACCAGGCCGTCGAGGTACTCGTAGCCCGCGTCGACCAGTTCGTACATCGCGGGCGGCGGGATCTCGACGCGCTGGCCGATCTCGGCGAAACGGCGCCAGGCGAGGCGTACGCCCATGCGGTAGATCGCCTGCAGCGAGTCGAGGCTGCGCCCGTGCAGGCCCTCGCCCCTGCCGAACTCCTGGAAGACGCCCGGCGGGACGGTCGGGCGGCCCTCCGAGGTCTCCAGGTGCTGGACGAAGACCTCGATGGCGCGGCGGATGCCGACCAGGGCCATCGGTTCGCCCGACTCGTCCAGGACGACGGGCAGATGCGGGTACTCGCGGCGGATCTCGCGCAGGATCTCCTCGGCGAGTGCGGGTGCCTCCGCCATGGCGATGGCGGCGAACCGGCGGACCTGGAGGCGGGGGACGTCGTGCCAGGCCGAGCGGGTGGTGGTGGCGGGTGAGCGGGCCGGCCCCACCGGTCAACTCCCTTGCCCGGCTTGCTCGTAGGTGATCAAGGGAGTGTTGGGCTGGTCGGGCGTGGCGTCGAGCAGGGCGACGATGCCGAGGGCGGCGCCCACGGCGAGGGCCGCGGCGGCCACGAGGGTCAGCGCGACGGCGAGCAGTCTGGACATCGCAGGGTCAGCCTCTCTGTCCGAAAGGTCGTCCCCACCCGGTGGTCCCACCCCTGCCTGTCGGCCCAGTCTCGACAAGCATTGACACCCCGTCAAGAGGCGCCTACGGTCTGCGGCCCATAGAGCGGCCCGAACTCCGTCAACCTTTCGCCCCTGGAGTATCCGGATGCGCCGTACAGCCTCACCCCTCTCTCTGATTCTGCTGGGAATCGGCACGTTTCTGCTGGTCCTGGCTCCGATGCTGGTCTGGTACGTCGAGCCGCGGGCCGCCGTGAACCCGATCGACATCGACACGACCGCCGTGTACCGCGGCACCGGCAGCTACTTCGACACGGACGAGATCAAGACCGTGCACGACCAGCGGATCACCGTCACCCAGCAGGTGCGCGGCAACGTCGCGGACAGCGAGAAGAGCGGCGACGCGGTGTGGGACGTGACGACGACCGTCGACACCGACAAGTCGCTGCCGGCCGCCGATCCGCACGACGCGCTGGAGTTCTTCCTCAACCGGTGGGTGACCGACCGGCGGACGAACCAGCCCGTGCACTGCTGCAAGGAGAATCCCTACTTCGAGGGCGACGCCTATCTCAAGTTCCCCTTCGACGTGCACAAACGGTCCTACACCTGGTGGGACAACTCGCTCGGCGACACCGTGGTGCTGCACTACCGGGGTACGAAGAAGGTCCAGGGGTACACGGGTTACCGGTTCACCGGGACCGTCGTGCCCACGAAGATCGGGACGCGGCTGGTGCCGGGCACGATCGTCGGCCAGAAGAACAAACCGCAGGTCCTGGCCGAGGAGTGGTACGCCAACCACGGCATCGAGCTGGTCGTCGACCAGCGCACCGGCCGGGTGCTGTACGCCCAGGTCGGCCCGCGCCGGACCCTGCGCGCGCCCGGCTCGAAGAAGGACGCCGTCGTCCTGCTCGACAGCCGGAAACTGGGGTTCACCACGCAGACGCAGAAGTCCCAGGTGAAACTCGCGAAGAAGGAGAGCGGTCAACTGCGCATGGTGGGTGAGACGTTGCCGATCGGTGCGGCTGTGGCCGGATTCGTACTGGCGGCGATTGGTGGTGCTCTGGTGGTACGAGGACGCAAGCGCCCCGAGTCGCCCGATTCATCCGCACCTCAGCTCACGATGTGACATGACGTCAGTTCTAATAAAGCCGGAAATTGTCACGTCGGTGAGTAGCCCTGGCGAACGGCACGGCGAAAACTGTCCAACCCCACCCGAGCACAACCCGCCCACATCCCCCACCCAGGAAGAGCTCAGTCCCCCCACAGCGAGTCCGGAAAGCCACCACTGAGTTCCGCACCCAGAGACGAGTTGGAGCACCCATGCCCCAGCACGTGCCCTCCCCTCCCCCACCCTCGAACGCACTCGGGCGGGGGGACCCCCACCGCGCCGCACATCCCTGGGCGCCGCAGCACCTCTCGGCGCTCCCCCCACAACCGCGCCGAATCGTTTTCCTCGCCCACCGGGACCTGGACAACCCGGCGGCCGGCGGCTCCGAGCTGCTGGTCGACCGGCTCGCCGAGGGGCTCACCGCCCTCGGCCACCAGGTGACCCTCATCTGCGGCGGCCCGGCCGCCTACCGCGACTACCGGGTCGTCTCCGCCGGCGGCGAGTTCGCCCACTATCTGCGCGCCCGCGGCGCCTTCGCCCGGCAGGTCGGGGAGACCGATCTGCTGGTCGAGGTCTGCAACGGCATGCCCTACCTGGCGCCCTACTGGCACCACGGGCCCACGGTGTGCCTGGTCAACCATGTGCACACCGACCTGTGGAAGATGCGGTTCGGCGGGCCCCTCACGCCGGCCGCCCGGCTCGGCCGAAGACTTGAGCAGTGGGCGCTGACCGGTGCCCAGCACCGGAGTCTCATGGTCGCGGTCTCTCCGTCCACCGCGCACGCGCTGCGGGCGATCGGCGTCGAACGGGACCGCATCCGTGTCGTCCACAACGGCGTGGAGGAGCCCGGCCCCCGCGCCGACCGTTCGCCGGAGCCGCTGTTCGTGGCGGTGGGGCGGCTGGTCGAGTACAAGCGGATCGATCTGCTGCTCAGACTCTGGGAGCGGGTGCGGCCGGTCACCGGCGGCCGGCTGGTCATCGTCGGCGACGGACCCGAACGGGAGCGGCTTCAGCAACTCGCCGGTCCTGGCGTGGAGTTCGCCGGCCATGTCTCCGATGCCGAGAAGCACCGGCTGCTGTGCGCCGCCTGGCTGCTGCTGCATCCATCGGCCGTGGAGGGCTGGGGGCTGGTCGTGACGGAGGCGGCGGCGCGGGAGACGCCGACGGTCGCCTTCGACGTGCCGGGGCTGCGGGACTCCGTCGTGGACGGGGAGACCGGTGTCCTCGCGCAGGGCGAGTCCTCGTTCGCCGCGGCCTGGTGCACGCTCGCCCTGTCGGGCCGCCGCCGCGAGGCGATGGGCAAGGCGGCCCGTGACCGCGCGGCGCGTTTCCGCTGGCACCGCACCGTCAGACAGTTCCGCGCGGTGGCGGCAGAGGCGGTGAGGAGCTGGTCCCCGTGACCGGCCTCAAGGATCCCTCGATACGCCGCTCGGTCGCTCTCTTCCGTGCCTTCCGCCACGAACAGGACGACCCCGAGGGCTGTTACGGCCTGCTCGCCCGGGACGCCGCCGACCAGGTCGAGGCCTACGACGGGCCCGTCGCCGGGCGTACGGTCGTGGACGTCGGCGGCGGTGGCGGTTGGTTCACCGAGGAGTTCCGGCGGCGGGGCGCGCACGCGTACCTCTTCGAACCGGATCTACGGGAGCTCGGTGAGAAGCCCCCCGAGGGCGCCGTGATCGCGGACGGTTATCTGCTGCCGCTGGCCGACGGCGTCGCGGACGTCACCTTCTCCTCGAACGTGCTGGAACATGTCGCCGACCCGCAGACCTTCCTCAGCGAACTCGCGCGCGTGACCCGGCCCGGCGGCCTGATCTACGTGTCGTTCACCAACTGGCTGTCGCCCTGGGGCGGTCACGAGTGGGCGCCCTGGCACTACTTCGGCGCCGAGCGGGCCCGCGCCCGCTACTGGCGCCGTACCGGCAAGCCCGCCAAGCACACCCTCGGCGAGAACCTGTTCGCCGTCCACATCGGCACCACCCTGCGGCAGGTGCGCGCCCGCGACGACGTCACGGTCGTCTCGGCGCGCTCCCGCTACTGGCCGTTCCTCGCCGAGACCGTCGTGAAGGCGCCCGGCATCAGGGAGCTGGCCACCTGGAACCTCCTTCTCATCCTCCGGCGGTGTCCACCATGACGACGACCACGGTCCAGGCTCCCCCTCCGGCAGCCGTCCCCACCACCGCGGCCACCGCGGGTCCGCCCGAGGGACCGCGGTCGCGGCGCTGGCTGGCGGGGTTCTGGGCCGTGGTGTTCGTGCTGTTCCTGGTGGTGCACCCGGGGCGGCAGACCTTCGACACCAAGCTGGGTGTGACCGTCGACCCGGGAGCGTTCTTCTCCGACCTGGGGCAGTTGTGGCACGACCAGGGGTCCTTCGGCGGGATCCAGGACCAGTACGCCGGCTATCTGTGGCCGATGCTGCCGTTCTACTGGCTGGCGCACGTCCTGCATCTGCCGGTGTGGCTGGCCGAGCGGCTGTGGCTGTCGCTGATCGTGTCGGTGGCCTTCTGGGGCGCCCTGCGGCTGGCCGAGCGGCTGCGGGTCGGCAGCGGGGGATCACGGCTGCTCGCGGGCGTCGCGTACGCGCTGTGGCCGATGTTCACGATCGTCGTCGGCTCCACGTCGGCCGCCGCGCTGCCCGGTGCCTTTCTGCCGTGGGTGCTGCTGCCGCTGACCGACGAGCGCTACAGCGCGCGGATCGCCGCCCTGCGCTCGGCGCTCGTCGTGCCGTTCATGGGCGGCGTCAACGGCGCCTCCACGCTGGCCTCGCTGTTGCCGGTGGGGCTCTATCTGCTCTCCCGGCCGCCCGGTCCACGCCAGCGGAAGCTGATCGCGTGGTGGGCGCCGGGTGTGGTCGTGGCGACGGCGTGGTGGTGGATCCCGCTGCTGATGCTCGGCGTCTACGGCGAGAACTTCCTTCCCTATGTGGAGACTTCGCAGACGACGACGGCCACCATGTCGGCGACGGAGGCACTGCGCGGGGCCGGCAACTGGGTCGCGTATCTGCACTTCGGGCAGGCGTGGCTGCCGGCCGGCTGGACCGTCGCCGCGTCCGTGGTCGTCATCGTCTGCTCGGCGCTGGCGGCCGGACTCGGCCTCGCGGGGCTGGCCCGACGGGACATGCCGGAGCGGCGCTGGCTGGTGCTGACCGTGGTGTCGACCGTGCTGGTGCTGCTCGCCGGGTACGGCGGCGCGTTCGGCGCGCCCTTCCACGGGGTCGTGCAGGACTGGCTGAACGGCTGGCTGGTCCCCTTCCGCAACATCTACAAGTTCCAGACGGGCCTCGCCCTGGCGCTGGTGCTGGGCCTCGCCCATCTGGTGGGCGTGGCCGCCGAGCCGCGCGGTGCCCGGCCCGTGCGGGGCCGCGGGTTCGCGCCCCTGATCGCGGCGGTGCTGATCCTCCCGGGTCTGCTGTGGCCCTATCTGAACGGGTCGATCCTCAACCCCGGCTCCTTCCAGGAGTTGCCCAAGTACTGGAAGACCACGGCGAGTTGGCTGGAGAAGTACTCCCCCGACTCGCGTGCCCTGGTGGTCCCGGCCACCGCGCACGGCATCTACAGCTGGGGCTCCCCCATCGACCAGCCCCTTGACGTCCTCGCCAAGTCCCGCTGGGCACAACGGGATTACGTCCCCTTCGGCACCCCCGGCAACCGCCGCGCGATGGACGCGGTCGAGGACGCGCTGGCCTCCGGAAGCGATGTCCCGGGGCTGGCCGACTACCTGAGCCGGGCCGGTGTCTACTACGTCGTCGTCCGCAACGACCTCGACCCGAACCAGATCGGTGCGGTGCCGACCACGACCGTGAAGCGGACGCTGGAGCAGTCCGGGTATGTCCGGGTGACGGGCTTCGGGCCGGTGATGACGGGCGGGGTGATCGCCCATGACGCCCCGATCCAGGTGGAGGGGCTGTACCCGCGTCAGCGCGCGGTGGAGATCTACGAACCCGACAACAAGAACGTCCCGCGCCCCGGCCAGGCACATCTGCTGTCCGTGGCCGACACGGCCGTCGTCTCCGGCGGCCCCGAGGCGCTGCTGCCGCTCGCCTCCCAGCTGCGCGACCGGGCGACCGTACTGACCGGCGACAACACGCCCGGGCTCGGCACCCCGTCCCTGCAGATCGTCGGCGACGGACTGCGGCGCCAGGACACCCGGTTCGGGCTCGTCAGCGCCAACACGTCGTACACGTACACGAGTTCGGAGCGGAACTCGCCGGACGCCACTCAGGACGCCGGCAAGAAGCCGCACCAGATCCTCCCCACCAAGGGCCTCGACCACCAGACGGTGGCCCGGCTGCGCGGCGCCCGCACGGTGACCGCCTCCTCCAGCGGCAACTGGCTGTTCCACCTGCCCCAGTACGACCCCGTGAACGCCTTCGACGGCAACCCGGACACCGCGTGGACGGAGGGCGCGCCGGACACGGCGGACGGGCAGTGGCTGCGGATCGGCTTCAGCGGGACGTACGACATGCCGTCCTCGTTCAAGGTCACTCCGCTGCCGCAGGAGAGCGTGCGGTCGGCGGCGACGAAGGTGAAGGTGGAGACGGAGAAGGGGTCGAGGACCAGCTTCCTGCAGCCGAACGGCCAGACGCAGAGCGTCAAGGCGCCTGCGGGGGCCACCAGTTGGATGAAGCTCACGATCGTCGACTCGGTGGCGCGCCACACCGGTCTCACCGGGGCCGGCTTCTCCGAGATCGCCCTGCCGCACGTCCAGGTGACGCGAGTGCTGCGGCTGCCGACGGACGCCGACGGCGCCGACGCCTCGGCCACGGAGATCTCCCTGCACCGCACCCCCGACCCCACCGGCCTCTCCGCGACCGGCACGGAGAACGGGCTGCACCGCTCCTTCACCACGCCCACGGCGGGAACGTACACGATGAAGGCCGACGCGGTGCCGGTGACCGGTGAGGAGCTGGACACGCTGCTCTACCGGGTCGCCCCCGACCAGCAGAACCGCATCGTGGCGACCGCCGACTCCACGGCGGCCCTCGGCGCGGGTCTGACCGCGCGCAACCTCACCGACGGCGACCTGACCACCGCCTGGATCGCGGGCGACCGGCCCACCATCCACCTCGGCTGGAGCGGCAAACAGCCCATCGGGGAGGTCGTGCTGGCACCCGCCGGCGGGCTGTCGACCCGGGCCACACAGGTCGACATCAGCTCCCCGGACGGCGCGACGATCGCCGGCGTCGACGAGAACGGCGTGGTCCGCTTCGACCCGATCACCACCGACCGGCTGGACATCACGGTCACCAAGACGGCGCCGCTGACCCTGCACAACCCGGTCGCCGACGAGAACCTGCAACTCCCCGTCGGCTTCTCCGAGGCGTACGTCCCGGCGCTGGACCAGTACCGCACCCCGCAGCCGAGCGCGAGCCGTACCTTCTCCCTGCCGTGCGGACAGGGGCCGGACGTGGCGGTGGACGGGAAGCTGTACCAGACGGCCGTGAAGGGGACCGTACGGGACCTGACGCAGCGCCGACAGGTCGACGTGACGCTCTGCCAGCAAGGCCGCGAGGACGCCGAGTTGGAGCTGACGTCCGGCACCCACCGGCTGGAGGCGGGGGACGCGGGGCCGCTCGCGCTCACGGACGTCACACTGACCCGGGGCACGGTCGCGGCGCAGACCACGGCCGCGTCCCGTCAACTGACCGTACGGGACTGGCTGGGCGACCGCCGCGAGGTGACCGTCGGCTCGGGCGCGGCGACGTACCTGACGACGTACGAGAACTACAACGACGGCTGGAAGGCCACGCTGAACGGCAAGGAGCTCACCCCGGTCCGCCTCGACGGCTGGCAGCAGGGCTGGCGGGTCCCGGCCGGGTCGGGCGGCACGGTCAAGCTGTCGTACGAGCCCGCGACGACGTACAAGGCCGGGCTGATCGGCGGTGCGGTGGGACTGGCGGTGCTGATCGGCCTGGTCGTCTGGCGCCGCCGCGAACCCAACCCCGACCAGCCGCAGCAGGTCGCCCCGTTGCCGGGTTTGTGGCTCGGCACGGTGGCCCTGACGGTGGTGGCCGTGCTGATCGCCGGTTGGTTCGCCCTGCTCGTCCCGGCCCTGGCGCTGCTCGCGTACCGCCGGCACACCCTGCTCGTCCCGATCGCCTTCGTCGCCCTCGCCGGCGCCGGAATCGCGGCGGCGACGGGCGCCGGCGAGCCCCCGGGCGCGGGCCATGGCGCGTTCGGCCACCCGGCCCAACTCCTGGCCCTGATAGGCCTGTTCGCCGGCGTGGTCGCCGTACGCGAGCCGGACGAGGGCCCGGGCTCCACAGCGATCCTGCCCCCGGCGACAGCGGGCAGCGCGGCCGGCCTCACCACCGGAACGACACCGGGCTCAGAGGCACCGACCCAGACTCTCCCGAGGAGACAGCACCGAGAACTCGGAGAACGCGCCTCGGACGCGGAGCCACAACGGGAGAACGAGCTACGGGCTCCGGCCGAGCGGATACCGAAGTCCGGGCTGGGTGCCGAACCGTGGGCCGGAGGCGGCGGTGGGCATCGGGTCATGGAGGAGGGCGGTGCACGAGCGGAAGCCGGAGTAAGTGGCCAGCCGTGGGCCCAAAGCGGCGGTGCGCATCCGGCCGGCGACGAGGGCGCGGCACCTGTCAGCAAGCCGTCGGCCGAACCCGAACGCGGCGCGGAGCACCAGGGCGGACGGGAGAGCGCCGGTGAGCCGGGGCCGGTTGGGGCGGACGAGGCCGATTCCTCCAGTGCCGCCCCGCGTCCCGGCCCCGAACTGCCCCCGCCGCCCGCCTCCGGCCCCACCGTCTCCGCGCGCGGTCCCGGAGTCGTCGAGCCTGATCCGCCGACCACGCGGTTTCCGCCGCGTAAGCCGGGGGCGCCCACGGAGAAACAGGAGCCGGAGTCATGACCGCACTGGAGCATCCCGCACGCGCCGGCGGACCGGTGTGGCCGCCGGTCCGCATACCGTTCCCGGTCGTGGACGAGGTCGCCCGGCACTGCCTCCAGGAGGAGGAACCGGAGACGGTCCACATCGAGGTCCATCTCCCGGGCCGGCTCGACCGCGACCGGCTGCGGGCGTCCTTCGCCGAGGCCCTGCGCCGCCATCCGCGCATCCTGATGCGCGAGGCGCCGGGTCACTGGTACCGGCGCCGCTACGAGTGGGAGCTGACGCCGGAACCGGACGTGGAGGTGGTCACCTTCCCGCCGGGCGGACGCGGCGCGCTCCGGGACGCCCGCACCCGCGCGCTGACGACGGCCCCGCCCCTGACCCTGTCCCCACCGATCCGCCTGGAGGTGGTGGAGGGCCCGGGACCGGTGGAGGGCAGCGAGGCCACGGACGCGGTCGGCGAACCCCCCGCGACCACGCCCCGTCGGCCCGAAGCGGCCGCAGGCAAGGGCACCGTCCTCTTCCTCACCATCAACCACACCGCCCTGGACGGCCCCGCCTGCCTCCGCGTCCTCGCCACCGCCGCCGAGCTCTACGGCGGCCAGGACAACTCCCCCGCCGCACCCCCCGTCCGCGCCCCCGAATCCCCGCCGCCCACCGCCGAAACGCCCTCCAACTGGTCCCCGCCCGCCCGCGTGGCCCCCGGCACCCCCGAGCCGTCCCCCGGCAACGGCATGCTCGTCACCGACCTCCCCCTCCCCCACCGCCCCAAGGGCTCCCCCTACACGGTGAACGACCAGCTGATGGTCACCACCGCCCTCACCATCGCCCACTGGAACAGGGAACACGGCGCGGAGCCCCGCCCCCTCCGCATCACCATGCCCGTGGACGACCGCCCCAGGGACGCCACCATGCCCATCGGCAACGGCACCCGGCTGGTCGAAGTCCCCTTCACGCAAGAGGAGTTGGACGCCCACGGCGCCGCCGACATGCCGGGCCTGCTGAAGCGAACCGCGACCCGCACCCGCGCCCTCAAGTCCCTCCCCCGCCCCCAACTCGGCCACGGGGCAGCCCTGCTGACCGCCCCGGTCACCCCGGTGGCCTGGCGCGCGGCCCTCACCCGCGGGCTGCGCCGGGCCGCCGCCCCCTGGACCTCGACCACCCTGCTCAGCAACATCGGCCGCATCCCCTACCCCCTGGACTTCGGCGAGGAGGCCGGCCGCGCGCACGCCGTCTGGTTCTCGGCCCCCGCCCGCATGCCCCGGGGCCTCACCGTCACCACCGCCTCCACCGCGGGCCGCCTGCACCTGGCCCTGCGCTGGTCGCGCGCCCTGCTCAGCCACGGCGACGGCGCCCACCTCAGGGACCTGTTCGAGCACTACCTGCACTCGACGGAGGTCACCCCATGACGACCACCGCCCCCCGCCCCAAGGACCTCCGTGACTTCTACGAGGATCCGTCCGTCCCCGTCGCCTCCGGCACCCCCCGCAGCCTCCGCCAGGCCCGCATGCTCGCCGGCGCCCTCGGCCCGGCGACGGGCGGGGGCACCCCGCGCACCGTCCTCGACATCGGCTGCGGCGACGGCACGGCGGCCGCCACCGCGGCCCCCCTGCTCCCCGGCCACCGCATCATCGGCGTCGACTGGTCCCAGGACGCCCTCCGACGGGCCCGCGCCCACCTGTCGTACACCATCCGCGGCGAACTCACCGGCGGCGGACTGCCGTTCAGGACCGGCTCCGCGGACGCCGTGCTGTTCAGCGAGGTGATCGAGCACCTCGTCGACCCCGACGCGGCCCTCGACGAGATCCGCCGCGTCCTGCGCCCCGGGGGCCATCTCATGCTCTCCACACCCAACTTGGCGGCCTGGTACAACCGCGCCCTGCTGGCGGCGGGCGTGCAGCCGGTGTTCTCCGAGGTGAGCCTGCGAGGGATCCACGGGCGGCCCGGGACGGAGGTCGTGGGACATCTGCGGCTCTACACCGCCCGCGCACTGCTGGAGTTCGTCACCGCGTCCGGCTTCGAGGTCGTACGACTTGAAGGGGCCCCCTTCCACGGCGTACCGCGTCCCCTGCGCGCCCTCGACCGGCTGGCCTGCTCGAGACCGTCGCTGGCCTCGATCCTTCTGCTGCACGCGCGGAAGACCTAGGGGGCGCGCCATGTGGTGGGGAGTGATCGCGGCCCTGATGGCGAACACCCTGTACAGCCTCGGTTTCGTCCTGGAGAAGCGGGCCCTGACCTCGCTGCCCGAGGTGTCGATCCGACAGCCCGCCCGGCTGCTGCGGCTGGTGCTGGGCAGTCCGCTGTGGATCGGCGGTTCCCTGGCCCTCGCCTCCGGCTTCGGCGCACAGCTCGTCGTCTACCGGACGCTCCCGATCGCCGCCGCCCAGGGCATCTTCGTCTCCGGCCTGGTGCTCCTGGTGCTGCTCTCCGCCCGGCTGCTGGGCGAGGAGACCACGGGCCGGGAGCGGTACGCCCTCGGCGCGATCCTCGCGGCCCTGCTGATGGTCGTGCTCTCGCTCAAGGAGGGCTCGGACACGGTCAGCCGCAGCGCCCCGTACCAGCTGATCCTGTTGGTGTGCGTGCCGTCGCTGGCGGGTGGCGTGTGGCTGTACGGCGCCGCCGAGCGCCGTTCCCGGCACCGGCACCGCGCGCCGACGACCGGCGTGGAGTACGGCGTGGCGGTGGGTCTGCTGTACGGCGTCAGCTCACTCGCGATCAAGGGCGTGTCGAGCTACCTGACCACAAGTGGGCTGGGGGTCGCGGTCGTTGACGTACTGCGCTCTCCGTATCCGTACATCCTCATGTTCACCGGCGCGTTCGGCCTCGTCATGTCGCAGGCCGCGCTGCAGCGGTGCCGGGCCTCGCTGATCGTGCCGGTGTGCACGACGGTGACCTGTCTCTACACCGCCGTGATCGGCACGTTGTCGTTCGGCGAGGCGCTCCCCCACGACCCGCTGCGCCTCGCCCTGCGCCTCGCGGGTACCGCGCTCGCCGTCTCCGTCCTGCTGGCCATGCCCAAGCACGACACCGCACCACAACAACCCCCCATCGGTGCCAAGGAGTTGACACCATGAACCCCGACGACCCGCTGCTGCGGATCCTGGCCTGCCCGCTGGACAAGGGCCCGCTGCACCTGCTCGTACCGGACGGGCCGGCGGCCGAGGAAGCCCTCTACAACCCGCGCCTGCACCGCCGTTACCCCGTCGTCGACGGCATCCCGCAGCTGCTGCCCTCCTCCGGTGAGCAGGTGTCGGACGACGAGCACGAGGCTTTGCTGAAACGGATGGCCCAGTGACCGATTCCCGCACGGTGGCCGCCCGGCTGGCCCCCCTCCTTCCCGTCCGCCTGGTCGCCGCCACCGCCCGGGCCGTCTACCCGCGCTTCGAGCCCGAGCTGGCCCGTCTCGGTGAACTGTGTCCGGCCGACTGCCGGACGGCCGTGGACGTCGGCGGCTGGTACGGCCCCTGGACCCGCCGTCTGGCGAGACGGGCCCACCGGGTGGTGACCGTCGAGCCGGTCCCGCACCTGGCCCGGCTGCTGACCTCCGCCGCCCCGCCGAACGTCCGGGTCGTCCAGGCCGCCGCCTCCGACCGCCCCGGCATCGCCCGGCTGTGGCTGCCCCCGGACGACGCGGGCGACCGGGGTGTGTCCTCCCTGGTCCGCCGGGACATCCACGCCCGCGCCCTGGACGTCCCGTGCGTCACCCTCGACGAACTCGGCCTGCGGGAGGTCGGTTTCATCAAGATCGACGTGGACGGCAACGAACTGGCCGTCCTGCGCGGCGCTACCGGTGTGCTGTCCCGCGACCGCCCGGCGCTGTTCGTGGAGTTGGAGTCCCGCATCCAGCCGATCGCCCCGGTGGTGACGTACCTGTCGCTGCTCGGCTACGACGGCTGGGTGCTGCCCGGCACCAGCTGGGTCCCCCTGGCCCGCTTCCCCCTGGAGGCCCACCAGGCGTCCGTCCAGCACGTCGTCGCCCAGGGCCTGCTGGGCCGCGTCCTGCCCTTCCGCAGCCACCCCCGCTACGTCAACTCGGTCCTGTTCCTCCCGGACGGCCGCCGCCCCGGTGTCAGTGGCCTGGGCGACCATGGAGGACATGCCGTCCGCGAAGCGCCCCGCTAGTCCCTTCACACCCCTCGACTTCCAGCTGGTCCTGCTGCGCCGCATGGCCGACCACAACCCGGACCTGGTGGAGGACGCCCGGCACACGCTGGGCGTCTCCATCGCGGACATGCGGGAGGCCAACAAGCGCTGGCAGGCGATGCTGCGCTCCCCCCGATCCCGTGCGGCCGCCTCCCGCTACCGCTCCGTCCTGGGCGCACCCGAGTCGGTGGTGCAGCGCCGGATCGGCGACCTGGACTGCGAGGCCCTGCTGTGGCCGGTGCCCCTCTGGCCCGACCTGCGTTTCGAGGTCCTGCTCGCCCCCAACGGCGCGGTCTGGAACGAGTGGCTGGTCCGCGCGCCGCACGCCCAAGGACCGCTGCTCAGGACCATCGCCGACCTGACCCCCTGGTCCTGCACGGTCGACGAGACCGCCCGCGCCTTCGCCCCCGCCCGCCCCCTGGAGGGCACGGCCCCCACCCGCTGGGGCCTGGCGTTCACGGCCCCGGACGAGGAGGGGACACGGCGGGAGGTGGTCGCGGAGTTCACCTGGGGCCTGCTGCAGCGGGTGACCGTCAACGGCTGAGCCGCCGGCTCACCCGCCGGCCGCCTCCAGCACCGCCGCCACGACCTTCTCCACCGACCCCGGATGCAGGAACAGGAACAGGTTCGGCTCCACCAGCTCCAGTTCCATCACCCGCGGCTGCCCGTCGTCCCCGTCCACGAGGTCCACGCGCGCGTACAGCAGCTCCGGCGCGTCCGGTACGGCGGCCAGGGCGCGTTCGGCGACGGCGAGTTCGGCCGGGGTCGGCGTCCAGGGCTCCAGGTCGGGGTGGGGCACCTTGTCGGCGTCGTAGGCGGCACCGGGTTCGAGGACGGCCCGCTTGCGGCTGGCGTGCAGCAGACGGCCGCCGAAGAACTGCAGCGCGCGCTCACCTCCGGTGTCGATGGCCCGCATGTACGGCTGCACCATCGCCGTGAACCCCTCCTCGTGCATGCGCGCGAGATGCCGTACGGCCTCCTCGTGCTGCCCGGGCGTGTAGCGCGCGGCATACCGGGCGCCCGCGCCGGAGGTGGGCTTGACGACGTACTCGTGGTCCTCGGGGAGGTCCGGGGCGTCGCCGGGGGCGAGGTAGCGGGTGGGGACGACGGGCACGCCGGCCGCGGCGAGGTCGCCGACGTACCGCTTGTCGGTGTTCCAGCGCACCACCTCGGCCGGGTTGGCGAGCCGGGTGGCCGTGCCGCACTTGTGCGCCCAGGCCACGAACTCGTCCGCGCGCCAGCTGTAGTCCCAGGTCGAGCGGATGACGACCAGGTCGTACGCGGCCCAGTCGGCCTCGGAGTCGTCCCAGCACACGGCGTCCGCCTCGGCCCCCGCCTCGCGCAGCGCGGCCAGCAGCACGGGCAGGTCGCGGTCGCGATTGGGCTGGGGCCGGGAATCGTAGGTGGCGAGGGCGATGCGGGGCACAGGGGACTCCGTTCGGGTGCGGGACGGACCATCGCAGGCTAACCAGGACGGCCACGACCACGGCAACCGGTTTGACCTTCCCCCTCGGGGAAGCCCCAGCATCGGGGCGGGGAGCGAAAGGGGCGGGGATGGAAATGACATGGGATTGCTGACGATCGGTGCCTTCGCCAGGGCCTCCCGGCTGTCCCCGAAGGCGCTGCGCCTGTACGACGAGCTGGACCTGCTGCGTCCGGCCCGCGTCGACCCGGACACCGGCTACCGCTACTACGCGCCCGACCAGCTGGAACAGGCCCGGCTGGTGGCCTGGCTGCGACGGCTGGGGATGCCGCTGGCCCGTATCCGCGAGGTGTGCGCGCTACGGCCGGCGGAGGCGGCCCGGGAGATCCGCGCGTACTGGTCGCGGGTGGAGGCGGAGACGGCGGTACGGCGGGACCTCGCCGCGTTCCTCGTCGAGGAGCTCCTGCGGGAGCCGGGGAAGGACACCGACATGCTGGAACTGCGCTACTCCGCCCACTCCCACCCCGGCCGGGTGCGCCCCGCCAACCAGGACACGGCGTACGCGGGGGCGCGGCTGCTCGCGGTGGCCGACGGTTACGGGCCGGCCGGGGCACCCGCGAGCAGCGCGGCTGTGGCGGCCCTGCGCTTCCTGGACACGGACGAGCTGCCGGCGGGGGACGTCCTGAACGTGCTGGAGGAGGCGGTGCGGGCCGCGACCGAGGCGGTCCGTGACGTGTCCGACGGCGCCGACGAGAACGGCACCACCCTGACCGCCCTTCTCTGGACGGGATCCCGGCTCGCCCTGGTCCACATCGGCGACTGCCGCGCCTACCTGCTCCGCGACGGCGGGCTGTTC
Organism: Streptomyces sp. NPDC002144; assembly: GCF_053593695.1. Lineage (NCBI taxonomy): Bacteria > Bacillati > Actinomycetota > Actinomycetes > Kitasatosporales > Streptomycetaceae > Streptomyces > Streptomyces sp. NPDC002144. Next base: position 184,203 of record NZ_JBSFDB010000014.1, read on the forward strand.
CGGATCACGCACGACCACACGATGGTCCAGTCGCTGATCGACGAGGGCCGTCTCACCCCGGAGGAGGCGACGGCCCATCCGCAGCGCGCCCTGCTCCTCAAGGCCCTCACCACCGGCACCCCGGACCTGGGGCTGCACGAGGCGAGGCCCGGCGACCGCTACCTGCTGTGCTCCGACGGCCTCCCCACGGTCGTCCCCGACGCCCGCGTACGTACCCTCCTGGCCGGCGCGCGGACGCCCGCCGAGGCGGCCCACGGCCTGGTCACGGAGGCCAACGCGGCGGGCGGCCCGGACAACGTCAGCTGTGTGGTGGCGGACGTGGTGACGGTGTAGGCGCCCGCACCCGGTCCGTCACTCGTGGGTAGGGTCCAGTTCTGACCGGACTCAACGCTCGCGTGCACACGGACAGGAGATCGCGTGTCCTCTCTCTTCCCGGCCCTGGAGAGCCCGGACGGGCAGGTCGCCCTGCGGTTCGGCGACCGGTCGATGACGTATGCGGAGCTGGCGGGCGCGACCGGTGCCCTGGCGGCGCGGCTGCCCGCCGGCAGCCGGGTCGCGGTGTGGGCCACGCCCGCGCTGGAGACCGCCGTCGCGGTGGTCGCCGCGCTGCGCGCCGGGGTGGCCGCGGTGCCGCTCAACCCGAAGTCGGGCGAGAAGGAGCTCGGGCACATCCTGTCCGACAGCGCACCGGTCCTGGTCCTGGCCGCGCCCGGCGACGAACTCCCCTCGCCGGTACGGGACCTGCCGCGCCTGGATGTCGAGGTCACCGGCGCCGGCAGCACGCTCCCCTCCCCCGCCGTCGCCGACGAGGACCCCGCCCTCGTCGTCTACACCTCCGGCACCACCGGCCCACCCAAGGGCGCCGTCATCCCCCGCCGGGCGATCGCGCACACCCTGGACGCGCTCGCCGACGCCTGGCAGTGGACCGGCGACGACGTCCTCGTGCACGGGCTGCCGCTGTTCCATGTGCACGGCCTGGTGCTGGGCATCCTCGGCCCGCTCCGGCGCGGCGGCTCGGTCCGGCACCTGGGCCGCTTCACCACCGAGGGCGTGGCGCACGAGCTCGACAACGGCGCCACCATGCTGTTCGGCGTACCGACGATGTACCACCGCATCGCCCAGGCCCTGCCGGAGCAACCGGAGCTGGCCCGGGCGCTGGGCCGGGCCCGGCTGCTCGTCTCCGGTTCCGCGGCCCTCCCCGTGCACGACCACGAGCGCATCACGGCGGCGACCGGACAGCGGGTCGTTGAGCGCTACGGCATGACGGAGACGCTGATGAACACCAGCGTCCGGGCGGACGGCGAGCCGCGCCCCGGCACCGTCGGCCTGCCGCTGCCGGGCGTGGACCTGCGCCTCGTGGAGGAGGACGGGACGCCGATCACGGCGTACGACGGCGAGACCGTGGGCGAGATCCAGGTGCGCGGCCCGAACCTCTTCACCGGCTACCTCAACCGGCCCGACGCCACCGCCGGGGCCTTCACCGCCGACGGCTGGTTCCGCACCGGCGACATGGCGGTGCGCGACCCCGACGGCTACGTCCGGATCGTCGGCCGCAAGGCCACCGACCTGATCAAGAGCGGGGGTTACAAGATCGGCGCCGGGGAGATCGAGAACGCGCTGCTGGAGCACCCGGGGGTCCGGGAGGCGGCGGTGACCGGGGAGCCGGACGCGGACCTGGGCGAGCGGATCGTGGCCTGGGTGGTACCGGCGGATCCCCAGTCACCCCCGCCCGACAGCGAGTTGGCGGATCATGTCGCCCGCCGCCTCGCCCCCCACAAGCGCCCCCGAGTCGTGCACTTCCTCTCCTCGCTCCCCCGCAACGACATGGGCAAGATCATGAAGCGGGCCCTGACCCGTGACTGACACCGAACGCCTCTCGGCCCGAGAGTTCCTCGCACTGCTCACGGACCCCGCCACCTTCACCGAACTCCCTTCCCCCACCCGGGAGTCCGCCCCCGACGGCCCCCTCGCCTGGCAGGGTTACGACGCCTCACGCGCCCGCGCCGCCGAGCGCACCGGCGAGTCGGAGTCCGTGGTCTGCGGCACCGCGAGCGTCCTGGGCACCCGGGCGGTGCTGATCGCCTTCGAGTTCGGCTTCCTCGGCGGCTCGCTCGGCGAACGCACCGGCGACCGGCTGGAGGCGGCGTACGGCCACGCCCGCGAACAGGGTCTGCCGGTCGTCCCCCTGGTCGCCACCGGCGGCAGCCGCATGCAGGAGGGCATGCTCGCCCTGACCCAACTCCAGCGCGTGGCCCGTCAGTCGGCGCTCACGCGAGAGGCCGGACTGCCCCAGATCGCCGTTCTGCGCGACCCGACGACGGGCGGCGGCTGGGCCACCCTGGGTGCCGGTGCGGACATCGTCCTCGCGCTCCCCGATGCCCAGGTCGGCTTCGCCGGCTCCCGGGTGCGTCCACCCGATGCGGACCCGTCGGCGTACACGGCGGAGGCCCAGGTGGCGAACGGCGCGGCGGACGTGGTCGTACCGGCGACGGAACTGCGCGAAATACTGGGCCTGTGGCTGCGGTTGCTGACGGACGGGGGGAAGCGGCGGGGGACGGGCGGGCGTGCCTTCGGCGGGGTGGGTGACACACCAGTACCCCGGTCCGGCACCGAGCCCGCCCCCGTGCCCCACGCCCTGGGTGCCGGCGACCTCCCACGCACCGGCTGGGAGGCCGTACAACGGGCTCGTTCGCCTCAACGCCCGCGCGCCGAAGCGTACTTGGACGCATACTTCACCCGTCGCCTCGCTCTCAGCGGTGACCGGTGCGGTGGCACCGATCCCGGGATGCTCTGCGGGTTCGGCGAACGGGACGGTCGTACCGTCGCCTTCGCCGCGCAGGCCGGCACCGCGACCCGGCCCGCCGGCTACCGCACCGCCGCCCGGCTGATCCGTCTCGCGGACCGGCTCGGGATCCCCGTCCTGACCCTGGTGGACACCCCTGGCGCCGCGAATGACGCGGAGGCCGAGCGACAGGGCGCCGGGGCGGCGATCGCGGAAGTGTTCGGCGCGGTGGCCGCCGCCCGCACCCCGATCACGACCCTGGTCATCGGCGAGGGCGGCTCCGGCGGCGCGCTGGCCTTGGCGGCCCCCGGCAACACCTACGCCACCCCGGACGGCTACTTCTCCGTCATCGCACCGGAACTCGCGGCCGCGATCCTGAAACGCCCACCGCAACAGGCCGAACCGACCGCCGACCAACTCCGCATCCGCCCCCAGGACTTGGTGGACCTGGGCGTCATCCGCGGCATCTCGGGGCCGCCACCGCGCGGCCATGGGATGTGAAAGGCGTAAAGGAAACCGTCATTGTCGGTCCCTCGGCGCGGACCGGAACCAGCGGCCTTTATTTCTTCTTTACATGTTTCTATATACCGCAAAACCCCCATTCAGCCGCACCCCACCCGGCCCCCTCCAAGCGGCGCCGCCACTCCCGCCCCCGCACGATTCCAGTGAGGCCCGCCGCTCGGCGGGCCGAGGAACGAGGTCCGCCCACCCGGCGGTCCCCACGGTCTGTGCTCTCGGGAGGACCCGCCATGACCGCCAGTCTGGAGCAGCTGCGCCGCTGCCATTTCGCCGTAGACCTGGGGGCGGCCCGGACCCGCGTCTACGTGAAGGGCACCGGACTTGTCGTCGACCAGTCCTCCGCAGCCGCCGTGAACACCAGGACCGGCGCCCTGATCGCCGTCGGGGATTACGCGGAGAAGATGACGGGCCGCACCCCGCACTACATCCGCGTCGTCCGCCCCGTCTCCGGCGGCACCGTCGTCGACATCGAGATGGCGCAGCGCATGCTCCGGCACCTGCTCGGCGACAAGGTCCGCCGCACCCTGCGCCGCAAGCCCTTCCTGCGCGCGGCGGCGTGCACCCCGCACGACGCCGATCCGCTCGCCCAGCGGGCCGCCATCGAGACGCTCGTCGGGCTCGGCGCCCGGCGCGTGGAGCTGGTGGACACCCTCATCGCCGCCGCCGTGGGGTGCGGGCTGCCCGTGGAGCGCCCGGAAGCCACCATGATCATGGTGTGCGGGGCCGCGGCCACCCAGGTGGCCGTGCTGTCACTGGGCTCCATCGTGACCGCCGAGCGCATCCCCGTGGGCGGTGAGGCCGTGGACCACGCCATCGTCCAACATCTGCGCCACGAGCACGAGTTGATGCTGCCCAGCCAGTCCGTACGGCCCCTGCAGCTCGCCCTCTCCGGCAACGGCCTCACCCTCCAGGGGCCCGCCTCCACCGAGATCCACGGACGGGACGTCGCCACCGGCCTCGCCCGTTCCGTGCGGGTCGACACCGCCGCCGTACGGGACGCCATCGAGACACCCCTGACCGCCGTGCTCGACGGCATCGGACGCGTCCTGCGCGACTGCCCGCCCGACCTGGTCGCCGACCTCGCCGACCGCGGAATCATGATGGTCGGCGGCTCCGCCCTCCTCCCCGGCCTCGACCAGATGCTCCGCGCAGCCACCGGCATGCCGGTGCACATCGCCGAACGGCCGGACGTGTGCGCCGTACAGGGCCTGGGGTACATGCTGGAGGGCAAGATCGAGCCGCTGGTCCTCGACCCGCTGGCCGCCTGAGCCTCGAGGACCCGGGTCCACCATGGGCCACCCGGCCCCGGCGGTGACCGGATGTGAGCCGGTGCGCCCCGTGCGCGCCATGTCGCCCTGGGCTAGGGTGTATTCACCGATGGTGACGGGAGGGGACGCTCCGTGACAATCCATACCACCCAGTTCCTCGACGCGGCGGCCGCGGCCCCCCGCCTCAGCGTCACCCGCATCGGCGTGACCGGACACCGCTCGATCCCGCCGTCCGTCCTGCCCTACGTCCGGTCCGCCCTGCGGCGCGAATTCAGTGCCGGGGGCGTCGAGTTGGAGGCCATCAGCAGTCTCGCGGCCGGCGCCGACCAGCTGTTCGCGGACATCGCACTGGCCCACGGCGTCCCGGTGACGGCGGTGATTCCGGGCATGGACTACGAGGCCCATCTGGGCGACGCCGAGACCCGCAACACGTACCGCAGGCTCCTGGGCTCCTGCGCGACCCGCGTCGACCTGCCCCTCCAACCGACGCACGAGGAGGCGTACTTCGCGGCGGGCCGCTGGATCGTGGACCACTCCGACCGCCTGATCGCCGTCTGGGACGGCCGCCCGGCCCGCGGCCCGGGCGGCACGGGCGACATCGTGGCGTACGCGCGGCGCACGGGGGTGCCGGTGACGGTGCTGTGGCGGGACGGCGTGCACCGGGACTGACGTGCACCCGCTGTCCCCTGCCACCGACTGCCGTCGATTGCCCTCAACTTCCGAACCGCACCAGCCACTCCGTGTGCGCCGGTGACATCAGACGCTCCGCCTCCCCCACCGCGTCGGCCCACCCCGCCTCCGTCACCGTGGTGGACATCGCGATCCGGGCCGTCTCCAGGTCCTGTTCGATGAGGGAGTGGGCGTGGGTCAGCGGTCCGTGCCGCCGTACCTCCTGCCAGGCGACGCCCGCTGCCGCGGCCGCGCTCAGCAGTCCCGCGAGGTCCGCGCCCCCGATCAGTCCGAAGGCACGCAGCATGGCCGTCGTCAGCGCCAGCAGGGTCAGGACCGCGGTGACGGCCGACCAGCGGGCGGCGGCGCGATGCGCCCGCGAGGCCCGGTTCTTGTACCAGACGGTCTGCTCCAGGAGCCGGTCGCGCAGATAGATGTCCCGGCGCGCGGCGAACGACTTGGCCCGTACGGCCCGCATCTGCGGAGTGATCTGCCCCTCGCCCCGCTCCCACGGCCCGCCCCGGGAGTCCTCCCAGCCGCAGCTGCGCAGCTCCCGCAGCCGCTCCTCCAGCCGCGCCGCGAACACGGCGTCCGGGTCGGCGACCCGGGAGTGGAAGGGGCCGCCGTGCACCATGTACTGCCAGGCCAGCGACTTCAGCACTTCCGCCGCCGCCCGGTGCGCCTGCCAGTGGGCCCGGGAGCGGCGGCGCGAGGTGCGCAGCCCGAGGGCGATCGTCGCCGCGTACAGCGCGGCGGCGCACACCGTCCACACATGCCCGGAGGCACGCTCGGTCAGCGCGGCGGCCGTGGTGGCCAGGAGAAGCACGATGAGGTGAGTGCGGACGGCCCGGAACGATTCATTCTGATGACGAAGCGCCCACTGGTCACTCACCCGGAACAGCGGTGGCAGATCCTGAGCGCTCAGTGTCGTGCTCGGTACGGGAGATGTCGCAGCTCCCATGAAGCCCCCTGAGTCCACTGCGCGCCCCCGAGTCTCCGCGCGCCCCCGGCTTCCAGCGTAAAAAGTGAATGCGTACGGAAGCCAGTCCCGCGCGGCGGAGGTTCGCGACAGCCGTCAGCGCCCGAACCAGCAGCGCACCGTCGTCCCCTCGTCGTCGCTGTGCAGGCGGACCAGGTCGGCGACCAGGTTGACCAACAGCAGGCCGCGGCCGCCGCGTTGGTCGCGGGAGGCGGGGCGGCGGCCGGCCAGGGGGTCGGTGAGGCGGCCGGCGTCCCGCACCTCGCACAGCACCGAGTCGCCCTCCGCCCACACCCGCAGCGAGCCCGAACCGCCGCCGTGCACCACGCTGTTGGTGGCCAGTTCGGCGGCGACCAGGGCCAGGTCCTCGAGCCGCGCGGACGGGAGGCCCAGCCGGGCGGCCTCGGCCACGGCCAGGTGGCGCACCTCGCTCAGGGAGGCGGCCCGGACGGCGAACACCGGGGCGTCCGGGACCGGCGGCAGGGGTTCGTTGTAGCGGGCGACGATCTCGCCGGGAGCGTACGCGCTGCTGTTCTCCGCCGCGCCGGAGCCGCCGCGCACGAGGGTGGGGTGTGGCGTAGGCGTCGGCGATGACCTCGGGGGCCAGCCGCCGGGTGTCGTACGGGCACAGGATGGTCGCCGTGCGACCCTGGAAGGCGGCGTTGATCAGCGCCTCGTGCTGGACGCAGGCGGGGTACTCGGTGGCGCTGCGGCCGGCCCAGATCGGCTCGCCGATGATGTGGGCGCGGGTGCCGGAGGGCTGGGCGTCGGTGAAGGCCCGCAGCACGCCGGGGATGATCCGGCCGGGGTTGCGGCCGGCCTCCCGCATGTCCAGGAGCCGCACGCCGTCGGCGTCGGCCCCCAGGCCGTCGCGGATCAGCCGGAGGTTCTCCGTCGGCACGGCGACGGCGACCGGTTCACCGGCCTCGAGGGCCGCCCGCACGAAGGGGACGGTGCCCTCCAGGTACTCCCGCTCGTCGGCGTAGAAGAGCGCGGGGTGGACGAAGGGGGCGTGGGGCTCGGTCGTGACGGTCATGGCGTGTGCACCTCGATCGCCGGCAGCCCGGGCCAGAACATGTCCAGCAGGCGGCGCAGGGTCGGTGGCGGTTGCTGCAGCACGATCCTCCTGCCCTCCTCGAGGTTCTCCGCGGCGGACGCCAGCGCGCCCGCTCCAGCCACGTCGACGAAGGTCACGGCCGACAGCTCCAGCCGGTACACCCGCCCGCCCTCGCGCACGGCCCGCTCCAGGGCCCGCTCCCAGTCGACGCGCGTCACCAGGCCCACTTCGCCCGCCACGCGCAGCCCATCACACCCCGGCAGCGAGGACACCGTCAGCCGCGGCGGTGAGCCCTCGGCCGGGCGGGGAGCCCGGTTCCGGACACCCACGCGGTCTCCTCTCCCACCACGGGCTTCCGTACCCTACCTTCCGTCTTCTGGACGATTGGGGGGTACCCGCGACACGCGCCGGTCATTCCCCGCCCACTCCCCCGCTCGTACCCCGTCGCGGGGTATACACCGGCACGCTTCGGGCAGGCGTCTGTCAGCACCGCCGGGTCCCCGCGGAGTTCCGGTACAACCTCGCGGCCACACCCGGTGGCGATCGGTGACTCAACGTCGAGACGACTGTCGGGAGCGGCGAGGCGGACATGACCTCTGCGGCACACACACCTCTCGGAGGGCGGTTGAACACCCTGGTCATCGACGGCCGTGTGGTGGAGGGGCACGCCGTGCTCACTCCGCACGGCGAGCTCGTCAGGGGCTGTGCGGACACCCTGGCCAGGAAACTGGAGGAACTCCCGGACCGGGTCAGCGGGGTCGATCTGGACATGACGGACGTCGTCTTCATGGACACGGCAGGGCTGCAGTTCCTCGACCTGCTCGACGCCTACGGCCGGCGGCACCGCGTCCCGGTGCGGGCCACGCGCTGGAACGGGCAGCCGCGCCGGATCCTGGAGCTGGTCGGGCTGGACACCGAGGACCCGCTGCGGCACGCGTCCGAACCGACGGCGGAGCCGCGCACCACCTCCGCGGTCGCCTTGGAGCGCGCGGAGCAGCTGGACGAACTACGGGTGGAGATCGAGCAGTTGCGGCAGGCGATCGTCTCCCGCCCGGTCATCGACCAGGCGCGCGGCGTGCTGATGGCCACGCACGGCTGCACCTCGGAACAGGCCTGGGACATCCTGCGGGAGGCCTCCCAGCACTCCAACACCAAGCTGCGCGCGGTCGCCGCCGCGGTCGTGGCCGTGGCGGAGTCCAAGGGCCCGCCTCCCCCGGAGGACGTGCGCCGAGCCCTTCGTACGGCGATCTCGCGCCGTCTGCACGGCAGTTCATGACGGCCGTCAGTACGGCAGGATCCGGCCCGAGGGTGTCCTGCGGTCGATGGTGGTGTCGCGGGGCGTGCTGGGGCGGCGGTTGACGCGGACGCGGATCTGGCGGTTCATGACGCCTCCTCGGGCCTGGGAAGTCCCTCCGGCTGACGTGAACCAGCCTGGTCCCCGCGCCTTCCCGGCACATCGTGCCCACGAAGTCACCTGTCCTAACTCCCCGGCAGGAGACGGTGCATGACCCGCTACTCCCCGGGGAGGAGGGCGACCCCGAGACAGCCCGGCCCTCACCGGCCCTCACCGTCACCGCGCGGTCCGCCCTGGCCCTGCGAAACCCCACCCCTCACGGCAACGAAACGGAATGGAGCGGGCGAGCTCGAACAGCCCAAACGAAACCGAACGAAATAGAGCAGAAACAGAACAGAAACAGAACGGGATGCAGGACGATCATTCCCACACGATCTCCGCGAAACGGCCACCCCGAAAGGCCCCCACCGCATCTTCCCCCACCCCGCCCCCGAAGGCGCACACTGGAGGCCCGCCCGGAGGGCGCCATGTGCACACCCCGTCTGTCCCTACGGCTCCCGCGCCTCCTGCAGCTCCCCCGCCGTCCCACCCCATCCCGGCCGCCCCGCCCGGCCCAGCTACGGGCCCTGGTCGCCGTCCTGGACGAGGCGGTGGCCGCGCAGTCGCCGGCCGACGCGGCGGTGGCCGCCTGCGGCGAACCGGGTCCCGTCTCCTGCCTCACGGCCCGTGCCTGCGGCCGCCAGAGCATCGCCCTGCACCGTCTGCGCACCCGCCTGCAGGATCTCCATCTGACCGACCCGGACCTCGCCCTGGCCCAGGACCGGGCCGCACGTCTGCTGGCCTACGACCTGTGGATGCTGCGCGAGTCCCTGAACCTGGCCTTCACGGTGCACCCCGACCCCCGTACCGAGGCCGCGCGGCTGCGCCTGAACGGCCTCGGCCGTCACGCCGACGACCTGCGTCGCCTGCGTGACGGCCTGCGCGACGGTCTGCGCGCCGAGGTCAGCTGAGGCCGAGCGAGGACAACGCGGTGGTCCAGTCGCTCGCGATGGCCGCCCGCGCGTCGTCGAGATCCACCGTGCCGTTGCACACGGCCTTCTTCAGCTTGTTCTCCACGGAGTCCTTGCTCGCGGCGGTCCCGTCGCCGTAACGGGGCTCGGGCCAGAGGTTCTGCTCGCTCTTGGGCGCGCCGCCGAGTTCGAGCGGCACGAGGTGGTCCTCCTCGTAGTCGGACGTACTGGTGTCGTCGTAGCCGTACTCGGCTATCTGCTTGACCTTGAGCGCGTTGGTGTACGAGGTCGACGGCCGTACGGTGGCGGTCCAGCCGGACACGCAGATCGTGGAGTCGATGGTGGCCTGAGTGACGTCGGGGTTGTAGGCGCCGGGCTGGCAGGTCGGGTCCGGCAGCGGCAGATAGTCCTGCGAGCAGCCGGCGGCGTGGGCGGCGGAGCCGGCGCTGAGGATCAGTCCGGCGACGCCGAGGCTGAGGGACGTGGTCGTGGCGGTGAGGCGGCGCGTGGCACGCATGGGGGTCTCCCACGATCGGCCCGGGTTGTCCGGGCAGTCGTGGGCATGACAGCACTCTTACGGTCTATGCGGGTAGAACCGTTGGCCAAAGAATCAACTACCTCGCCCAAGCCTTACCGCGCCATGGCCCTCGATTGCCCAATGCCTGGGAACTCCTTGGGCGTTGGGCAACCCACTGGCAACCAGTCCGCCAGGAGCTCGCACGGCCGGCCCGGCGGGACCGACGGGCCTACGGAGAGGTGTTCAGCGTGCTCGGCCCGCCCGCGGACGGCGTGCTGGACGTCGACGTGGCCGGCGCCGGCGGCGAGGCCTCACCGGAGTCGGCCTGGGCGACGACGACTCCGATCACCGCCGCGGTCACGGCCGTCAGCGTGATCAACCACCACATCCCGATCGGTTTCGCGTGAGCGGCCATGGCACCCTCCTTCGACGCGAGCGTAGGCGTGTCGGCGAGCTCTGGCCCGCCTTTTCCCAACACTCGACAACCGCACCACCCCACCGCCGCCCCGGCCCCGCCCCCGCCCGGGCCGGATACGCCGTTGATCGACATGTCATCAGCGCCTAGGTTCCAACGTCATGACGAACGTACGCATCGGCGTGATGTACGACCGCGACTGGGCCCCGGAGGACCTGCCCGGCTTCGCCCGGCGGGCCGAGGAACTCGGCGTGGACGACCTGTGGGTGGTGGAGGACCTCGGCTGGAACGGCGGGGTGTCGGCGGCGGCCGTGGCGCTGGCGGCGACGGAACGCGTCCGGGTGGGCATCGGCATCACTCCCGCGCCCCTGCGCAGCCCGGCGCTGCTGGCCATGGAACTGGCCACCCTGGCCCGGGTGTTCCCCGGCCGGCTGGTCGCCGGGATCGGTCACGGCGTCCCGGAGTGGATGGCCCAGGCGGGCGTCGCCCCTCGCTCCCCGCTGGCCCTGCTGGAGGAGACGATCACGTCGGTACGGACCCTGCTGCGAGGCGAGCGCCTGGATCTGGCGGGCCGGGAGGTCCACCTGAACGAGATCCAACTCGTCCATCCGCCGGCCGAGGTCCCGCCGGTCGTCGCCGGCGTCGTACGCCCCCGCTCCCTCGAACTCTCCGGCCGGGTCGCGGACGGCACGGTGATCACCGAGGGCCACGGCCCCGCCGACCTGACGAACGCCCGCGCGCTCGTCTCGAAGGGCGGCGCGCCGTCCGACCACACCCTCACGGTCCTCGCCTTCGCGGCCGTCGGTGACGACCCCGACGAGGTGGCCCGCGCCCTGCGTCCCCACGTCGAGGGCCACGCCGCCTGGCTCGGCCGCCCGCAGGAGGAGGTCTTCACGGTCTCGGGCCCGGCTCCCCAGGCCGCGTCCCGCATCCACGACCTGGCGACGGCCGGCGCGAACACGGTCGTCCTGCGCATCGCGGGCGCGGAGCCCCTACGGCAGCTGGAAGCCGTACTGGCCCACCGCTGACCGGACCCACCCCGGTCGGTTCACCCCTGCGCCAGGACGGCGACCCCACCGGCCACCAGAAACAGCCCACCCGCGATCGCGATCCCGGCGACCACGGCGAGAAAGGCGGGCCGAAGCACAAACGCGGACGCCGGCGCGTCGGCGGCCCCCAACTGCCGCCGCCGCAGCCCAAGCGCCCGAAACCCGGCGAGCACACCGATGAGCCCTGTGATCAGGTACGACATTCGTCAGCCCTCCAGGCTGTCGGTGGGAAGACCGGGATGTCGGCGACTGGATTCACGGTCACGGCCTCGGTCACGAGTGGCGGAGCAAGGACTCCGCCTCGGATTCACGGCCGGACAGCCGCCCGGCCTCCCGGATCTGATCGGCTGTCATGGACGGCGCCATCCTGATCGCCTCATGGATTCCATCGCCGTTGCCCCGGTCGAGCATGGCGAGAAACCAGCGCACCGCCTGTACCGGATCCGCTTCGCAGCCGATGCCGTCACGGTAGCGGCGGGCTGCTGCGAACATCGCGGGAGCATGTCCCGATTCCGCGGCCTTGACATACTGCACGAGGGCTTCGCCGTCTTCGCCCTTCTTGGCCAACTGGTCACCCAGCACGGCGCATGCCTCGGGTATCCCGAGTTCGGCAGCGGCTTGCAACCGGCGCCAGAACTCTCGGAAATTCCGCGGCCCACCGACACCCTGAAAGTGATTGACCGCCAGATTGAAGGCGGCGTACCCGTCGCCGGCGTCGGCCGCTGCCCGGAAAAGGGCATTGGCCCGCGCGGGATCGCGGGCCACACCTACGCCGTTGGTCAGCATGAATCCCAGCTCACGCATTCCCTCGACGACGCCCGCGTCGGCGGCCTCGCCGAACAGGCGGGCAGCACGGGGCAGATCATCCCGACGATCCAGCAGAATCGCGGCAAGCAGTGCCTTCGCATCCGCGTTTCCCTGGGCCACCGCGGACTCCAACCCGGGAACGAGCGCCGAGATGCCCTCCCCGACACCCACCGCTCCACGGCGTTTGGCGTGGAAGTACCAGTTCCCGGCACTGACCAGGTCGCCCTGCGACCGCGCGGCCTCCGCACGCCTGATCAGTTCGACCACGGAGACACCGGCCGGAAACAGCCGCCAGTCCAAAACGCCCTCACTCACCCGTGCCTCCGAAGTCAAGAGATTCGCGCGCGATTCTACCGCACCGCCCACCACCGCCTATTTCACCAGGATGGATAGTCGAAGGAATGCCATTCACCATTCGGCGTGAATACGTGGATCGCCGTCGGGTCGGAAACGAGAATGGGTACTCCGAGTTGGCGGGCTCGACTCTGGAACCAGGATATGCAGTCGTCACACATGTCCCGACTGACCGATATCGCATAGCCCGGGTTCAGGACCGAAGCCTGCTTCTCCGCATGGGACAGGTAATAGGCACCGGCTCCACCGGAATTATCCATGAACGGATGAGGTGTGCGTGCGATGGGCAGAGCGTCGTACACCTGGTCGGGCATGGCCCGCTGGTATCCGTCGGGAACATCCGTGGCGTATCCGCTGGCGGTTTGGATGCTGCCCGCCTCGCTGGCTGTCTTCGAGGACAGGTCCACCGAAGGATGGAAGGTGATACTCGACGGATGCGGAGCAGCGCTGAGGGCGGCCGCCGTCGGACAGATGTTGTGCACCAGAACCGGCGTGGTTCCAGCCAGCACATAGTAGGTGTGGAGCTGCAGAACCGTCAGGTTGTAGCGCTCGGCCGCACCCGGTGTGCCCCGCACCTCCGCCACCCGTACCCGGTGGCCGTCCTCCGTGCTGAGCGCATGGCCCGCCGTGAGCTTCCCCGCCGGCACCCAGGTGTGGAGCGTCGCGTCCCAGAAGGGGTGCTTGGACGTCGTGTGCAGGGTCGCGGTGTGACCGTGGCCCAGGTCGACGGAGACGTCGATCAGGTCCTCGTCATGGTTGACCAGTGTTGCGACGACCTCACGGGCACCGGCGTGCTTGCCGTTGTGGGCGTCCGCGGACTCGACCTTGTCACCGGTCTTGATCTTTCCGATGGCCTTGGTCTTCCCGCCGGCCATGAGGACTCGGGTGTCCGGCGAGAAGCTGCACTGACTGCCTTCCTGGCCGGTCGACCTGCCACCGGCCGGTTCCTGAGTGCCCGAATTCCCTGTGCTTGGATCATCCGAGGCGGCCGCTGCCTTCCGTGACGCCGCCGCTTCGTGCTGGGCGTCGGACTTCTTCGGTTCGGCCGCGTTGGCGCCCGCCGAGTCGCTCGCCGACTCCCTGCCCGCGCCGGAGGCCGCGGCCGCGTCGCCGGAGCCGCCGGAACTGCCGGTGCCGTCGTGCGGGGCCGGTTCCGCCGCCGCCTTGGGGGCCGCGTCGCCGCCGCCTCCCGCCGGGGGCGACTCTCCTTCCTCCGCCGCGAATCCGCCGCCCGCGCAGCCCATCGCCGCACAGTCCGCACCGGCCATGCCGGCCACCATTCCGGCGCCCTCGGCCGCGCCCAGCACACAGGCGGGTGCCGCGATCACGGTTCCGGCGCAGGCGGAGACGACCACCGCGACGGCGACCACGACGACCGTCACCGTGACGACGGTCTCGACGACGGGCAGCGCCTTCTTGAAGTAGTGCCCGGCGCAACCCCAGAAGCCGTGGCAGCCGCCGCTGTGGTGCTTGTGCTGCCCGCTGGAGGTGCTGGTGTCGGCGTAGGCCTTGTCGTTGGCGGCCGCGCACTTGGCGTCGCAGCCTCCCCCGCCGCCGTCCATCATCATCAGCATCAGGCCGCTCGCGTCCGACCCGCTCGCCGGGTTGTCGCCGGCGTAGGTGTAGCCGCCCATCTGGTTGGGGTCGCCGGTCTCGAAGACCGGGTCGGGGGTGAGGAAGCGGCCGAGGACGGGGTCGTAGTCGCGTGCGCCGAGCAGGTTGAGGCCCGTCGTCGCATCGACCGGCTGTCCCAGGAAGCCGTGGTTCTCGTCCGGTGCGACCCATGAACTGGGCTTGGTGCCGCGGAGGTTGCCCCAGGGGTCGTAGGAGCGGCGGGTGACGCTCAGCGAGGAGGCGTCGACCGCCGTGACCGCGGTGCCCTGGCCGTTGGCGATCTGGTAGCTGACCGTGCCGCTGCTGGAGCGGGTCACGGTCGTGCCGTCGGGGCCGGTGATGTTGCGCAGCCCGGTCCAGGTCTTGGCGGAGACGTTGAGCGTGATCTGCTCGGCGCCGCCGAAGAGGTAGAGGATCCGGGTCTTGTCGGTGCCGTCGACCGCGGCGGTCTGCTCGAGCAGGTCGCCCTGGGCGTCGTACAGGTACTTGCTGGTGTTGGTGTGGGTACCGGAGGTCGTGGCCACGGTGGCGGTACGGCCCTCGGCGTCATAGGTGAAGGTCTGGCTCTGCCCGGCCGCCACCGCGCCGGTGGCGGCGTTCGTCCAGGTCTGGCCGCTGCCGCCGCAGGTGGCGACGGTGAGCTGGGTGGCGTTGGTGGCGGAGGCGCCCGGATCGGTGAGGCAGACGGCGCTGTTGGCGCCCGAGACCAGGGTGCCGGTGGTGGTGACCTTCCACTTCTGGGTGGCGTCGGTCTTGCACGTGTCGATCACCACGAGGGTGCCGGAGGAGGTCGCGTTGCCGGAGGTGTCCAGGCACATGCCGAGCACCCGCACCGTGCCGTCGGTGCCGATCGTCCACTTCTGGCCGGTGGCCGAGCCGCACGCGTTGATCTGCACCTTGGCGCCGGCGGTCGTGGAGTTGCCCGCGTCCTCGACGCACTTCTTGCCGCCGCCGGAGATCGTGAACGCGGTGGTCAGCGGGCCGACACTGGTCACCTTCCGGCTGATGGTGTCGCCCGCGTTCACGTTGTTGTAGGACGGGTCGGTGTACGTGGAGGTGATGGTCGCGGTGCCGGTGGCGGGGTCGGTCGTGGTGGCCGTGCCCGCCTGGTCCGGCAGGGTCGCGGTCGTGGTGCCGTCGGTGCCGGCGTAACCGACGCTCTGCGTCGAGTCGTTGAGCGCGTTGCCGGTGGTGTCGTGGTTCACCAGGCCGGTGCGGTCGCCGAGCTGGTCGTAGGTGTAGGTCTGCCAGTACGGGGCCGGTCCGCCGACGGTCGTCGTCCTGACCGGCGAGGTGGTACCCGTCTGCACCCTGGCGGTGTTGCAGCCGCCGACCGCGCCGACCGCCGAGTCGGTGATGCCGGCGGTGTCCGTCCAGGCGGCGGTCAGCCGCTGGAAGGAGTCGTAGGTGAAGCACTGGGTGTCGTGCGTGGTGTTGTTCTGCAGGTCGTCGATCGCGGTGAGTTCGCCGGCCTGGTTGTAGCGGAGGTTGACGACGTCCAGAGCCGTGGTCGAGGTCTGCAGCATGCTGCTGGCCTGGGTGACCCGGCCGGTGGTGGCGTCGTACTGCGCGAAGGTCGCGAGTTCCTTGCCGCTCGGCCCGTAGTTGGCCTGCAGCACCCGCCCGAACGCGTCGTGCACGGCCGTGTCCAGGTAGGCGGGCGTGTTGGCGGAGTTGATGAAGCCGCCGATGCCGTCGAGGTTGCCCTGCTGGGTGTAGCCGTAGTCGATGTCCTCGGCCGGGAGGTTGCCGTCCGCCTGGTAGTGCGTGGTGGACAGCAGTCCGACGTTCGGGGTGTATCGGGCGGTGGAGGTGTAGGTGACGGTGCCGGACGTCGGCGCGCTGGACTGCCCCGCCGCGGCGAAGCCGTCGGTGGCCGGGACCGTGAGCGTGGTCCCCAGCGGCTGGTACGCCGTGTTGTAGCCGGTCACGGCCTGTGTGTACGCCTTGCCGGACGCGCCGCCGACATAGCGGGTGGCGGACGTCTCGTAACCCTTCTCCAGGGTGTCGTACACGCGGGAGGCAAGCAGTTTGGACTGGTCCGGGGTGGCCGACCAGGCGCCGGAGTACTCCGCGGTGGGGCGGTTGTCCCAGTCGTAGGTGAAGGACAGCACCTGGCCGCGCGGGTCGGTGGTCTGCAGCAGGTTGCCCGCGACGTCGTACTTGTCGTACGTCGTCCTGCCGGCGTTCGGGTCGGTCTGGGACGTCTTCTGGCCGAGCAGGTTGTAGCTGTAGGACCAGGAGTTGCCCGCGTTGTCCTTGATCGAGTCGATCTGGCCGGCCGGGGTGTACGTGTAGTGCGTGGTGGCGTCGGCGGCGGGGACTGCGCCCGCCGTGCCCTGCTTCCACAGCACCGAACCGCCGGAGGAGACCACGGCCGCGGTGGAGTCGTTGCGGACCTGGAAGGTGGCACCGGTGGTGGCCGTCAGGCCGGTCGTCCACAGCTGGGCGACCGCCGTGCTGTACACGACGAGGTTGCCGTCGGTGCCGAACTTCGCCCAGGCTCCCGGGTTTCCACCGGTGCCGGAGGACCAGACGGTCTTCCCGGTCGCCAGCGCGGACAGCACCAGATTGCCGTCGGCCTGCATCGTCAGGCGCACGCTGTCCGAGGTCAGCGAGGTGCCCGAGGGGATGACCGAGCCGCCGGTGAGGGTGACCGTGGAACCGGTGTTGCGCACCACGGTGCTGGTGGTCTGGCCCACGGCGTTGGTGAAGGTGGCGGTGGAACGGCCGCCCGCCGGTGCCGTGGTGTCGACCTCGTCGGCGCCCGGGTAACTGCTGGAGGTGTGCCACTGCTCGACGGCCTGGTGCCACAGGGTCTGCCGCAGCGGACGCCCTTCACCGTCGTAGGTGGTCGTGGTCTCGGAGGGGATCTGGTTCTCGTTGGCCGCGTACAGCGTGGTCGACGGCAGGTTGTTCGGCTCGGAGTAGGCGGCGTACGACGAGGTCAGCCAGCCGTGCGAGTCGTAGAAGGTGTCCGTGACGATCCGGCCGGAGGCGGAGTCGCCCATCGCGGTCGACTGGGTCTGCCTCGGCTGGAGCATGCCGTCGTAGATGGTGATCGAGGTGGCGTACGTGCCGTCCTCGCGCAGTGTCTTGGTGGTGACCGAGGAGGGGGCGCCCGGCTGGGTGACGGTGTCGCCGGGGGCGGGGACAGCGCCGGGGTCGATGGAGTAGGTGAAGGTCTCGTCCGCGCTCTGCCCGGCCGACTTGTCCCGGCCGGGCAGCCACACCGCGGTGCGCCGGCCGAGGGCGTCGTAGGTCATGTCGGTCTTGCGGCCGTTGGCGTCGACGCTCTCCAGGGGCAGCCCGCGCAGGGCGTCGAGGGTGGACTTGACCTGCCAGTTCTGGCTGTTGGTCGAGGTCTTGGCGGTGGCGTTGGTGTTGCCGCCTGAGCTGCTCCAGTCCGGGTCGAAGTCGGTGTGGGTCTTCTGCCCGGTGGCGTCGTAGGCGTCGGTGATCCGGCCACCGCCGTCGTACTTCATCGCCGAGGTGGTCTGCCAGTTCTCGGTGGTGCCGGTGAAGCCGGTGGCGGTCTGGGTGCCGGTGACCTGGCCCGTGGCGGTGACCTGGCCGAAGGTGCCGAGGCCGGACGGGGTGCCGTCGCCCGCGTAGTAGATCTTCTTGTCCGTCAGCAGGCTGTCCGCCCCGACGGCGGTGGAGCAGCCACCGATGACCGAGGTGACGCGGTCCGCGTAGGACAGCATCATCGTGTTCGACGCCGGCGGGTCCGCGTACGTCGTGGTCGCGCACTTCTCCTGCTTGGGATCGGTGCCGTCGCCGTGCCCGTTGACGGTGGAGACGCGTCCCTGGCTGTCGTAGGAGGTGTCGGTGCTCGTGTGCCGCCAGCTGCCGTCGGCCAGCAGCTGGTACTCGCGGGAGCTGCTCGCCTTGATCCGGCGGGCGGTGAGGTCCGGGAGGGTGGACAGGTCCGGCTTGGTGCCGCCGGGGTTGTCCTCCTGGGTCCAGTCGGTCCAGGGCGACTGGTTCGCGGAGGCCGTGGTGGTGAAGGTGAAGGGGCCGTTGACGCTGGCCGCGTCGACGGTGCCACCGGCCTTGGTGTAGGTCTCGTCCTCCAGCGTGGTGCCCGCGAGCTGGTCGGCGTCGGTGACGCTCAGCACCGTGGTGCCGCCGACCTTGGCGTCGACGCTGACGGAGCGGCGGGTGCCGTCGGCCTTGTAGTCGCCGTCCATGCCCTGCAGATAGGTGGTGGTCTGCTGGGTCACCGGTTCGGGAGCCTGGCCGGTCTGCACGGTGACCGTGCGGAAGCCGCGGAACTGGTCCCAGGTGCGGTACTGGTCGTCGGTCTGCGCCGAGTCGTCCCGGTGCCAGGCCGGACCGGAGTAGCTGTAGCGGGAGATCTGGGTCTCCGAGCCGGCCGGGTTGTTCTGGGCGTCCGGCTTGTACTGGCCGGCGATGGTCAGGTCGGACACCGCCACGGTGTTCACCGTGACCTTGTTGAACCAGTCGGCGATCGGCTTGGAGGCGCCGGGGACCGTCCAGTACACGGGGTAGCAGGAGTTGGTGTTGGCGTCGGCCTGCTTGATGTCGAGCGACTTGCCCTGACAGGGCTGCGCGTTGTACTCGACGGCGATCGACTCACCGGTCTCCGTCTGGATGCTGGAGACGCGCGGACGGTACAGCGGCGGGGCGGACGGCGAGTCGTCGTTGACCCGGTTGTCGATCTCGGTGCCGGTGAACGACACCTGGTTCAGTTTGATGTCGTTGTTGCCGTTGTCGTAGGTGTCCTTGCCGGTGTGCTGGACGGACTGCAGCCACATCACGGCCTGCAGCATCCCGGCGTCCTTGGGGTCGACCGTGGTGCCGGTGACCGGGTCGACGGTGCCGCCCGCGTCCGAGTAGACCTGGCCCAGCTTGTAGGAGTCGACCGCGGTGAGCTGGTCGGTCGCCTTCACATGGACCTTGGTGGTGATGGAGTCCAGCCGGGTGGTGGTCCAGAAGCTGGGGCCGGAGGTGACGCACACGTCGTCGGGAACCTTCGTGGCTCCGTCGGGCAGCTTGGTCTTGTCCGTGGAGTCGCAGTGCAGGTCCCAGGGCACGTCCGGCCAGTGCGTGGCGGTCGAGTCCTTGAGGTTGCCGGCCGAGCAGTCGGTGAAGGTGTCGGTGGTCTGGCAGCGCTGGGCCAGCCCGAAGTCCACCTCGGCCGCCGGCGTGCGGCCCGCCTGCTCGTCGGCCAGCTTGTAGCCGTACGAGATCAGGGTGAGGGCACCGCCGCGGGTGTACGAGGTGAGCGTGCCGGTGTCGTCGGGGTCGTCGGTCTCGGCCGCCTGGCCGCCGCCGAGGTCGTAGTAGTTGGACTCGGTGGTGTAGTCGTAGCGCTGCACGAACCCGGTCGGCGAGACGACGAAGTCGAGGTTCCAGCGCCAGCCCTCCGGCTTGTCGCACTGGGACTTCTTGCCGTCCGTGTCGCTGTGGCACGGGTCGGAGGAGCGCGGGTGCAGCACCGGCACGCCCCAGGCTGAGTGCGTGGACGGGTCGGCGGGAGTGGAGTCCATGGTGGCGCCGGTGCCGGGACCGCTCGGCGCGTGGTCGGCGCCGAAGTAGGCGGCGGTGCCGTCGGTGGTCAGCACCCGGTAGTACACGCCGTCGTGCAGGCCGTTGGCGGCGCCCGACAGTTCCTGTACGAGGGTGCCGTCGTCGCCCTGCAGACGCCACTGCCTGATCTCGCCGGGCACGTTCGCGTCGGTGCCGTCGGACACCAGCACACCGGAGTGGGAGCCGAAGGACAGGGTGGCGTTGTCGCCGCCCCAGCACTCGTCGCCGGAGCCCTTGACGATCTTCTTGCCGTCGGAGTCGAGCAGCGAACCGCAGCTGCGGTAACCGCGCTCCACATAGCCGACCTGGTAGCTCCAGCCGTCGCCGACCCAGGAGGCCTGCGCGTTGCGGGCAGTGGTCTCGCCGTCCACGGACTGGGAGTCGTAACTCAGGCCCACGGAGGGGGCGTTGCCGCCGATCGAGGCCGGTACGGAGATCGGGTAGGCGTAGGTGAAGGAGCCGGTCGCCGAGGCCTGCCAGGTGCCGGCGGCGGACAGGGTGGTGGCGCCGTAGTCGCCCTGGGAGCCGGAGGCGCCGGAGGTGACCGCCAGGGCGGTGGTGCCGGCCGCGGTGCTCGCCGTCAGGGGGGCGGTGCGCACGGACATCGTGCCCGGGCCGGCGTCCGCGGACCCCGTGGGCTCGGGACTGCCCGCGCTGTGGGTCGGGGTCGGCCGCGGTGAGGCGGTGCCTTCGGCGGGGCCGGCCGGCTTCGGACTGCCGGTGGGGGCCGGCGACTTCGGGGCGTCCGCCTGGTTCTGCTCGTCGGAGGCCGGGCCCAGGGTGACGGTCGCCGTCAGCTGTGCGGCGCCGGCCCGGTTGGTGAACTTCAGCGGGGTGCCCTTCTGGCACTCCGCCCGCTCGGGTGTCGTCAGCGCACAACCGGGCAACTGCACCAGCCGCAGCCGGGAGCCGTAACCGCCGCCGTACGCCCGGGCGATGGCGGAGTAGTCGACGACCACCTTCACCCGGCCGCCCGCGGAGACCGGCCCGGACGGGGTGATGCCCAGGAGCATGCCGTTGGCGCCGGTGCGAAGGGTCTGGGTGTGGGACGCGCTCTGCACGCGGACCGTGTCGACGCCGCCCTTGCTGTCGGCGGGTGCCACCCAGACCGGCAGCGCGCCCGCCTTGACCGGCTTCGCGCCGCCGTGGGCTCCCAGGTCGACGGTGGCCGTGCCCGCCTTGGGCCACTCGGGCGTCCGGGCCCGGTAAGTGTCCAGCGCCTTGTAGCCCTTGGGGTGGTTCTGCGTCTTGGGCTGCAGGAGGTGCGATCCCACGGCCGGGATCGCGGGCAGCCGCTTCGGATGCCACACCGCGCCGTCGAACGTGAAGCCGCCGTGGTGGCCGAAGCCGTCGTCGTCCGAGTGGCCGGGCAGGAAGCCGGGGGTGCCGAGGCCCGTGGCGACGGCCACCGGCAGCAGGAGCGCGAGCAGAGCGACCGGAATCGTCCACAGCCCCAGTCCGCCGAGAAATCTCCGGTGCCAAGAGCCCGCGAACCAGCGCCGTCTGCCACTCACGTGAAATCCCCCCACACGGCCCGGGAGAGGGCCGTCCACACGGCCTCAACTGAGCCGTCATTCAGTCAGATCACACGAGCGAGTGATCGACGGGAGGCTAGGTAGCGCCTTGATCAAGACTCAAGACTCTTTGCCGTTTCCATGGGAAGACCGTGCCTGCACTTGGCAGTTCATGTGTAGTTTCTGTGCCGAAATTGATCACTTCTCTGTGGCAATCGGGCTTCCCCTCACCCGCTGCCCGCGACCCGAAGGAAGCCCGCCAGGTGTTGAGACCACCGATACGCGCCGACCGCAGACGCGCCGCGCCGACGCGCAGACTGGCCCTGTTCACCGCCGCCCTCGGCCTGTTGACCGTCCTCCCGGCCCTGCCCGCCCTCGCCGAGGACGGTTCGCCCACCCCGGCCGACCCGCTGCTGGCGGCCCGCGCCGAGGCGCAGTCCACGGGCAGAACCGTCCCCGTGGATGCGCTGACCACGGAGGTCTCCACCACCGAGGCACTGCCGGACGGCACCTTCACCAACACCACCAGCGCACTGCCGACCCGCGTGCTCAAGGACGGCGACTGGACCCCGGTCGACGCGACCCTGACCGCCGACGGAAACGGCGGCTACACGCCCAGGGCCACACCGAACGGCGTGACCCTCTCCGGCGGCGGCGACGGCCCGCTGGTCACCCTCACCCACGCCGACGGGCCCAGCATGGCCCTGACCCTGCCGTTCACGCTGCCGAAGCCGGACGTCAGCGGCGACACCGCGCTCTACCCGTCGGTGCTGCCCGGCGTCGACCTGTCGGTGTCCGTCACCGACCAGGGCGGTTTCAGCGACGTCCTGGTCGTCCACGACGCGGACGCCGCGAAGAACCCCGAGCTGAAGAAGCTCACTCTGGCGGCCGACACGCACGGTCTCACCCTGGCCACCGCCGACGGCGACAGCATGACCGCCACCGCCTCGGACGGTGATCCGGCCTACACCAGCCCCCAGCCGCTGATGTGGGACTCCGGCACCGAGGCGACCCATGTCCAGGCACCGGGCGGCGAGCAGACCTCGTCCGTGGCCGGCCCCGGGCCCGGCGCCGACACCGAGCCGGTCGCCATGACCGCCACCGACAAGGCGGTGACGCTGACCCCGGACACCGGCATGCTCAGCGACCCGGGCACCAAGTACCCGGTCTACATCGACCCGTACACCAACCCGGTCTCCTCCACCGCCGGCCACTACACCGAGGTCTACTCCAGCTCGACCTGCGACAACTCACCGCAGTACGACAAGGCGCAGACCAACGGCCAGGGCGTGGGCTACCAGCGGTGGGGCGGCCCGTGCGGGGTCGGCCTGGAGCGCTCGTACTGGTCGATCAACACCAGCGGCCTGCACTCCTCGTTCGTCGTCTACGACGCCTACGTCAAGATCTCCACGACGTACGCCGCCAGCTACGACTGCAGCCGGGACCAGCCGATCACGCTGCACACCACGAACGCGATCAGCTCCAGCACCGACTGGCTGTCCCGGCCCGGCGTGCACGACACCGCCTTCCCACCGGTGACCGACACGGTGCCCAGCGGCGCCAACTCCGGCAGCTCCTGCAGCAACAGCACCGCCACCTTCCACGTCAAGGACCAGGCCCAGAAGATCGCCGACCAGGACGGCAACGGCTATGACGCGGACGGCACGTTCGGGGACGGCACCAACGCCTGGACCATCGGCCTGTACGGCAACGAGTCGGAGACGTCGGGCAACGACGACTACCTGCGCATGTCGACCACGCTGACGCTGACCACGAAGTTCGACATCCCGCCGGGCGTACCGACCAACCTGCACACCAGCCCGGCCGCCGCGGGGGCGGCCGACGCCTGCACCACCAGCGGCGTGGGCTGGATCGGCGCCACCACCTACTCGGACGCCGGCAGCGACATCACCCTGCACTCCACGGTCACTTCGCAGATCTCCGGCGAGAAGGTCCGGGCGCACTACTTCGTCTGGGACCGGTCGGTCGATCCCGACGGCGACGGAAACGGCACCGCCCTCTCGACCCCGGACAGCGCGTACCTGGCCTCCGGCAGCGACGCCCCGATGAAGATCGGCGCCACGCTCAAGGACGGCCACCAGTACGGCTGGGACGTGTACGCCGAGGACGACTCACCCGACCAGAACCTGACCTCCGGCAAGTCCGAGCACTGCTGGTTCACCACCGACTTCACGGCGCCCCCGACCCCGGAGGTGACCGGCAACTCCTCCTTCCCGTCGGTGGGTTCGGGCGCCGCGAACCCGGTGGTCTACGCGGGGCCGGGCAAGACCACCAACTTCACCGTGGCGGCCGTCGACTCCCCGTCCTCGGACGACAGCTGCACGCCCTCCGCCTGCAGGTCCAGCGGCATGGCGTCGTTCCTGTGGCAGCTCGACTCGCCGCCCACCGCGGCCGACGGCCAGAGCGCCGCGGTCAGCGGCACCGACAGCCAGGGCCGCTCCACCGCGACGATTCCCGTCCCGATCCGCGACTGGGGTGTGCACACCCTGTACGTGGCGGGCGTCGACAAGGCCGGCAACATCTCCACCAGCCCCGCCGGTTACACCTTCACCGTGCCGTGGAACCCGGCCACCACCGTCAAGCCCGGTGACATCTCCGGCGACGGTGTGCCCGATCTGCTCGCCACCACGAAGACCGGCGACCTCGACCTGATCCCCGGCGACCACGACCCTGCGCAGGAACCCGACCCGGTGCAGAGCGGCCCGGTCAGCGGCACCCCGCCCACGGTCAACGGCCCGGTGACGGTGTCCACGGCCGCCGGCTCGCCCGACGGCACCGGCTGGAACAACTACCTGATCGCCCACCGCGGCAACCTGCACGGCGCGAACGGCGACGACCTGTTCGCGTACAACAAGAGCACCCAGCAGTTCTACGTCGTCAAGAACGACCTGGACCCGGTCGACGACGCGTCCTTCCCGAGGACGTCGTGGTCCACGTTCGGCGGCTTCATCGGCAAGCGGTTCGACCTGATCACCAAGGACGCCTGCGCGCCCGCGGACGTGGTCGCCGACGACTCCCGCTGCCGGACCACCGACTACAACAGCAGGACCTGGAGCGTCAGCCAGCTCATCACGCCGGGCAACGTCTTCGGCAACACCAACGACTACCCCGCCGTCATCACCGTCGAGAACAAGGAGCTGTGGATCTACCAGTCCGACGGCGGCTACCACCTGAAGAACCCGATCCTGCTCGGCGACGGCGACTGGACCGGCCAGACCCTGATCGCCGCGGGAACCTTCAAGGGCAAGCCGGTGCTGTGGTCCCGTGACAACGCGACCGGCGACCTGTACAGCTACCCGATCACCGTGGACGCCACCACCCTGGTGCCGGCCCTGCTGCACCCGGGCACCCACAGCAGCCTCGGGCTGACCCTGCCGCGGACGCTCTACCCCGTCGTCGCCTCGCCCGGCGACGTCAACAGCCCGGTCCAGCCGGGCGACACCAACCCGGGCGCCCCCGACGGGATCCCGGACCTGTACACCGTGGACGCCTTCGGCCAGCTCGTGGAGTACAACTACCGGCAGAGCCTCGTCCTGACCTCCCCGCCGACCTACGGCTTCGCGGCCCCGGTCTCGCTGGGCTCGGTCACCGACACCGCCACCCACTGGTGGAAGCTCGCCGAGGGCACCGGCACCACCACCGCCGACAGCACCGGCACGCTGAACGCGAACCTGTCCGGCGCCTACGCCTGGACCACCGACAGCACCCGGGGCGCGTCACTCAACCTCACCGGCACGACCGGTTACGGCGCCACGACGGGCCCGGCGGTGGACACCTCCAAGAGCTTCACCGTCTCCGCCTGGGTCAAGCTCAACTCCCTGACGGAGAACGGCACGTTCCTGTCCCAGAACGGCACCACCAACAACGGCTTCCAGCTGTACTACTCCTCCGGCTCCCAGGTCTGGGCCTTCGGCCGGCACAGTACGGACGCCACGGGTGCCGTGTGGCGGGCCGCCTACGGCAGCAAGGCCACCACCGGCCGGTGGACTCATCTCGTCGGGGTCTACGACGCCACCGCGAAGGAACTCCGTCTGTATGTGAACGGCAAGCTCACGGCGACCAGGGACTGGACCTACACCCCCTGGAACGCCACCGGCCCCGTCCAGATCGGCCGCAAGCTCTCCTCCGGCGCCTACGGCGAGTACGCCGACGCGGCCGTCAGCAATGTCCGTCTCTACCCGACGGCCCTGCCTCCGGCCGACGCCGCGGCCCAGGGCGACAACCCGAAGGTGGCCCAGCTGGACTGACCAGCCGGTGCGCACGGGGAAGGGGCCGGAGCTCTCGCTCCGGCCCCTTTGCCGTCGTATCGCTACTTGCGCGTCGCCGCCGTGGGCCTGGGCTCTGTGCCCTCCGCGCGGAGCGGGCTGCGGTCCGGGCGGGGCTTGGGGGTGCCGCCCTGGGCCGTGGTCGTCTTCTTCTTGGGCTGGGGGGTGACGTCCTGCGGGAAGGTCAGCTGGTCGTTCATCCAGGTCAGGGTGGCGGGCATCTCCCGTACCCAGGTGGGGAAGTTGTGGCTGCCGTTGTCCGGGAGGATCGATGCCACCCGCATGGGCGCCTTGACGGCCTTGATGAAGGCCTGGGTCTGCGAGTAGCCCTTCTCACCGTGCTTGCTGGTGGCGACCAGGACCGAGACCTGGGGCGCCGGCAGGTGCTTCAGCCGCCACATCAGGTCGTGGCCGTCGACCCGGGCCTGGCGGCCGGGACCGCTGCCGAAGAGGTTGCCGGTGGTGGGGTCGTCCTTGACGCGGTAGTCGGGCGACAGGGCCGCGGCCGTGGTGTAGACGTGCGGATCGCGCATCGCGAGCTGGAGGGCGCAGCTGGCACCCGAGGAGTAGCCCATGACGCCCCAGGCGCTGGCGTAGTGACCGGCGCGGTAGACGGACTTGATCGCCTCGGGGAGGTCCTTGGCCAGGAACGTCTCGGTCTGCGGTCCGCCGGGGACGTTCACGCACTCGGTGTCGCGGGGCGGAGCGATGGTGGGCCGGATCATCACCACTATCGTCGGCTGCATCTGGCCCTTGCTCTGCAGGTCCGCGGCGGTCTGCGGGACCCGCAGGTGCTGCGCGAGGTTGAAGATGGACCCCGGGTAGCCGCTGAGCGCGACGATCACCGGGAAGCGCTGACGGTGGTACGCCTTCTGGAAGTACTGCGGCGGCAGATAGACGAAGGCCGGGTCGACCACGCCGGTGCGCTTGCCGATGATCTTGACCGACTCCACCCGCCCGACGGACGCGGCCGGGCCGCTCGGCAGTCCGCTGACCCGGCTGAGCTGATCGTTCCCGGCGGGCTGCACGAGCGAGCCGTGGACACTGCTTATGCCGTTGACCGCACCGTCACCGTTCTGGTCGGCCGCCTGCGTCACACCGACGGGAGCGGTGTCGACATGGCCGAACAGCTCGCCCCAGGAGCCGAAGAACTGGTACGACGAGTTCACCGCGCACGCGAACGCCGCGACGATGGTCACCTGCGTCACCCCGATGGCGCCCAGCCGGCCCAGCACATGCCACAGTCCCGGCTTCGCGAACCGTGGCCACAGCCAGACCAGCAGCGCCACACAGAGGGCGGCCAGCGCCACCATCGCGTATACGGTCGTTTGACTGGTCAAACCCATGTCACTCAGTCCCTGACTTCCTGCCCGTGCACAGTTCCTACGCACAGAAGGAGGGCAGAAGAGCCTTCCGCGTTCCGTAACGAGAGTTTTAGGCGTAAGACATGGCCTGTTCCGCTATGTCATACAGGGAATCCCGCCCCCACGAGTGACGAAGATCATGGGCGGCCGGTTCCGTCTCACCCGACTGGCCGGTGCGGGGCGGAGGCGGGACACTGGTGAGGGAGTTCACTCCCGAGCCGACTGAGGCAGCCATGAATCAGTCACCTGGGGACGAGAGCCGCGCGCGGCTGCTGGCCGGGCGCTACCGACTGGTCGAGCAGCTCGGCCACGGGGGCATGGGGACGGTCTGGCGGGCTCACGACGAGTTGCTCGACCGTGAAGTCGCGGTGAAAGAGGTACGGGTCGGCAGTCTGTCCCCGGAGGAACGGTCGGTCCTGCGCGCACGGTTGCAGCAGGAGGCGCGCGCGGCGGCCCGGATCAGGCATCCGAACGTGGTGACCGTCTTCGACGTGCTGCAGGAGGACGACGGGCCGTGGATCGTCATGGAGTGGATCGACGGTCGATCCCTCGAGGACATCCTCGTCGGCGAGGGCACCCTGCTGCCCCGGGAGGCCGCCCGTTTCGGGGCAGCCGTCCTGGCGGCCCTGGACAGCGCGCATCAGCTCGGGATCCTGCATCGTGACGTCAAACCGGCGAACGTACTGCTGGAGCGCAGCGGCAGAATCGTCCTCACCGACTTCGGCATCGCGCTGCTCGACGGTTCCCCGGGGCTGACCCGCACCGGCGACATCGTCGGCTCGCCCGACTACCTGGCCCCGGAGCGTGCCACCGGTCACCGGCCGGGGCCGCCCTCGGATTTGTGGTCCCTGGGCGCGACTCTGTACGCCGCCGTCGAGGGCCAGTCGCCGTTCCGGCGCAGTACGACGCTGAGCACCCTGCAGGCCGTGATCGCCGACCCCCTGCCCGAACCGCACCACGCCGGCCCCCTCGCCCCCGTGATCGAGGCACTGCTCCGCAAGGACCCGGAGGAACGGCCCACGGCGAGCGAGGCACGGCGCATGCTCGAGGAGGTGGCGGCCGGAGGTACGGCCCCCTCGGCTGCGCATCCGCCCACCGAGGTGGTGCCTTCCGAGGGGATGCCTCCCGAGGGGATGCGGTCGCCGGGCGAAGCCGTCCCCGACCGGTCCGCGACGCCGACGGCACCTCTCGTCACGGACGTGCCCGCGGAACACCGCCGCATCGGCACCGGGCGCCGTACGCGGCTGATGCTCGTCATCGCCGCCGCGCTGGCCATGGCCCTCGTCGGCGGTCTGGTGTGGGCACTCACCGCCAAGCCGGGAGCGACGCCGACGGCTCACCCCACGGCCTCGACCGTCACCGCGACATCCTCACCGCGGACCGTCACCACGCAGCCCGCGACACATGCGCAGCCCACGGCACAGTCTCCGACTGCCCCGTCAACGCCCACGTCCACGTCCACGTCCGAGAGTTCCTCGCCGACACCGGTGACTTCCACGGCGCCGCCACCGGCGGCAAGCGGACCGGAGACGACCGTGACGGCGTACTTCGACGCCATCAACGCCGGTGACTTCCAACGCGCTTGGGAACTGGGCGGCCGCAACCTCCAGCAGGGGTCGTACGAGTCGTTCAGGAACTCCTTCGCCGGCACCGCCGACGAGTCGGTCACCGTCACCTCCGTGGACGGCGACTCCGTGGGCGTCGAACTCGACGCGACCCAGACGGACGGGACCCACCGGTACTTCTCCGGCACGTACACCGTGCGCGACGGCGCCATCGTCGCCGCGGACATCCACGCGGAGGACTGACGGCCAGGGCGACGAGCACGTGGTCGCTCACCCTCTCAGTGCCACGCCTCCGACAGGCGTACGAAGGTGTGGCCCGAGGCCAGCAGGCGGGGGACGGCGGATGCGATGCCGTGGGCCGTGCCGCCCTCGGGGTGGTTCATGTGGCAGATGACGACGGAGCCGGCCGGGGCCGAGCCGACGGTCGTGCTGACCTGTTCGGGGCTGAAGGTGGCGCCCGCGTCGCCGTTGACGGAGAAGCCGGCGAACCGTTCGCCCAGCGCGGTGACGATGCCGGCCGCCACGTCGTCGCAGTACGCGGTGCCGGAGCGGAAGAAACGCGGTGGGCTGCCCAGCAGCCGGGTCAGCTTCGCACGGTTGCCGGCGACCTCGTCGTAGACCTCGGCGGCGCTGCGGGTGCCGGGGATGCCGTAGGCGGAGCGGCCGGTCACGGAGAGGGGGAGGTGGCGGGTGCCGTGGTTGGCGATCTCGAAGAGCGGTTCGGCGGCGAGGCGGCGGAAGACGGCCGGGTTGGCGTCTATCCAGCGGGAGTTGAGGAAGAGCGTCGCCGGTATCTCGCGCCTGCGCAGGAAGTCGATCAGGGCACGGTCGTAGCCGCTGCCGCCCCGGCCGCCGCAGGCGTCGAAGGTCAGCGCGATGGCCTTCTGGCCGGCGGGGAGCCGATGCAGTACGCCCGGTGCGTCGAAGCCCCAGGTGCGGGGCACGGCGTGACCGTACCGCGCGACGATCTCGGCCCGGGTGACGGCGGGAAGGCGAGCCGGTCTGACCGTCACCGTGGGCGAGGGGGCGGCGGCGGAGGGAGTGGGGGAAGGAGAGAAGCGGGAGGAGGGGGAGGGGGTGGTCGGCGGTGGTGGGCCGGTGGGCTTCTGCGGCGCCCCGCAGGCGGTCAACGCTCCCCCGGCCAAGGCCGCCAGCACCAGCCGCCGAGTCGTACTCATCCACTCCCCCACCTGCCGAAACGTCCGTCGGCCATGCTAAACAGCGCGCTCCCCGCCCCCGCCCGCGCACCGGACAAGGCTTCCCCAACAATCCTTTGTTGATCATTTGCCCCACCCGACCGAACCATCCCGGGCGTGCTGGAACGTCCATGGCGGTGCACCTCTCCGCTGAGAGAGCCGAACACAAACGAACAGCACCCTGGAGCGGGAGGTCAACAGTTCCGCACGGGAAAAGCGCCAATACGGCATACCCGCCCGCCCATTCCTTCATGAACAAACAAAGTCGATCGCACGCTTCTTGACGTCCCGGCAGACAGGCGGCTCTCATGGCCCACTGAACACCGACGGCGTGACGTCGGGACCTCGAAGGAGAGGCGGGACCATGCCCGATCGAACACCCCATCACGGATCCCGGCGCGAACGGTGGCGGACGGTCTGCGCCGCGTTCCTCGCCCTGCTCGCGGGCCTCGCGGCCCTGCTGCTGCCCGCCACGTCCGCCAGTGCCGCCACCGTCTCCTTCACCCTGGGCGCCACCCGGACCGACCAGAACGGCAACACCCTCCAGCTGCACGGGCTGGGCATCGTCAAGGTCGGTGGCACCTGGTACGGCTTCGGCGAGGACAAGACCGGCGAGACCTCGTCGGACACGTCCTTCCAGGACATCCCCTGCTACACCTCCACCGACCTGGCCACCTGGACGTACCAGGGGGTGGCCCTGGCCAAGCAGGCGAGCGGCGACCTGGGCCCGGGCCGGATCGTGGAGCGGCCGAAGGTCATCCACAACGCCTCGACCGGCACGTACGTGATGTACATGCACATCGACAGCACCAACTACGGCGACGCGCGGGTCGGTGTGGCCACCAGCAGCACCCCCTGCGGGCCCTACAGCTACCGCGGCAGCTTCCGCCCGATGGGCAACCTCAGCCGGGACATGAACCTCTTCCAGGACAGCGACGGCACCGCCTATCTGCTGAGCGAGGACCGCAACAACGGCCTGCACATCTACCGGCTCTCCGCCGACTACCTCTCCGTCGACAGCGCGGTGGCCCTGCTGGGCGGCAGCGGCTCGGCCAGCTACGAGGCGCCCGCGATGGTGAAGAGCAACGGCGTCTATTACCTGCTCGCCTCCCACCTGACCGGCTGGAGCGCCAACGACAACGTCTACACCACCGCCACCTCGCTGAGCGGACCATGGGCGCCGATGCGCGACTTCGCGGCGCCCGGCACCCACACCTACAACAGCCAGACGGCCAACATCATCACCGTGCAGGGGAGTTCCGGCACCATCTACCTCTACGCCGGTGACCGGTGGACCACCGGTGATCTCGGCAACTCCCCGCTGATCTGGCTGCCGTTGACCATCCGGGGCACCGTGGTCAACCTCGGCCAATACCCGAACTGGTCCCTCGACACCGCCGCCGGCACCTGGACGCCCGACTCCGGTGTGCCCACCAACGCGGTGCACACGCTCAGCAACACCGGCAGCTCGATGCTGATGGACGTCTCGGGCGGGTCGACGGTGAACGGTGCCAAGGTCATCCAGTGGCAGTCCAACGGCGGCGACAACCAGAAGTGGACGCTGAACCGGGTGGCGGACAACGTCTACACGCTGGTCAGCGTCAAGAGCGGCCTGTGTCTGGACGTACCGGACAAGTCCACCGCGGAGAACGTCCAGTTGCAGCAGTGGACCTGTAACGGCGGCGCCAACCAGCAGTTCGCCGCCGATCTGGTCGGCAGCCTCACCGGCACCAGGTTCATGCTGGTCAACGTGGGCAGCGGGCTGAACATCGGGGTGGACTCCTCCTCCACCACCGCGGGCGCCGGCGTCGTCCAGCTCACCGGCACCGGTGCCACCGGTCAGCAGTGGACGCTGTGACCGGCCGTCGGTACGTCACCTGACGTCGACGAAGTCCCCCGCCGTCTTCGCCGGTCCGGTCGTGGCCGTGCCGGCGAAGACGAAGCGGAAGTAGCCGTCCCCCGTGGCCCTCGTGGTGGTTTTCAGCGAGCCGCCGCTGCCGCTGGTGACGGTCTTGAGGGTGGTGTAGGTGCTGCTGCCCTTCTTGCGGAACTGCAGTTGCACCGGCCGCCCCTGGTAGCCGGTGTACTTCCCGCTCCCCCAGTCGGCGCGGGTCAGCCTGCCGCTGACGGTGATGGTTCTGCCCTTCTTGACCGGTTCGGGCGAGGCGTTGACCGTCAGCGTGGCGTACCGCTTGAACTGCGCCGTGCCGGCGACGTCGGCGTCCGTCCAGTCGTCGGTGGTGTCCTGTGCCTCGGCGAGCACCTTCCAGGTGCCGGCGAGGCCGTTGTGGTGGAAGTCCCGCGCGGCGTCCACCCCGAAGCTCACCGTGCAGGTGGAGGTGGTGGGGTCGGCGGCCGAGACCGTGCAGGTGCCCGGCGGCGGATACAGGGGCAGGTGGCCGTCGGCGTCGTCGGTGTTGGGACCGTGCCACAGGTAGGCCCAGGTCTTCGCGACGCCGTCCGGGTCCGTGGCTCTCCAGGTGATGGTGACGGTCCTCTTGGTGGTCAGGCCGAGCACGATGTCCTTGCCGCCGTTGACGACGACGTCCGAGAACGTGGTGTCACTGGGGGCGCCCCGGTCCGCCGCGTGGGCGGCTGCGGGAACCACCGACGCGGACAGGGCGGTGGCGAGGGACACGGCGGCGAGGGCCGGGCGAATGCGCATGGCTTTCCCCTTCGGGATCGGAGGGCTCGCCCGTCTCCCCTGGCGAGACCTGATGATGCGTCACGCGTGTTGGACACTCGGGGGCCGGTGGTGGTTGTCCCGTCGTTGCCGCCAGTTCATCGGGAGGAAAGACGGTGTCCGCGTCCGCCGGGCCAGGGTCGGCAGGTCGGTGGACGCGGACACCGCCGCGGACGGGCCGGTCAGAAGGCCGCCAGCCCGTTCGGGGTTCCGTTGCCGGTGGGGGCGTCGTAGCCCGGTACCGCCGTGCAGAGGTAGTCGCCCTCGCAGTTGCCGTTCGAGCCGTCGGTGACGTCGTTGAGGCTCGCCGCCGGGGCCGCGTAGAGGCGGGAGGCGTCCGCGTAGGCGCCGGGGTGGCCCGCGAGCGCGATCACGCCGGCCACGTACGGTGCGGAGGCGCTGGTGCCGCCGACGACCGTCCAGCCGCCGCTGCCGCGCCGCACGGAGGTGACGTAGACCGCGAGCCCGGTGTCTGGGTCGGCGACGGCGGAGACGTCCGCGATCGTGCGGCCGGGGCAGTCGGTGTCCTGCTGCCAGGCCGGTTTGTCCACCCAGGCCGAGCAGCCGCTGCCCGACCCGGACCAGGCCGTCTCCTGCCAACCCCGGTCGTTGTCGGCGCGGTTGAGCGAGGTGCCGCCCACCGCGACCACGCCGGAGTACGCCGCCGGGAAGCTCGGGACGGTGTAGCCGGAATCGCCGGAGGAGGCGACCACCGCCACGCCCGGGTGGCTGTAGTCCTTCGCGAAGGCGGTCGTTCCGTGGTTCTCGGTGCCGCCGTAGCTGTTGGACACCTCGGTGGCGCCCAGGGCGACGGAGGTGTCCACTGCTGCGGCCAGGTCCCCGATGGTGGGTTGGTCGGCCTCGACCAGCAGGATGCGGCACCGGGGGCAGGCGGCGGAGGCCATCTCCAGGTCGAGCGCCGTCTCGGTGGCCCAGCCGCTGACCGCGCCGGACGCCGGCAGGGGCCCGGTGTCACCGCGCTGATTGACCTTGCGGAAGCAGCCGTTGTCGGTCGTGCACGGGGGCAGTCCGTAGGTCGCGCGGTAGACGGCGAGGTCGGCCTCCGCGGTCGGGTCGTCGTAGGCGTCGACCAGGGCGATGGTCTGGTCCTCGCCGCCGGTCGCGGGCAGCCGGTAGGCGGCGCGCAGGTCGGCCGGGCCGTAACCGTCGGGGAGTTCGGTGTTCGCGGTGGTCGCGCCGGCGCGGAGCCTGGCGGCCGCGGCCGGTCCGCGTACGCCCAGGCCGCCGTGGACGTCGGTGCGGACCAGGGCGAGGCACCGGGCCTGTCCGGCGGGGGCGGTGGCGCAGGCGTGCTCGACGGTCGGCCGCGCGGTCGCGGTGCCGGCCGCGTGGGCGGTGCCGGCGGCGGGGAGCGCGAGGGCGACGAGCAGGGCGGTCACGGCGGGGCGGGCGGCCCGTATCAGGCGGGTGACGCGTCTGGGGTGGGCTGTCATCCGGGGCTCGTTCTCCTGGTTCTCCCGGTCGGGGGCGGTGGTCGTCATGAGGTGGTGGCCGCGACGGAGTAGGCGTGCGTGATGGTCTCGGTGAGTCCGTTGCCGTCGGCGTCGGCGGCGGTGACGCGGAGCGCCGGGCTGGTGCCGCGCGCGGAGGCCGGGTTGGTCCAGCGGGCCCGGTAGTGGCCCTTCGACCCGTGCAGGGCGGTCTTCTGCCAGGTCGTGCCGCCGTCGAAGGAGACCTCGACGGCGGCGGAGGTGATCGCCGCCCGCGAACCGGCCCCGCCGAAGGTCACATGGGAGATGTCCAGAGCCATGCTCTGCGTGGTGCGGTGACTGGTGTTCAGGTCGTCCGCGGCCAGGTCGAAGCGCGCGGTGAGCAGCGGCAGGACCCGGCAGGGCGTGGACGCCGACTGCCCCTCGCAGGTGAACCGGTCCGGCAGCAGGGAGTCGGGGTCGCCCGCCGAGGGCAGCCCGAAGGTCAGCTCGGTGCGGGCGGTGGTGGACTGGCTCAGGGTGCTGTCACCGCTGAAGTCCTGGTCGGCCACCAGGCGGTAGCGGGCGTCGGGCGCGGTCTGGCCGTCGACGTAGACCGCCGTGTTGCCGGGCCTGTCGTCCAGCAGGGTGCCGTCCCGGTAGAGCTGGGCCCGGAAGGCGGCCGGCTGCTCGTCGTAGACGCTGGGGCCGCCGTCGTGGTCGGCCTCGCCGTCGGTCGTGGAGAGGTAGGCCAGCAGGTCACCGTCCGCGAGGCAGGCGGAGCACTCCGAGCCGCCGAACGGGCCGTTCGTGTACTGGCCCAGTCCCAGGCCGATCGGCCCGCGGGCCCAGTCCTGGTGGTAGGTACGGCCGGCGGTGAAGGGACGGTCGCCGGAGGTGAAGGCGAGGCTCGTGCCGGGGAAGGACTGCTGCACCCAGACACCGCCGTTGTTGCCGCTCAGGTAGTCGGTCACCCGGGCCGGCATGGTCTGCGGCACGGCCGCCGAGAAGGCGGCCGGAAGTCCGGGGCCGAGTTCGCCGCTGGTGATGATGCCGTCCGGGGAGGCCGCGGGGTCGCGGACGTAGCGTTGCCGTACGGCGGCGAGCTGCTTGCCGGTGACCGTGATCCGCTGGTCGGCCGCCACCGCGTCGGAGAGCCGCCCGGCGAGGTCGTAGCGGTAGGGGCCGCCGACGGCGGGGCCGTGGCCGGACCACTGGGTGAAGTAGGCGACCTTGCCGGTCGTGGCGGCCGGCTGGGGATTGACGTAGACGGGGGTGGTGTCGGTGGAGACCGCCGAGGCGGTCGGAGCCCAGTCGATCGAGCCGTTCGCGACGTCGGTACGACCCCAGGTGGCGGCGGCGTAGTCGGCCGTGGCCGGGCGCGGTGTGGCGGCGGTGACCTGTGCCGTGGCCGTACGGGCGTCCAGGTCGGTGCTGGTCGCGCCGGTCACGTCGAGGTCGGTCAGCGTGACCAGGGACTGCGCGGTGACGTTGCCGGAGGCGTCGAAGTCCACCACCGGCGCGGCCAGGCTGTAGTGACCGGAGAGCACGGCGACCTTCTCGATGCCGTCGTCCACCGGGACGACCACGCTCATCCTGGTGGCGTCGTCGGTGTTGGTCACCAGGACCTGCCCGTTGAACCCGGCGCCGGACCGGTCCTCCGCGGTGATCCGGAGGATGTTCAGCTTGTACTTGGCCGAGGCGCCGCCGCCGGCCGCCGCGTTGTCGGTGCTCGCGCCGGTGCGGCCCAGGGAGGTGACTCCCGTGAACAGCGGGGTACTGCCCGGCTGGTGACCGGCCTTCACGTCGGCGGCGATCCGCTGCTTCAGCAGCCGCGCCAGCTTCCTGCCGGAGGCGGCCGTGGTGTACCCGCGGGCCGCTGTGCCACTCGTGGACGTCAGCGTCAGCCCGGTGGGGGTGCTCGGCTTCGCGCCCCGGGCGTAGGACACGGTCACCGGGACGCGGCCGGCCGCCGTCGTCCCCTTGGCCAGCGCGGTCACGTCGAACAGCGAGAGGTCCAACTGCCTGCCGACGTACGGCTGGGCGACGGCGGGGATCACATAGCGGTCTCCGGAACCGTCCTGGAAGGAGAGGAACGAACCATTGCCGGCGGTGTGCGAGGCCGGGCGCACGGCGAGGACGCTCGGCTGCCCGGATCTCGTGGTGACCGTGACCCGGTCGCCCGTCACCAGGGTGACGGTACGGGTGTCGGAAACCTCCAGGACCGCCTTGCCCGGCGGGGCTTCCTGGGCGGCGAGGGCCGGGGTACCGAGGGTGGCCGTGGCGGTCACCAGGACGCCCAGGGCCAGGGCTCTGGGCGCGGAGAGGCCGCTGGAGGACAGGGTTGATCGGGGGCGGGGCCCCGTCGGTGTGGTCATGGACGCCCAGGCTGGACCAGCCATGTGATCGTGACCGGTTGGGAATATGACCGGACCGCAACAGCCCCGACTGTGTGATCATCGTGCAACAGCGCCGCGATCGGTCGACGGGCGCCGCCGATACTGATCGCATGCCTCGTGTGCTCCTCGTCGAAGACGATCCCGGTGTCCGCGAAGGGGCCCGGCTGGCCCTGCGCCGCCAGGGGCACGACGTCGCCGCGGCCGCCACCGGGGAGGAGGGGCTGGACCGCCTCCGGGCGTTCCGGCCGGACGTCGTGGTGCTCGATCTGATGCTGCCGGGGATCACCGGGCTGGAGGTGTGCCGACGGATCCGCGCCGACAGCCAGGTACCGATCATCATGGTGACGGCGATGGGCGACGACGTGGACATCGTGGTCGGACTCGAGACCGGGGCGGACGACTACGTCGTCAAACCCGTCCAGGCCCGGGTGCTCGAGGCCAGGATCCGCGCCGTACTGCGCCGCATCGACACGGGGCCGTCCCCGGACGGTGGCGGCCCGAGGACCGAGACGTACGGCGAGCTCCGCATCGACCGGGCCGGGCTCAGCGTCACCTGCGCGGGCGCCGAAGTCCCGCTGGCACCCTCCGAGTTACGGCTGCTGCTGTCCCTGTCCGCCTCCCCCGGCCGCGTGTTCAGCCGCCAGCAGCTCCTGGAAGCCGTCTGGGAACACGGTTACCACGGTGACGTCCGGCTGGTGGACGCCTGCGTCAAACGCCTGCGGACCAAGCTGGGCGAACCCCCGCGGCAACCGCGTTACGTCCAGACCGTCCGGGGTTTCGGCTACCGGTTCAACAGCCCCCGGTGACACCGCCGTTGCCTCCGTGTACGTCCCTTCGGCGCCGGTGGCCGCGCAGGGTCCCCCTGCCGCGTGGCCTGCGCCTCCGTCTCGTCGTGGCCTTCGGGCTGGTGGCCGCCGTCTCCACCCTGTCCACCGGGGCCCTGACGTTCCGGGAGGCGCGCACCGGCATCCTCCAGCAGAGCCGGAGCGAACAGGAGGACCGGTCATGAAGTGGGGCGTGCTGCTCGCCACGGCTCTGCTGCTCTCGGGGTGCGGCATCTCCTCGACCGGCGTGGTCCAGTCCGGAGACCCCGCCTCCGGCGTCCCGCCGTTCGTGCTGCTCTACTTCGTCCGCGAGGACCGCCTGGTCCCGGTCATCCACCGGATCGGCGACCCGGTCGACGTGTCCACGGCCCTGGAACTGCTGTTGAGCGGTCCGGACGCGTCGGACCGGCGGCACGGTCTGACGACCGCCCTCACCCGTGTCCCCACCCCGTGGACGAGCACGGACGGCGCCGAGGTGTCGCTGCGGCTGCCTCCCGGCACCGGGCCGCTGCCGCCGATCGCCGCCCGGCAACTGATCTGCACGGCCGCCGAGGCCCGCCTGGTCGACGACCCGGAGGCCGTGGCCACCGGGGTGACACTGATCCTCACCGGATCCGACGGGCGGGCGGTGCGCGGGAGCAGCGGCGGCTGCTCCCGCTGAGGCCTCAGGAGGCGATGGTCGTCGCCTGGCCGGTGCCGCTGTTCTGCAGCCACTGCGACCAGGACAGGTTGAAGTCCGCGTAACCGTTGTCGCCGGCGGCCTTGCCGCGGGGAGAGCCGGTGATGGTGATCGGGTCGCCCTGCTTGACGAAGTCGTAGAACCACTTGGCGTCCGACAGCGACAGGTGCACGCAGCCGTGCGAGCCCTCACCGTGGCCCGGATACGGGTCACCGGTGGAGTAGTGGACGTAGGTGCCGGAGCTGGTGAGGTGAACGTCCCACGGGAGGGTCAGGTCGTAGTAGTTCGGGTCGCCCTTGGTGCAGCTGATGCCGACGCTGCACGAGGTCATGTGGACCTCGGCCTCCTTGTCGATGACCGCCATGGTGCCGTCCCACGAGGGGAACGCCGCGCTGCCCGCGTCGATGGGCAGGGTCTTCACGAGCGTGCCGTCGTGCGTGACCCGCATGGTGTGGCCGGTCACCGACACGGTGGCCTCGTTGTCGTCGCCGATGGTGAAGGCGTGGTGGTAACCGTGCGTGCCGTAGCGGCCGTTGCCGTCGGTGACGCCGGTCAGCTCGGCGTCGACGCTGACCGAGGTGCCCGGCTTCCAGTAGGTCTTCGGCCGGAAGTCGACCCGCGTGTCGCTGAACCAGTGCCATGCGCCGATCGTCGGCACCGAGGTGGTGATCTTGAGGGCCTTCTCGATCCCGGCCCGTGCGGAGACGGCGACCGGCTTGCTGAAGACCACGGACACCGGCATCGCCACACCGACGGTGGTGCCGGTGCGCGGGGTGATGGACTCCAGGAGCATCGGCGGCCCGGCCGGCGTGCTCGGCTTGGCGTGGGCACCGGACTTGCCCGTGGCCGCGGCCGCGTTCGCCGAGGCCGCCTTGCCGTTGGACGTGGTCGCCGGGTGGCTTCCGGTACCGCACGCGCTCGTCCCCACGAGCACCACGCCGGTCAGCAGCGCGATCGAGACGGCCGTCCTGCGCCGGCCCGCGGTCACGCGCTTGTTCCCCCACAGCTGTGCATGCCTGCGCAATTCATCGCTCCTTGGATCGTCCCCCATGTCGAACATCTCATCGCACGCGTTCGGCCGATCCATGACCGATTCGTCTTGACCGTGTAACCGTCGTCCCGTGGGCCACCGGAGCGGAGTGTGCCACCCCTTGCTCGCCGGGTCAGTGGTGGGGTGAGCGCATCACCCGCTGGATCCGGTCCTCGCGGATATGCGCCCGCGGCCGGCGGCCGGCTGCCCGTACCACGGCCACGGTGGCCGCCGTGGCGACCAGGACGACCATGGCGACCACGGCGACCATGGCAACCACGGCGAGCATCAGCGGTCGGCTCGCTGCGGTTCGGCCGCGGCCAGCGCCCGGAACGCCGCCCACCGCACGCGGGGGCGTGGCAGGCCACGGCGTTCCAGATAGCGTGCGGTGGCCCGATGCGTCCGGCGCAGCACCCGCAGCGCGTCACTGGGGCGCCCGGAGCCCATCGGCTCCACCACGGTGCCGGGCACCAGCAGCCAGCCACCGTCGGTCTGCCGCAGCTCTCCACGAACGAGGGTGTTCCGCATGTTGTTCAGCCGCTCGTCGTGCCGGTGCACCAACAGGGAGGCGGGTCCGGCCGTCACGGCGACGTCGGCGGGCACCGTCACCGCGAAACCCGCGTCCGTCGCCACGGGCCGGGTCCGGGCGAGTACGGGTGCGCCCGTCCCGTCGCACGCCGCGAGCACCGCGTCGGGGTAGCGGGCGAGTTGCGCGGCCCCGAGCAGGGAGGACGCGGGGGAACCGGTGACCGGCCCGGTCGCGGGCAAGGAGGCCGACGGAGGGCGTACGACGGCCTGTTCCGGGGTGACCGTGATGAGCAGGCGCAGGTAGTACCACTCCATCAGCCGCCGGACGCCGGGGGCGAGGTAGGACCGGCTGTGCGGCTGCCGCTCGAAGAGCATCCGCCAGTAGTCCTCGGCGCCTTCCGGCCCCGTCATGATCTCGTCCGGGCACACGGCCCGGCCGCGGACGAGGATCTGCGGTGCGTGGTCGAGGCCGCTGCCGGTGGGGTCGGACCAGAGCAGGGCCACCCGCCCGTCCCGGCGTACGTTCAGCGCCTTCTGCGCGAAGGCCAGGGACGTGGTCAGCAGCAGCGTGCCGTCGGGCCGGCGTCCGACCGCGGCGGGCCAGGCCACCGGCGCCCCGTCCCGGCCGAGCGTGACGAACTCGCAGGTCCGGTAGGCGTCCAGGACGTCGAGGGGGACGGAGTCGAGGACGGTCACCGGCCCGTCCCCTCGGGCAGCGCGCCGCGCAGGGCACGGCAGGACGCGGCGTACTGCCGCCGGCCGACGGTCTTCCAGAGCAGACGGCCGAGGAAGGGGGCCTTGCCGAGGAAGTAGGCGCGCTCCTCGGGCGTCGCGTCCTCGAGGATCGCGCCGACGGCCGTCATCACCTTGTTCCTGGGCAGCTCCTCCAGCCCCCGCCGGCCCACCATGTCCCACTCGGCGACGGTCAGGTGGGCGGCGACCAGCGGCAGCACCAACCGCTCCTCGTCGTCGAGGTGTTCGAGCAGCGCGGCGCGATGCTCGGTCAGCGCCAGGGCCAGTTCCTCCCGGGCCACGGGGTCGGCATCCCGCCGCCACACGGGCAGCCACTCGGCCACGACCGTGAGGCTCCGGTCGATGCGCTGGTGCTGTTGCTCCATCCGGTCGACCAAGTCACCGTCCGCGCCCCGGGCGTGCAGCAGCGGCCACACCAACTCGTCCTCCAGGGAGTGGTGATGGTGCAGCCCCATGACGTAGTCGTCCAGGTGGGCCGCGATCCGTGCCGCGCGGG
Source organism: Streptomyces sp. NPDC002144 (assembly GCF_053593695.1). Taxonomy (NCBI): domain Bacteria; kingdom Bacillati; phylum Actinomycetota; class Actinomycetes; order Kitasatosporales; family Streptomycetaceae; genus Streptomyces; species Streptomyces sp. NPDC002144. Next base: position 224,840 of record NZ_JBSFDB010000014.1, read on the forward strand.
TGGTGTCGCCGTCCGGCACCGCCCGTACCAGTCGGGGCGCGAGCGCCGACTCTCGCCGGAAGACGCGGTGGACGACCACCATCTCGTGGGTGTAGGGCCGTTGGCCGGAAGGGGAGGGAAATGCCGTACTGCGGGACACGCCTGCTTGCTCCAACATCGAGGGCCGTCAGATGGCGCCCACGGTCGCCCGACCGTCTTGGCATCTGCTTGGGACCACCCTTGGCACCACCCGTGGGACACCGCTGAGCAGCGCGTTTAGCGCCTGTTGAACGGCCTGTCCGCGCCGCTCGGGTAGATTCGCGCGGCGTGCTGCGTATTCGAGTCCTCGGCCCCCTGGGCGCCGAGCTCCGGGGGACGTCCGTCGCCCTGGGAGCTCCCCGGCAGCGCGCCGTTCTCGCGATGCTGGTCGCGGCCCGCCAGGAGGTGGTGCCCGTCGACCGCATGGTCGACGAGCTGTGGCGCGGGGCGCCCCCGGCCAAGGCCACCGTCTCCCTGCACGCCTATGTGTCGAACCTGCGCCGCCTGCTGGAACCGGAGCGGCGCCCGCGCACCCGCCCGGCCGTCCTGGTCACCTCCCCGCCGGGTTACGCGCTGCGGCTGCCCGCCGAGGCGGTGGACGCCTGGCGGTTCGAGGCGCTGGTCTCCCGGGCCCGGAGCGCCCCGCCCGACCGGGCGCGCGAGGTGCTGGCCGAGGCACTGGGGTGGTGGCGGGGTCCGGCGTTCCTGGGGCACCAGGACGAGCCGTGGGCCGTGTCCGAGGTGGCCCGGCTGACCGAACTGCACTCTCAAGCACGCGAGTTGGCCGTCGCGGCCGACCTGCGCACCGGACACGCGTCCGAAGCGGTGCTGGCGGCCGAAGTCCTGGTGCGGGACAGCCCGTTGCGGGAGGAGGGCTGGCGGCTGCTCGCCCTCGCCCACTGGGCCTGCGGCCGTCAGGGCGACGCCCTGTCCTGTCTGCGCCGCGCCACCGCCGTACTGCGCGCGGAGCTCGGCTGCGACCCCGGACCGGCCCTGGCCGAGCTGGAACACGCCGTCCTCGCCCGGCGGTTGGACGTACTGCGCGCCGCCGTACCGATGGATGCGCCGGGGACGGCCGCCGGTGTTCCCGACGAGGAGGAGGGCCTCTTCGTCGGCCGGGAGGCCGAACTGAGCGCCCTGGACGCGGCCGCGCGGGCGGCACGGCGCGCGGGCGGTGTGGTCCTGGTGACCGGCGAGGCCGGAGCGGGGAAGTCGGCACTGCTCGAACGGCTCGCCGGGCGGCTGAGGCCGGCGGGGTGGACGGTGGTCTTCGGGCGCTGCCCCGAGTACGAGGGGGCGCCACCCGCGTGGGCCTGGGTGGAGGCACTCAACGCCCTCGCCGAGCACGTGCCGCCGACGCATCCCGAGGAACTGGTCGCCCTGCTGCGTGAGCCGGAGGCCATGGCCGCCACGACGCGCGACGAGGCCGCCGCGGGACGCTTCCGTACCCACCGCGCCTTCGCCGCCTGGCTGCGGGCCGCGGCGGCCGGAGGGCCGCTCGCCGTCCTCCTGGAGGACCTGCACCGCGGCGACGGCGAGACCCTGGCCCTCCTGGAGGCCGCCGCGCAGATCACCGGTGTCCCCCTCCTCGTCGTGGCCGGCTACCGCCCGGCCGAGGTGGGCGAGGACCTGGTCAAGACCCTCGGCCGGCTCGCCCTCCGGGCCCCGCGCCGCATCGCGCTCGGCGGACTTCCGCCCCGGGACGTCGCGACGGTGGTCACCGCCGTCTGCGGCGAACCCGTCGACGAGGACACGGTGACGGCGCTCGCCGAACGCACCGGCGGCAACCCGTTCTACGTCCTCGAAAGCGCCCGTCTGCTGGTCAGCGAGGGCGCCCTGGTGGCCGTGTCCGAAGTGCCGCAGGGCGTACGTGACGTACTGCGCCGACGCCTGGCCCTGCTGCCCGCCCAGGCCCGGTCGGCCGTCCAACTGGCGGCCGTGGCGGGCCTGGAGGCCGAGGTCGCCCTTCTCGTCGACGCGGCGGAGACCGACGAGGACACGGTGCTGGAAGGACTCGACGCCGCGCTGGCCGCGGACCTGCTGAGCGAACCCGGGCTCGGGCGGGTGCGCTTCGTGCACGCGCTGGTCCGCGACACCGTGTACACCGACCTGTCCGGGCTCCGGCGGGCCCGGCTGCACGACCGCATCGCGCAGGGGCTGCGGCGCCACCGCCCGCACGATCTCGCGGCCCTCGCCTTCCATTTCGCCCGCTCGGGCAGGACGGCGAACGCGCCCCTGGCCGTCGACTACGCGCTGCGGGCGGCGGAGCTGGCCGAGCGGCGGTACGCCCACGACGTCGCCGTGGGTCTGATCGAACAGGCTCTCCACGCACACCGGGCAGCCGTCGCCGACCGCGGCGCCGCCCCGGACGACACGGTCGCCCTGTTCGTACGGCTGCTGGGCGCACAGCTGCGGGCCGGGGCGACGGGCGCCGCCCGGGACACCCGGCAGCGGGCGGTCGACCTCGCGGTGCGGGCCGGCCGGGACGACCTGCTCGCCACGGTCTACGGCGCCTGGACCGAGCCCTCGCCCTGGCGCAGCCGGCTGGAGGGCTTCTTCGACCGGACCGCACTGGCCCGCCTGGAACGGCTCGCCGCCGACCGCGCGCTCGAGGGTGCGACGCGCGCCCGGGTCCTCCAGGTCCTCGTCGACGCCGTGGCCGCCGAGGAGGTGCCGCGGGCCGTGGAGGCGGCGCACGCGCAACTGGCGCTGGCCCGGGCGGAGGGCGAACCGCGCCTGCTGGCCTCGGCTTTGATGACCTCGGCCAAGCTGCTGCCGCACGAGGTGCAGGGCGCCGTCCGTATGCCGCTCGTCGCGGAACTGCGGCAGCTGGCCGAGACGCACGACCTGCCGGCCTACCGCTGGGTGTGCGAGCACCTCGACGGCATGACCGCCGCGACCCGCAACGACCCCGCCGGACTACGCCGGCACAACGCCGAAGGACTGGAACTCGCCCTGCGCTACCGCATGGTGTGGGCTCAGGGCATCGCCGCCGCGACCTCCGCGATGCTGGCCGCGGTCTACGGCCGCTTCGACGAGGCCGAGGCCCGCTACGCCGAGGCCGACGGCCTGTTGCGGCGCGTCGGGGCCCACCACGCCACCGGCCCCCGCACCCTGGGCCTGATCACCATCCGTCTCGCGCAGGGGCGGGCGGACGACATCGAACCGGTCGTCCGTGATCTGCACGCGGAGATCGGCACCCCGGTCGCCGTCGCCCACGCCCTGGTCCTGGCCCGGCTGGGACGGCTCGATGAGGCGGCGGCGGTGTCCTTCCTGCCGCGCCCGGTCACGGACCACCTCTACGGGATAGAGCTGGACTACCGCTGCGAAGTGGCGGTCCTGCTCGGCGACACGGACACGGCGGCCCTGCTGATCGAGCACATCCTCCCGATCCGCGACCAGTTCGCCGGGACGGCGGGTGCCGCCTACGCGACCCGTCCCCTGGCCCACGCGCTGGCCGATCTGTACCGGCTCCTCGGGGAGGACCGGGCGGCGGCCGAGCACTACGCGCTGGCCGAACGCGTCGCGCTCGCCTGGGACGCGCCGCACCGCGTCACCGAGGCCCGCCGGGCGGCCGTACAACTGGAGTCGGAGCGCAAGCGCCGCCGAACCCTGGGTGTCTGATGTCCGGCCCGCCCGGGCGCCGTGGGCGACTCACGGCCGCCGCGTGTCGGAGACGAGCGGCAGGCGCAGGGTGAAGACCGTTTCCGTGTCGGGAGTGCTGGTCACCGAGACCGTGCCGCCGTGCGCCTCGGTGAGCTGGCGGACGATGGCGAGGCCCAGGCCACTGCCGCCGGTCTGGCGGCTGCGGGACTTGTCGGCGCGCCAGAAGCGGTCGAAGACGCGGGACAGGTCGTCGGCGCCGATCCCGGTGCCGGTGTCGGCGACCGCGATCAGGACCTCGTCGCCCGCCCGGCGGCAGCGCAGGGTGACGGTGCCGCCGGCAGGGGTGTGCCGGAGGGCGTTGGACAGCAGGTTGCCGACGGCCTGGCGCAGGCGTACGGGATCGGCGGAGAGGACCGGGGTGTCCTCGAGGCGGGTGGTGAGCGTGACGCCGGCGGTCTCGGCCCGGCCGAGGTGGGCCGCGGCGACGTGGTCGAGGAGGTCCCGCAGCCGCAGGGGCTCGGGGTGCAGCCGGAAGCGGCCCGCGTCGGCCTGCGCCAGATGCTGGAGGTCGTCGACGATGTGCTGGAGCAGCAGGGCCTCCTCCAGCAGGGAGGCGACGAACGCGTCGTCGGAGACGGCCAGTCCGTCCTGCGCCGCCTCCAGCCAGCTGCGGATCGTGCTGAGCGGGGTGCGCAGTTCATGGGCGACATCGCTCACCATGGCCTTGCGCTGGACCTCCACCCGTTCGCGGCGCTCCGCCAGATCGTTGAAGGCGGCTGCCAGCCGGCCGATCTCGTCGTGGGTGGTCACCGGTACCCGCAGATGCTGCTGGGCCGGGCGGCGGGCCGCGTCGGTGAGCGCGCGCAGGGGCCGGACCAGGCGGGTGCCGACGGTGACGGTGACAGCCACGGTGAGGACGAGGACGAGCGCGGCGACACCGGCGACCCGGGCCGTGTTGGCCGAGGAGAGGTCGAAGCCGGGTGCGGCCGACGATCCGGTGGGGGTGGCGACGAACAGCAGCGCGGCCGGAGCGACGTACGGGGCGAGCTGCTCGCGGCGGGCGGTGTCGATGCATGCCTGGACGGCGTCGCCGGCGTTTCCGACGGGACTGAAGCTGAGATCGACCTGCACGGGCCGAAGGTTCTGGCGTTTGAGGCAGCCGGTCACCAGGGTGTTGAGCTGGTCGAGCGCCCGTTTCTCGGTGGGCGTGGGATCGTCCAGTCGGTACAGCTCGCACACGTCGCCCACCTTCCGCTGGACCCCGATGTCGCCGCCGAGGACGAGGGCGGGCCTGCCGTTCGGCTCTTCGGTGACCCCGGCGGGGGAGCCGACGCCGCGCAGACAGGACTGCAACTTCCCCACCCGGCTGAGCAGTTCCGCGCGGTCGGCTTTCCCCAGCCGGTACGGGCCGACCGCCCGCGGATCGATGCCGTCCGCCTTGACCCCGGGCAGCAGCGCGGGGTCGGCCCGCAGGGGGTCGATCAGCGCCGAGGCCTTGGCGGGGAGGGTGGTCATCGTGCCGGACGCGGCGATGGGGAGGCGGTCCTGGGTGGTCAGGGTGATACGGCGGCCGGTCCGTTCGGTCAGCCGTTTGAGGACGGGCGTTACCGCGGACCAGCCGGTGTGGCCGGCGGCGTAGCCGATGAGCGTGTCGTAGATCCGGGCATCGTCGGCGAGGACCTGTCCCTGCTCCTGCTGGATGGCGCTGGTGGTGGTGCGCGCGGCGAGCCAGGCGGTGGCCGCGACCGAGCACACGGCGATGGTGATCGACGCGGCCAGCAGCCGGACCAGCAGACTGCGCCGCAAGGGCACCCTGCCGCCGGCCCTGCTCTGCTCAGTGTCCACGGCTGCCGTCGCTGAGGCGGTAGCCGACTCCGAACACCGTCTGCAGGTAGACCGGCCGGCGGGGTACGGCCTCGATCTTCTTGCGGAGGTTCAACACGTGGACGTCGATGGTGCGTTCGGTGATGTAGCGGTCGTCCCCGCGCGTGCCGGCCAGGAGCTGGCGCCGGGTGAAGACGCGTTCCGGTTCGGCGGCCATCGTCGCGAGGACGTCGAACTCGCCCGGGGTGCAGGCCACTTGGCGGCCCTCGATCTCGACGGTACGGCGGACGGGGTCCACCGCGAGGGCGCCGACCCGCAGCACCGGGTCGTTCGGGGCGGCGGCCGTCCGGGTCCGCCGGAGCAACGTGCGCACACGGGCCATCAGTTCACGCGGGCTGTAGGGCTTGGTCAGGTAGTCGTCGGCGCCGAGGTCCAGGCCGAGCAGCAGGTCCTCCTCGGTGCTGCGGGCGGTCAGCATCAGCACCGGCAGATCGCTCTCGCGCCGGAGGATCCGGCACACGTCCAGACCGTCGACGACCGGCATCATCACGTCGAGGACCAGCAGGTCGGGCCGCTGGCGGCGGACTTCGTCGAGCGCCGCGCGCCCGTCGTGGACGAGCAGGGCCGTGTGCCCCTCCCGCTCCAGGTAGCGGCGGATCACCTCGGCCTGTTTGATGTCGTCCTCGGCCACCAGGACACGGGCGTTCATGGCGGCCAGGGTAGGCATGACGGGATCAGGTCAGACGGCTTTCTGACGGCGTCCTGACAGGATCGTCATAACTTCGGGCCATGGTCTGCGCCATGTTGAAACCCTCCACTCGAGCCGCGGTGTTCACCTCCGTCGGCGCGGCCGGCCTGCTCCTCCTCACCGCGTGCGGGGGCTCCGGCGGAAACGACGACGCGGACAAGGGCGGCAAGGACGAGGTCGCCTCGCTGAACACCCCGGCAGCCAAAGGCGGTTCGGCGAGTGCGAGCGCCGATCCCGACGCCGGCCGGCCGCAGATCCGGCTGGACAGCACCCAGGACGACGTCAACCGCATGTGGGACGGCTGGACCTCCTGTCTGAAGGAGCACGGCGTCGACAAGACGTACAAGAGGCACCCGGACGCCCCCGGCGTGAAGGCCTGCGCGGGGAAGCTGCCACTCGATCCGCCGGAGCTGGACCCGGCCAAGAACCCGGACTTCGTCGACGACACACGGGCCATGGTGAGGTGCATGAACGAGCACCACATCAAGAGCGTGGTGACGGACCGGGGCTGGGGCCTGGTCGACGGGGCGAGCCTGAGCGCCCCCAACTACGACCAGATCATGGTCGCTTGTCAGGTGAAGGCGTTCGGTGGCCACCACTGACGACACGGAGGCCGCCCGCCCGTCGAGCAGACGGCGCGTGACACCGGGCGGACGGCGGGTGGTCATCGGGGCGGTGGCCGTGGCGGTCGTCGTGGCGAGCGCGCTGACCGTGACCGCGTGGCAGAACGACGGCGGGAAGCCGGACACCGGCGGCGGCGCCGTGCACACCGCGACCGCCGTGGTGACCCGGAGCGACCTCTCCAACGCCCAGACCCTGGACGGAAATCTCGGCTACGGCCGGGCCACCACGGTGAAGGGCGGCAAGGCCGGCCTGCTCACCTGGCTGCCGGCGACGGGGGCCACGGTGCGCCGGGGCCGGCCGTTGTACCGGGTGGACAACGTGCCGGTACCGCTCTTCTACGGCGGCACACCGCTGTACCGGACCCTGGAGGCCAGGGGCACCACCGGGCCGGACGTGAGGACGGTGGCCGACAACCTCAGGGCACTCGGTTACGACGTCGGCGTACAGCCCGCGGTGGGCACCTGGGTCACCCCGCGGCACGTCACACCGACGGCCACCGCGAGCCCGCCGAGCCCCACGTCCGGCGCTTCCCCCTCCCCCACCGCCCCCATGGCGCCCTCCACCACTCCCGTCCAGGTCAGACGCGGCGACGGCGTCCTGACCGCCGGCCTCATCGCCGCGATCAAGCGGTGGCAGACCGCGGCCGGCATGCCGGCCACCGGGGTGCTGGGCGTCGGTGACGTCCTGGTGCTGTCCGGTGCCGTACGGGTCGAGGGCGTACAGGCGCAGCTCGCCGACCCGGCCGACGGGACCCTGATGACGGTCACCTCCACCGCCAAGTCGGTGACCGTCCAGGTCGACCCGGGCGAGGCCGGCTCGATGAAGCGGGGCGACACGGTGACGGTGAGCCTGCCCGACGGCTCCACCGCCCCGGGCACCATCGCCTCCATCGGCGCCACCGTCCGCACGACCGACGCGTCGAACGGCGACGACTCCTCCGGGCAGCCCCGGCTGACCGTCGGCATCGACCTGCGCGACACCGCGGCGGTGCGCGGGCTGAACTCCGCCCCGGTACAGGTGAAGTTCACCTCGGAGACCCGCAAGGGCGTGCTCACCGTGCCCATCGGCGCGCTGACGGCGCTGCGCGAGGGCGGCTACGCGGTCCAGTTGCCCGGCGGCCGGCTGTTGGCGGTGAAGACCGGGATGTTCTCCAAGGGCGTCGTGGAGATCAGCGGTGCCGGCATCAGCGCCGGGACCAGGGTGGTGACGACGTCATGAGCGCGCCCCCGGTGCTGGCGGTGCAGGGCGCGAGCATGGTGTACCCGGGCGGGGTCACGGCGCTCCACGACGTCTGGCTGGCCGTCGAACAAGGCGAACTGCTCGGCATCGTGGGCCCGTCCGGGTCCGGCAAGTCGACGCTGCTGAACATCATGGGCACGCTGGACCGGCCGACCAGCGGCACCGTGGAGATCGACGGCCAGGACGTGGCACGGCTCTCCGACCGCAGCCTGTCGGCGCTGCGGGGCCGCCGACTCGGCTTCGTCTTCCAGCAGTTCCACCTCACCGACGGGCTGACCGCCGCCGAGAACGTCGCCACCGGCCTGCTGTACGCCGGGGTGCCGCGCCGTAAACGCCGGCCGCTGGCCCTGGAGGCACTGGACCGGGTGGGGCTGGCCCGCCGGGCCCGTCATCTGCCGCAGCAGCTCTCCGGCGGTGAGCGGCAGCGGGTGGCCATCGCCCGCGCCCTCGTCAACCGGCCCGTCCTGGTGCTCGCGGACGAGCCCACGGGCGCTCTGGACACCGCGAACGGTGTGGCCGTACTGGATCTGCTGACCGCGCTGAACCGCGAGGGAACCACCATCGCGGTCATCACCCACGACCGGGACATCGCGGCCCAGTTGCCGCGCCGGGTGGAGATCCGCGACGGCCGCCTGCGCTCCGACACCCGCGTCGACGCCGACGCCCGCATGGAAAGCTGGTCATGACCATCACATCGACGCGGCGGCACGCCACCGGCGGGGTCGGCGACAGCAGGCCGGTGCGGCTGGCGCCGCTGGACATCCTGGGCCTGGGACTGCTGGGCATCCGGACCCGCAAGATACGCGCGGCCCTGTCCGCGCTCGGCATCTCGATCGGCATCGCCACCCTGATCGTCGTCACCGGGATCCCGGCGTCCAGTCAGAAAGCGCTGATGAAGGAACTCTCCGCGCTGGGCACCAACATGCTCAGGGCCGTACCCGCCAACCAGGACCCGCCGGTGCTGCTGCCCCCCGAGTCGGTGGACATGGTGCGCCGGATCGGGCCGGTGACGGCGGCCAGCGCGGTGGCCAACACCCATACGGAGGTCTTCCGCAACGACCGCCTGGGTGCCGACGACTACACCGGCCTGACCGTCCTGGCCAGCAGACTCGACCTGCTGCGGACGATCAACGCGCGGGTGGCCTCGGGCCGCTTCCTCACCCCGGCCACGGAGAGGTTCCCCACGGCCGTCCTCGGCTCGGTGGCCGCCTCCCGTCTCGGCGTCCCGAAGATCACCACCGGGCGGCCCGCCCCGCAGATCTACGTCGACGGCCACTGGTTCACGGTCGTCGGGATCCTCGCCAGGACCCCCCTCTCCCCGGACATCGACCGCTCGGTCCTGGTCGGCTGGGACGCGGCGCGCACCCTGCTGAAGTTCGACGGCCACCCGACCGTGCTCTACCTCAAGGCCAGGGAGTCCCAGATCGAGGCCGTACGTGACGTACTGCCGGCCACCATCAATCCCCCGCTGCCCGCCGTGGTCCAGGTCAGCCGCCCGTCCGACGCGCTGGCCGCCAAACGGGCCACCGCGTCCACGTTCTCCGCGCTCTTCCTCGGACTCGCCGGGGTCGCGCTCCTCGTCGGCGGCATCGGAGTCGCCAACACCATGGTCATCTCGGTCCTCGAACGCCGCCGCGAGATCGGCCTGCGCCGGGCCCTGGGCGCCAACCGGGGCCAGATACGCGCCCAGTTCCTCACCGAGTCGGTCGTCCTGTCCGCCCTCGGCGGCCTGGCCGGCACCGCCCTGGGCACGCTGGCGACGGTCGCCTACGCCACCCACCAGCACTGGCCACCGGTCATCCCCCTCACCTCGGTGACGGCCGGCCTCACCGGCGCGATAGTGATCGGCATGCTGGCCGGCGTCTACCCGTCCCTGCGAGCGGCCCGGTTGACACCGACGGAGGCACTGGCGACGACCTAGTGCTCTGACCGCATAGGTTCGCCGGGTTGGCGGTCATGACGGTTGGATGTGAGGTGACGTCCGAACCGACCGCTGGAGGCGCGGTGGCCGA
>NZ_JBSFDB010000015.1:0-234293 GCF_053593695.1 Streptomyces sp. NPDC002144
GCCCGGTTACATTCCGAACCCGGAAGCTAAGCCTTACAGCGCCGATGGTACTGCAGGGGGGACCCTGTGGGAGAGTAGGACGCCGCCGAACAATTATTGAGAAAACCCCGCACCTTTCCGGTGCGGGGTTTTCTGCGTTTACAGTGACTCCATGCGCTACGACCTCGTCATCTTCGACAACGACGGCGTCCTCGTCGACAGTGAGCCCATCTCCAACCGGCTCCTGGCCGCCTATCTGACCGAGCTGGGGCATCCGACGTCGTACGAGGACTCCATCCGGGACTACATGGGGTCGGCGATGCACCGGGTGCATGACCTGGTGCTGGAGCGGACGGGACGACGGCTCCCGGACGACTTCGACGACGTCTTCCATGGGCGGGTGTTCGCCGCCTTCGAGCGGGAGTTGGAGGCGATGCCCGGGGCCGTCGACGTGCTGGGGAAGCTCGCGGCGGACGGGGTGCCGTACTGCGTGGCGTCCTCCGGGAGCCATGAGCGGATTCGGGTGGGGCATCGGAAGACCGGGCTGGACCGGTGGTTCGGGGAGGAGCAGATCTTCAGCTCCGAGGACGTGGGGCGGGGGAAGCCGGCGCCGGATCTGTTCCTGTACGCGGCCGAGCGGATGGGTGTCGCGCCGGAGCGGTGTGTGGTCGTCGAGGACAGTCCGCTGGGGGTGCGGGCGGCTGTCGCGGCCGGGATGGACGTCTACGGGTTCACCGCCATGACGCCGGCCGCCAAGCTCGCCAGGGCCACCCAACTGTTCAGCGACATGTGTGAGTTGGCAGGGCTGCTCGGCTGACAAATGTCATGCCGAGCCCTGGACGATCGTTTCTACTGCCGCGGGGGTGCCCTCCGCGAAGGTAGAGGGCATGACGACGAAGACGAGCAACACCGAGAAGGCGAACAAGCAGAGCACCTTCGGGCCGCTGATCGTGGACGTGGCGGTGCCCGTCGGGTCGTACTACCTCTTCAAGGACGCCTTCGGGGTCGGCACCTTCGCCGCACTGGCGCTGAGCAGTGTGGTGCCGGCCGTGCGGACCGTGTGGAGCGCAGTCAGGGAGCGGAGGGCGAACTCGCTCGCCGCGCTCATCCTGGTGGTGAACGTGGTGTCCTTGGCGCTGAGTTTCCTCTCGGGCGACCCGCGGCTGATGCTCGCCAAGGACAGCGGGGTCAGCAGCGTGATCGGGATCGCCGTCCTGGTGTCGGTGGCGATGGGTCGGCCGATGATGACCGAGGGGTTCAAGCCCTTCCTGACGCGCGGGGACGCGGCGAGGGAGGCCGCCTGGGAGCGGCTGGCGGTCGGGTCGGCGGCGTTCCGGCGGCTGGAGCGGGTGTTCTCGGTGGTGTGGGGCGTGGCCCTGCTCGCTGAGTGCGCCGTGCGGATCGTCGGGGCGTACACGGTGCCCGTCGACACCATGGTCTGGCTCGGGTCGGTCATCCTCGCGGGCACGATCACGCTGGCCCTCTTCGTCAGCCGTAAGGTCGCCGCCGAGCCGATGGCGCGGATGGTCACCGCCGAGGTGGCCGCCGCCGACACCGCCGAGGTTCCCGAGGTCGCTGTCGCCGCCTGAAGGCACCGAAGGTAAAGGTGAAGGAAATTCATCTTTGGCTTGATCTACCCACAGGTAGCCAGGGGCCCTACGCTCGCCGCCATGACAGATGTCTTGCGGCGCGGTAGGGCCTCTTTGGCGTTGAGCTTCTTCGCCCAGGGCGCCACCTTCGCCCTTCTGGTGACCCGCATCCCGGCCATCCAGGACCGGTACGGCGTCTCCGACGCGCTGCTGCCCGCCTTCCTGGCCGCCGTGCCCATCCTGGCCGGCGTCGGAAGCGTGACGACCGAGCAGCTGGTGAAGCGAATACGGCCCAGCGTGCTGCTGCGCTGTCTGCAGCCGGTGGTGATGCTGGCGCTGGTCGGTGTCGGGTCGGGGGACCAGCTGGCCGAGCTTGGGATCGCGCTGGCCGCCTTCGGGCTGGCCGTGGGCGGGCTGGACGCCTCGATGAACATGCTCGGGGTGAGCCTGCAGCGGTCGTACCGGCGCAGCATCATGCTCAGCTTCCATGCCGCGTTCAGTCTGGGCGGCATCGTGGGGGCCTCGCTGGCCTGGGTGGGGGCGCACTGGCATCTCGCGCTGTGGGTGTCGTATCTGCCGGTCGTCGCGGTGCTGCTGCCGGTCGTGCTGATCGGGAGCCGGTGGTATGTCGACGCCGATCCCGTGGCCGTGTTGGCGGAGGAGCGGAGCCAGGGGCAGTCGGTCGTCTTCAAGCTGCTGCTGCCGCTGTGTCTGGTGATGACCTTCGCGTACATCGGGGACTCGACCGTCTCCAACTGGAGCGCCAAGTACCTGAAGGACGTGCTCGGCAGTTCGGAGCAGCTCTCGACGGTGCCGTACAACGTGTACATGGTGACCACGCTGGTGGGGCGGTCGCTGGGGGACCTGGGGGTACGGCGGTTCGGGGCCGTGGCGGTCGTGCGGCTGGGGGCGGTGGTGGCCGCGGGCGGGTTCGCCGTGGTGGCTCTGGCGCCCGGGCCGTGGGTCGGGATGCTGGGGTTCACTCTGCTGGGGCTCGGGCTGTGTGTGCTGGTGCCGCAGACCTTCGCGGCCGCCGGGCGGTTGTTCCCCGGGGCGTCCGACGCGGCCGTGGCGCGGCTGAATGTGTTCAACTACGTCGGCTTTCTGATCGGGTCGCCGCTCGTGGGGGCGCTGGGGGACGCGTGGAGCTACCGCTGGGCGATGCTCGTGCCGATGGTGTTGGTGCTGGTGACCCTGGTCTACGCCCGCTCGTTCGCTCCCGCGTCGGACCGATACGGTGGCGGGCATGAGCGGCCGCGCACAGCTGATGTGGGACGAGGCAGTAACGGGCTATGACTTCGGTCCGGACCATCCGATGGACCCGGTCCGGCTCGCCCTGACCCGGCGGCTTGTCGACGCCTTCGGGCTCGACAAGGACGTCCATGTGGCGGCTGCCAAGCCCGCCGGGGAGTCGACCCTGCGGCTCGTCCACCGGGAGGACTACATCGCGGCCGTGAAGGCGGCCTCGGCGGATCCGGGGGCCGCGGACGGGGCGTACGGGCTCGGGACGATGGACGATCCCGCCTTCGCCGGGATGCACGAGGTGTCGGCGATGATCGCCGGACAGTCGGTGGGGGCGGCGGAGGCCGTGTGGCGGGGTGAGGCGCTGCACGCCGTGAACTTCGCGGGCGGGCTGCACCACGCGATGCCGGGCGGTGCGTCCGGGTTCTGCATCTACAACGACGCCTCGCTCGCGATCGCGCGGCTGCTGGAGCTGGGGGCCGAGCGGATCGCCTACGTCGACGTGGACGTGCATCACGGGGACGGCGTGCAGGCGGCCTTCTGGGAGGATCCGCGGGTTCTGACGATCTCCCTGCACGAGCATCCGCGGACGCTGTTCCCGCAGACCGGGTGGCCGGAGGAGACGGGCGCGGACTCGGCGGAGGGGTCGGCGGTCAACGTCGCGCTGCCGGCGGGGACCGGGGACGCGGGGTGGCTGCGGGCTTTTCACGCGGTGGTGCCGGAGCTGATCGCGGACTTCCGGCCGCAGGTGCTGGTGAGCCAGCACGGTGCCGACACGCACTTCGAGGATCCGCTCGCGCATCTCGCCGTCTCCCTGGACGCGCAGCGGGCCGTGCAGGTGGCCTGTCACGATCTGGCGCACGAGTACGCCGACGGGCGGTGGGTCGCGCTGGGCGGTGGCGGTTATGCCGTGGTCGAGGTCGTGCCGCGGTCGTGGACGCATCTCGTGGGGATCGCGGCGGGGCGGCCGGTGGAGCCGGAGGCGATGATCCCGGAGGGCTGGCGGCAGGAAGTCTTCGCGCGGACCCGGCAGTTGGCGCCGGCGCGGATGACGGACGGGCGGTGGCCGGTGTCCTTCGCGGGCTGGGACCAGGGGTACGACCCCGCCGACCGCCTGGACCAGGCGGTGCTGGCGACCCGGCGGGCGGTGTTCCCGCTGCGGGGGCTGCTGGCGTAGCCGGCCCGGGGAACGGCCGTGCCGCGTACGGCCCGTTACGCCAACTGTGGGGTGTTTGGCTGTTCGTGTGGTCCGGGCCGTGGCCGTCCGTCACCATCGCTGACGTGTTGAGCACCGAGGCCCTGCGAGCCCATCTGCTGGCCGCTCGTCTCGCCGGGGCCGTCGCCACCTCGCGGGAGGAGAGTCTGCGCAGTTATCGGCTCTTCGCCGCGCGGGATCCCCGGGTGCTGATCGGTCTCGATCCCGAAGGGAGGTGGCGGGAGCGGGATGTGATCGGTTTGATGGCGGACAAGTGTGGGGTTTCTGGCGATCCTGGCCATGTTTCCGGTCATGATGTGATCGATCCCGAACGGACACTGGTCGCTCTGGACGCGTTCGCCGGGCGTCTGGCCGTGGTGGCCCAGCGTGGCGCTCCCGTGCTGCTCGGCACCGGACACCCGCACCGGCTGCTCGGTTTCTACGCAGCCTTGGCGGACGCGCTGTCGGCGGCGGGATGTGACGTCCTCACACCGGCGCATGGTCGCCGTGTCGACATAACGACCCGGTTCGGTCTACGTACGTACAACCTTGAGTACGTACGAGGTGTCGCGCTCGTCCGGCAACCCGGTGCCGCTCGACCCGGTTGTGCGACCGGCGCACACACGCACTCACCGCTCCCGGTTCGACTGGCGCTGGCGGCGGCCGCGGAGGGCGGCGGGCCGCTGCCCGAGCTCGTCGTCGGAGACCACGGCTGGGTCTGCGGGGCAGGTCAGCTGGGGTTCGAGGCCATCGGTCTCGCCGATACGGACGACCCCGCGCTGTTCGTGGGGGAGGCCGAGGGGCGCGTGTCCGTCGTCGTTCCACTTGATGACGCCGTGCGGTCCGCTTACTACCGGCCGCTGACCCGCTACGTACTCAATCGAGCGTGTCTGTCACAGTAGGCCTGCGATGGGTGCACCTCTTCCCCACTCGCATCACCCGCCCCTACATTGGGGAGTGAGCACGCAGCGACGAAGAGTCACCGGAAGGGGAAGCCGGTGGCCGTCGAGTGCGGAAGGTTCAGGTGTGTCATGGCTGCTGAGCAGAGGCCTCTGAGCGAGGTTCAGTTCCTTACCGTGGCGGAGGTCGCCTCGGTGATGCGAGTGTCGAAGATGACCGTGTACCGGCTGGTGCACAGCGGTCATCTGCCCGCGATCAGGGTGGGGCGGTCCTTCCGCGTCCCCGAGAACGCGGTTCACGAGTACCTCCGCGAGAGTTACGTGGGGGTGGAAACCGCCTGACGACGTGGCTTCGGGGAGATCCTCAGGGCACTTCGGGATCTCCCCCGGCAACCTCGATTACGACCTCAGCGCTCGGACCGGTAGGCTAGCCCCTCGTAGGTCGTGTGGGCCCATGGCGCCCAAACACCGAGTGATGAGAAGTGAGCGAGGGTAGTCGTGGGCTCTGTTATCAAGAAGCGGCGCAAGCGGATGGCCAAGAAGAAGCACCGCAAGCTGCTCAAGCGCACGCGCGTTCAGCGTCGCAACAAGAAGTAAGCGGCGCCGTAGAGCGTGTTCTGTGGCCCCCCACCAGACTGGGTGGGGGGCCACACGCATATGCGCTCCCGGCGTGTCGGTGCCTACGCACGCGATTCACATGGCTTGCTCTGTTCGTACGTCTGTGGATGTCGTTACTTCGTGCATTGGGCGGTCATCACAGCGCAACATCGACCCGCTAAGTTGGCCGCACACGGGGAACGCGGCAGGCTACGACTACCGGACGGTCTGGAAGGAAGGCGCTGATCTTGGGCAAGGTCGTGCTCGTGACCGGAGTGGCCCGCAGGCTCGGGGGCCGGTTCGTACGACGGATTCAGCGTGACCCGCAGGTGGACCGGGTCATCGCCGTGGACGCGGTCCCTCCCGAGCACCATCTCGGGGGTGCCGACTTCATCCAGGCCGACATCCGGCAGCCCGGTATCGCGCGGGTCCTCGCGGAGACCGCCGCCGACACGGTCGTACACCTGGACGTGACGGCGATGGCGCTGGGCAGTGGCAGCCGGACCACGGTCAAGGAGACCAACGTCATCGGCACCATGCAGCTGCTGGGTGCCTGCCAGAAGTCGCCGACGGTGAAGCGGCTGGTGGTGAAGTCCAGTACGAACGTCTACGGCTCCGCGTCGCGCGACCCGGCCGTGTTCACCGAGACGACCCCGCCCAAGTCGCTGCCCTCCGGCGGGTTCGCGAAGGACGCGGTCGAGGTCGAGGGGTATGTGCGCGGATTCGCGCGGCGGCGGCCGGATGTGGCGGTGGCCGTGCTGCGGTTCGCCAACATCCTGGGGCCGGCCGCGGACACCCCGCTCGCCTCGTATTTCTCGCTGCCCGTGCTGCCGACCGTGTTCGGCTACGACCCGCGGCTGCAGTTCGTCCACGAGGACGACGTGATGGAGGTGCTGCGGATCGCCTCGCACGAGCCGGAGCGCGGCACGCTCAACAGCGGCACCTTCAACATCGCCGGTGACGGCGTGCTGCTGCTGTCGCAGTGCTCACGGCGGCTCGGCAAGCCCACCGTGCCCCTGCTGCTGCCCGCCGTCACCTGGGCCGGCTCGCTGGTGCGTACGCTGGGAATGACGGACTTCTCGCCCGAGCAGATCCGGCTGCTGACGCACGGCCGGGTCGTGGCGACGGACCAGATGCGAGAGACGCTCGGCTTCAGGCCGAAGTACACGACCGCGGAGACGTTCGCGGACTTCGCCCGCAGTCACGGACCCGGACTGCTGCCGCCGGAGGCCCTCGCTGGGGCCGTCGACCGGATCGCCGCACTGCCCGTCCTGGGCGGTGGCCACCCCCCGACGCAGAGCGCCAACTGAGGAGCGCATCAACGATGGCGGACGCCAAGGTCATTCCGTTCGACGACGACCGGTCCCGCGGGGGCGCCGTGCAGCGGCCGACGCGGCGCCGGGGCGCGGGGAGCAGGCGCAAGAACGCGGATTCCGCGCTGGTCGGTGAGGTCCAGCCCCTGCCGGGCAGGGGTCCGGCGCAGGATGATGTTCCCGTGACGCGTGAGGAACAGCCGGCCGAGAAGCCGCGGGACGACGGTGGCCTCGAGCGCCGGATCGCCGGGGGGCTGGACTTCCTGCGCCGGCGCCTCACCGGCGACTACGAGGTCGACGACTTCGGGTACGACGAGGAGCTGACCGACCAGGTCCTGATGTCCCTGCTGCGCCCGGTGTACGAGAAATACTTCCGGGTCGAGGTGAAGGGCGTCGAGAACATCCCGGCCGAGGGCGGTGCGCTGATCGTCGCCAACCATTCCGGGACGCTGCCGCTGGACGGTCTGATGATGCAGGTCGCCGTCCACGACCACCACCCCGCCGGCCGGCATCTGCGCCTGCTGGCCGCGGACCTCGTCTTCGTGCTGCCGGTGGTCAACGAACTGGCCCGCAAGCTCGGCCACACCCTGGCCTGCGCGGAGGACGCGGAACGGCTGCTCGGGCAGGGCGAGTTGGTCGGGGTCATGCCGGAGGGCTTCAAGGGCATCGGCAAGCCCTTCAGCGAGCGCTACAAGCTGCAGCGCTTCGGCCGCGGCGGCTTCGTCTCCACGGCCCTGCGCAGGGGCACACCGATCATCCCGTGCTCGATCGTCGGCGCGGAGGAGATCTACCCGATGATCGGCAACGCGAAGACCCTGGCGCGCCTGCTCGGCTTCCCGTACTTTCCGTTGACGCCGACCTTCCCGTGGCTGGGTCCCCTGGGTGCCATTCCGCTCCCGACCAAGTGGACGATCCAGTTCGGCGAGCCGATCCTGACGGACGGCTATCCGCCGGAGGCCGCCGAGGACCCGATGCTGATGTTCAACCTGACGGACCAGGTCAGGGAACAGATCCAGCACACCTTGTACAAGCTGTTGGTGCAGCGGCGGTCTGTCTTCTTCTGAGGCGAGTGGCGGTTGGGAGGGACGACGGACGGAGTCCGGCGCGGCCGTGCGAAGCCCGCGGAGCGGTGCGAGTGCGGCGGACAAGAGGGGCCAAGCTGTTGGTGCAGCGGCGGTCTGTTTTCTTCTAGGGGTACGACAGTGGGGGCGCCCCTCCTGGAAGGGGCGCCCCCACTGTCGTACCGGCTAGGAGTTTGTTTCCTCGCCGTTGATGCCCAGGCCGGGGAGGATGCCTGGGAGGAGGGGTGGGATGGTGACGTCCGGGTTGGTCGTGGGGGACTTGGTCTCGGACGGGGAGGCGCTGCCGCTGGACTTGGGCGGGTCGAGCAGGCCGCCCGTGTTGCCGCCTAGCAGGCCGTCGTTGCCGGTGGACGCCGACTTGCTGGGGCCGCTGGAGTGGCCGGTCTCGGAGGTGCCGTCGCCGCCCGTGCCGGGTGCCGTCGAGCCGTGGCCGGAGCCGGACGTGCCCGTCGACGCCGTACCCGAGCCGTGCCGGCCGCTGTCGCCGCCCTGGGCCGGGGGCTGGGGGAGCAGCGACTGCAGCGGGGCGACCTCTTCGTCTATGGCGGCGAACACCGACGACACCTGCTCACTGACGTCCCCGAGCTGGACCGGGAGCTTGTCGCGCAGGGCGCCCCAGGCCTCGCGGTGGGAGCGGGAGAAGACGGAGAGGGCCTGGATGGGCCCCAGCTGGTGCGGATCGCGCTCGTACGCCTCGTGCAGCAGGCGGTGGCCCTCGCTCGCGTCGTGCGTCATGCCCGACAGGGTGCGCCGGATCTCGCCCAGGGACTCGTGGTCGAGATGGCCGCCGCGGCCCCGGTCGAGCAGCCGACGGGCCTCGTTGAACCGGGTGGAGGCCAGGTCGAGATAGGCCTGGCCCTGCTCGTCGGCGCCGTCGGTGAGGTAGTTGAGCTTGAAGTCCTCGATGCCGCGCTTGAGGCCGTAGAGCGAGTCACCGGGCAGCGCGTCCGAGCTGGCGGCGGCGACCCCGCCGAAGGCTCCCGCGGCGACACCGACACTGAGCCCGCCCGCGGCGAGCCCCTTGGTCAGCCGGGATCGCGGACGCAGCTTGCCCAGCCCACTCGCCCGGTGCGAGCCTCCGGCTCGGTGGGAGCGCTGCTCGGGCACCGCAGCATCCGCCGCCTCGCCACCCGCGCCCTCCTGCAGCATGGCCTCGAACGCGGCCACCAGCCGGGCCCGCTGGACGACCTTGACCTCGGGGTCCAGCTCCGGCTTGGGCAGCTCGCCGAGGTCGACCACCAGGGCCAACAGCTCGGCCTGATCGGTCCGCTCCGCCACCAGTGGGGGCGATTCGGACTGCTCGGCCGCCGTGTCCCGGTCGGGCTGCTCGTCCAGGGCCTGGGCGAAGGCGTTCGCCCGCCGGTGCGCCGATACGTTCGCGATCACTGGCGGCACCTCCTCTCGTCATGACGGTCGACTCCCCAGGGGGTCCTGAGGGTTGCACGCCCCGACGACATCCACACGATCGGGCGATCGAAGTCGGCCGGGGAGTGACCACAGGGAGCCTGCATCCCGCACAACGAGCGGCGCGGCACTTGGGTTACGGACGGCGGATGAACGGATCGAGGAGTCAACGGACTTTCACTGTGGGCGAGTTGGGCGTCACTGAGGGTGCCGGTACCGGTGCCGGCTCAGCGGGCGTCGTCCGGCAGAAGACGGGCGAGGGTGCGGACGGCCCGGTACTGGAGCGTCTTGATCGCGCCCTCGTTCTTGCCCATCACGCGCGCGGTCTCGGCGACGGACAGGCCCTGCAGGAAGCGGAGTGTGACGCACTCCTGCTGCTGCGGGTTCAGCCGGCGCACGGCGTCCAGCAGCGCGGCGTTCGACAGGGACTCCAGGACGGAGTCCTCGGGCGAGCGCTCGACCTCGTTGGCGTCGAGCATCTCGCCGGTGGTGACCTCCAGCCGGAAGCGGCTGGACTTGAAGTGGTCGGCCACCAGGTTGCGGGCGATCGTGACCAGCCAGGCGCCGAAGTCGCGGCCCTGCCAGGTGAACGTGCCGATGCGACGCAGGGCGCGCAGGAACGTCTCGCTGGTGAGGTCCTCGGCGGTGGCCTTTCCGCCGACGCGGTAATAGATGTACCGGTAGACGGTGTCGCTGTACTGGTCGTAGAGGCGTCCGAAGGCGTCGGCCTCGCCGGCCTGGGCGCGCTCGACCAGGTCCATCATCCGCGCGCTGTCGCTGTCCGCGGCCGGACGGCGGACGGTGGTGGTACCGGCCGTACGACCGCGTCTGCCGACGGCGGCGCCGCCGTCGGCGAGCGCGTAGCACGGGCCGACGGGGGTGGTGGCTACGGCGAGAGCGGGGACGGCGTACGCGGTGGGGACGAAGTCGCGCAGCAGCCGTTGGACCGTTGCGCGCAGCGTAGCCAGGCCCGAGGCGTCAACCCCGACGTGTGAGGACACGGGACTCCCAGAGGCAGAGCTTCCATCACGTGCAGTGCGGGACCGTTCACCCGTCGTAGCGACGGAGGGGTACCGGTTTGCGTCTGAGGAGAATAACGCTTCGTGCAGGCGCTGCTACACCGAGTTGCTCAAATCATCGATTACGTCGCTTCTGTAACCGAATGACGCCCTGTCAAGTGCCGGAGAGTGACCGGTTGTTGATCGGAAGGGACCGGGTTGGGGGTGGGATCAGGGCGTGTTGTGGCTGTGCGCCGACAAGAGGACTGTCGGCACATGCAGCGGGGTACGCCTTGTGTTTTGGGTGCGCGTCCGTTGTGGTTGCTCGCGCCCACGCGGCGGAGCCGCACATCGATACAGACCCGCGCCCCTGAAGCGCCCCTGCGGGGCGCTCAGCGGCGGCGTCGGCTGATGGCGATCGCGGCTGCAGTGCCGCCTGCCACCGCGCCCACTCCGGCCGCCGCCGGGATGCCGACCTTCGCGGCCTTCCTGCCCGTCCTGTAGTCCCGCAGGCGCCAGTCGAGGTTTCGGGCGTGTTTGCGGAGCTTGGTGTCCGGGTTGATGGCGTAGGGGTGGCCCACCAGGGACAGCATGGGGATGTCGTTGTGGCTGTCGCTGTAGGCGGCGCAGCGGGAGAGGTCGAGGCCCTCCGCCGCGGCCAGGGCGCGGACCGCCTCCGCCTTCGCGGGGCCGTGCAGGGGCTCGCCGACCAGCTTGCCCGTGTAGACGCCGTCGACCGACTCGGCGACCGTGCCGAGGGCGCCGGTGAGGCCGAGACGGCGGGCGATCACCGTGGCGATCTCCACCGGGGCCGCTGTGACCAACCACACCTTCTGGCCGGCGTCCAGGTGGGCCTGGGCGAGGGCGCGGGTGCCCGGCCAGATGCGCTCGGCCATGTACTCGTCGTAGATCTCCTCGCCGATCGACTGCAGTTCGGCGACGCGGTGGCCCTTGACGATGGACAGCGCGGAGTCGCGGGCCTCCTGCATGTGCTCGGGGTCCTCGACGCCGGCGAGGCGGAACCAGGCCTGCTGCCAGGCGAACCGGGCGAGGTCGCGGGTCTCGAAGAACTTCCGCTTGTACAGGCCGCGGCCGAAGTGGAAGAGGGCAGCACCTTGCATCACGGTGTTGTCCAGGTCGAAGAACGCGGCAGCCTTGTCGTCGCCGAGGACCGGGAACTCCGGTTCCTCATGGGGGACGTCCTGCGAGGACTTGCGCGCGGCCTCCGCCGAGGCCTCGCCTGCCAACACGCTCCGCGCCGTGGCGGAGCGCCTACGGGGAGTGAGCCATCCGAGAGCGGCCATGCCCGTGAGCATAGCCATTCTGTTGGATGGTTCCGGAGTCGAGAGGTTTGGAGGCTGTGAACACTGCACGACCGTGTCGTTAAACAGGCGGGACAATGGCCGACATGGCTTCCATCTTCCGGCGTAAGCCCGCTCCGCATGAGCGGTTGGTCACTCTCATCGGCAAGCCCGACTGCCATCTGTGCGAGGACGCGCAGCTCGTCGTGGAGAAGGTGTGCGGCGAACTCGGCGTGCCCTGGGAGCAGAAGGACATCACCCGGGACCGGGCTCTGTACGACGAGTACTGGGAACAGATCCCGGTCGTGCTCGTCGACGGGAAGCAGCACACGTTCTGGCGTGTCGACGAGGGCCGGTTGCGCCGGGAACTGACTGATTAGTACAAGACGGCCCGGACGTCGCTTAGGATCGACGGAGATCTGGTCTCGGGGGCGGGATTCGCGAGGAGAGTGTCGGTTTTGCCCCCTGGGATGCGCCTGGGACGTATGTGCGTGACCCCGGTCACGTTGCCCGGGCAAATCGGACACCATCTTTGTGCACGCGTTCACAAAGACATAGCCTGCATTCGACGGGGCGGTCCAGGAACGTGTGACCGCCTGCAGCCCCGCTCTACCCGCAGGAGCACCGTGGCAACTGGCCGAACTCACCGACCGGCGACCCGTAGCCGAGGGATTCCCGAGGCCACCGTCGCCAGGCTTCCGCTGTACCTCCGAGCCCTGACCGCACTGTCGGAGCGCTCGGTACCCACGGTCTCCTCCGAGGAGCTCGCGGCCGCGGCGGGGGTCAACTCCGCCAAGCTCCGCAAGGACTTCTCATACCTGGGCTCGTACGGCACCCGCGGTGTCGGCTATGACGTCGAGTACCTCGTCTACCAGATCTCCCGCGAGCTGGGGCTCACCCAGGACTGGCCGGTCGTCATCGTCGGCATCGGTAACCTCGGCGCCGCCCTGGCCAACTACGGCGGGTTCGCCTCCCGTGGCTTCCGGGTCGCCGCGCTGATCGACGCCGATCCGGCGATGGCCGGCAAGCCGGTCGCCGGGATCCCCGTGCAGCACACCGATGACCTGGAGAAGATCATCGAGGACAACGGCGTGTCGATCGGTGTGATCGCCACTCCCGCCGGTGCCGCCCAGCAGGTCTGCGACCGGCTCGTGGCCGCCGGGGTCACCTCCATCCTGAACTTCGCGCCGACCGTGCTGTCCGTGCCGGACGGCGTCGACGTGCGCAAGGTCGACCTCTCGATCGAGCTGCAGATCCTCGCCTTCCACGAGCAGCGCAAGGCCGTGGAGGAGGGCGCGGCGGCCGACGGTTCGCACCCGGCCGCCGCTCCGCGCGAGGAGTCCGCCGAGCAGGGACCCGACGGGGACGTACCCGCCGTGATGCCGGCATGAGTCTCCTCGTCGTCGGGCTGAGCCATCGCAGCGCCCCGGTCAGCGTGCTGGAGCGGGCCACGCTGGGGATGGACGCCCAGGTCAAGCTGTTGCAGGACACGGTCGCCGCGGAGCCGGCGAGCGAGGCGGCGGTGCTTGCCACGTGCAACCGGATCGAGTTGTACGCGGACGTGGACAAGTTCCACGCGGGGGTCGCCGAGCTGTCGACGCTGCTGGCGCAGCACAGCGGGGTGGGGCTCGATGAGCTGACGCCCTATCTGTACGTGCACTACGAGGACCGTGCCGTCCACCATCTGTTCTCCGTGGCCTGCGGGCTGGACTCGATGGTCGTCGGTGAGGGGCAGATCCTCGGGCAGATAAAGGACTCGCTGGCCAAGGCGCAGGATCTGCACACCGCCGGGCGACTGCTCAACGATCTGTTCCAGCAGGCGTTGCGGGTCGGGAAGCGGGCGCACTCCGAGACGGGGATCGACCGGGCCGGGCAGTCGCTCGTGACCTTCGGTCTGGAGCAGCTGGCCGCCGGTGCGGATGTGCAGGCGTGGGCCCGGGGGAAGAAGGCGCTGGTCATCGGGGCCGGGTCGATGTCGTCGCTGGCGGCGGCGACGTTGGCGCGGGCCGGGGTCGGTGAGGTGGTGATCGCGAACCGTACGGCTGATCGGGCCGAGCGGCTTGCGGAGATCCTCTCCGACGGGGGTGACGCGGGGGTTGCGGCTCGGGCGGTGTCGATGGAATCGGTGCCGGGTGAGCTGACACGTGCCGATGTTGTGGTGTCTTGTACGGGGGCCACTGGTCTGGTGCTGTCGGCTGAGGCGGTTGCCGCGGCGGTTTCTGGACGCGGTGTTCTGGACGTGCCGGATGCGGTAGCTGGCCGGGAGGACGTCGCGCGACTCGGCGCTGGCGAGGTGCCGCCCCGCTTTGGGTCGGGAGCCGCCCTAGGCGGCACGAATGCCCGCAGCTTGAGCGGCGAGGGCGACGGCGCCGACGCGACTGCCCGCGGCCTGGGCGGTGGCGATGAGAGCTGTCCGCTTGATCTGGCCCCTATACCGGCCGTCGCCGACTTCTCCGTGATCGGGGAAGGGGCCGTGGCCGGGATGGCTGCTGCTGAGCTTGAGCAGCATGCTGCCTGGGTGGACAACGCGCCTCGGCCGCAGACGGGCGGGGCCGGTGCCTCGTTCGATCCCGCGCAGGACGCCGACGCCATCGTCGCGCTGGCCGCGCTCGCCGCCACCGTCGGACGGATCCCGGAGCGGCGTAAGCCCGAACCCGTGGTCGGGCCGCCGCGGCCCGCGCCCGTGCTGTTCCTGCTGGACCTGGCCATGCCCCGGGACATCGACGCGGCCGTGCACCGGCTGGGCGGGGTGCGGCTGGTGGACATCGAGTCGCTGGCCGAGGCGTCCGCGGACGCGCCCATGGCGGCCGACGTCGACCAGGTGCGGCGGATCGTCGCCGACGAGGTCGCCGCCTTCGGGGCGGCGCTCAGGGCGGCCCACATCACACCGACCGTGGTGGCGCTGCGGACCATGGCCGCCGATGTCGTCGCGAACGAGATCGCGCGGCTCGAGGGGCGGCTGCCGGAGCTGGACGACAAGCACCGCGCGGAGATCACGCAGACAGTGAAGCGTGTCGTCGACAAGCTGCTGCACGCGCCGACCGTACGGGTCAAGCAACTCGCGGCTGAGCCGGGCGGGGCTGGGTACGCGGACGCGTTGCGCACCCTCTTCGACCTGGACCAGGAGACGGTCGCGGCCGTCTCCCGCGCCGAGCGCGCCGACGACGAACCCGAGAACAGCAAGGACCGAGGGCCGGCATGAGTGACAGGACACTGAGACTGGGGACCAGGCGGAGCAGACTCGCCATGGCCCAGTCCGGGCAGGTGGCGGAGGCCGTGAGCCGGGTGACCGGCCGGCCCGTCGAGCTGGTCGAGATCACCACGTACGGCGACACCTCCCGCGAGCACCTCGCGCAGATCGGCGGCACCGGCGTGTTCGTCACGGCGCTGCGCGACGCGCTGCTGCGGGGGGAGGTCGACTTCGCGGTTCATTCGCTCAAAGACCTGCCGACCGCGCAGCCCGAGGACCTGGTCCTGGCCGCCGTACCGGAACGCGAGGACCCGAGGGACGTCATCGTCGCCCGGGACGCGCTGAAGTTCACCGACCTGCCCCGCGGGGCGCGGATCGGAACGGGTTCGCCGCGGCGGATGGCCCAGCTGAACGCGTACGCGCGCGGGCACGGGCTCGACATAGAGACCGTGCCGATCCGGGGGAACGTCGACACCCGGATCCGGTACGTGCACGACGGTGAGCTGGACGCCGTCGTCCTGGCCGCCGCCGGCCTGAGCCGGATAGGCCGGATCGACGAGGTCACCGACTTCCTGTCGATAGACACGGTTCTGCCCGCCCCCGGCCAGGGGGCCCTGGCGATCGAATGCGCCGCGGACCACGCGGACCTGATCGCCGCGCTCGGCGAACTCGACGACCCGTTCACCCGGGCCGCCGTGACCGCCGAACGGTCACTGCTCGCCGCCCTGGAGGCCGGCTGCAGCGCCCCTGTGGGCGCGCTGGCCGACCTTCTGGCCGACGGGCAGATTGTCAAGGAAATGCGCCTGCGAGGCGTCGTCGGCACGACCGACGGCGTCCGTACGGTGCAGCTGTCCACCACCGGTCCCGTGCCCGAGACATACGACCAGGCAACGGCGCTCGGCCGTGAGCTCGCGGCCGAGATGCTTGCCCAGGGCGCGGCCGGTCTGATGGGGGAGCGAGCACAGTGAGCCCCACCACCCTTCCCACCGGCCTCGATCACGGGCACGTCACCTTCCTGGGTGCCGGACCCGGGGATCCGGGACTGCTGACTCTGCGCGCCGTTGAGGCGCTGGCGAACGCGGACGTCCTCGTCGCCGAGCACGACGTGCTCGACGTGGTGCGCCAGCACGCCCGGCAGGGCGTCGCCGAGGTGCACACGGACGGGGGTCCTTCGTCGGACCCTGTTCCGGGCACGGGCACACCTCAGCTGGCGGTCGTTGACGGCACGTCAACAACCGTTGGGGCCCCCGCGGTACGGGATGCCGCATATCTTGTCATGGAGGCCGCGCGGGGCGGCAGGCGGGTCGTCCGTGCGGTGTCCGGGGACCCCGGTCTGGACGCCTACGCCGCCGGGGAGATGCTGGCGTGCGTCCGTGAGGGCGTTCCGTTCGAGGTCGTGCCGGGTGTCGCCGCGGCCGTCGGCGTGCCCGCGTACGCCGGTGTGCCGCTGCGGGACGCCGAGGGCGCCGACGTGCGGTTCGTGGACGCGCGTACGGCCTCCGACCGGTGCTGGACGGAGGTGGGCGCCTCGGACGGCACGGTCGTCGTCTCCACGACGCTCGACTCGGTCGGCGCGGCGGCGGGCGAGCTGGTGTCGGCCGGCCGTAAGCCGGACACCCCGATTACCGTCACGGTCGCCGGTACGACCACTCGGCAGCGGACCTGGACCGCGACGCTCGGCACGGTCGCGCAGACGCTGAAGCAGGCGAAGGTGCTGCCCTCGCCGGACGGCGGCCGGCCGGTGATAGCCGTGGTCGGTGAGCGTTCCGCCGCCGCCCAGCGCGACCAGCTGTCCTGGTTCGAGAACAAGCCGCTGTTCGGCTGGAAGGTTCTCGTGCCGCGGACGAAGGAGCAGGCGGCGTCGCTCTCCGACCAGCTGCGGTCCTACGGGGCCGTGCCGCACGAGGTCCCGACGATCGCCGTCGAGCCGCCGCGCACGCCCCAGCAGATGGAGCGGGCCGTGAAGGGGCTCGTGACCGGGCGCTACGAGTGGATCGCGTTCACCTCGGTGAACGCCGTCCGAGCCGTGCGGGAGAAGTTCGAGGAGTACGGGCTCGACGCCCGGGCCTTCGCGGGGATCAAGGTCGCCGCGGTGGGCGAGCAGACGGCGAAGGCGCTGGTCGCCTTCGGTGTGAAGCCGGACCTGGTGCCGAGCGGGGAGCAGTCCGCGGCCGGTCTGCTGGAGGACTGGCCGCCCTACGACCCGGTCTTCGACCCGATCGACCGGGTGTTCCTGCCGCGCGCCGACATCGCCACCGAGACCCTGGTCGCCGGGCTGATCGAGCTGGGCTGGGAGGTCGACGACGTCACCGCGTACCGGACCGTGCGGGCCTCGCCGCCGCCGGCGGAGACGCGGGAGGCGATCAAGGGCGGCGGTTTCGACGCCGTTCTGTTCACGTCGTCCTCGACCGTGCGGAACCTCGTGGGCATCGCGGGCAAGCCGCACAACGTGACGGTGATCGCCTGTATCGGCCCGGCCACCGCGAAGACCGCCGAGGAGCACGGGCTGCGGGTGGACGTCATGGCCCCGGAGCCGTCCGTGCACAAGCTGGCGGAGGCGCTCGCCGACTACGGCCTACGCCGCCGTACCGCCGCGCTGGAGGCCGGGGACCCGGTGACCCGGCCGAGCGAGCGACGGCCGGGGGCCCGGCGACGCCGGACGACCTGAGGAGTCGGTGGAGCGTCCCGTGCGTCGCGTGCGGGGCGCTCCGCCCGTTTCCGGTGCAGCGGGTGGGCGCTCGACACGGCGTCGGCAAAGGTGCTCCCGGGGCGGGCGTAGCGTAGAGGGCATGTCGAAGTACGGATCGTTTCCCGGTACCCGACCCCGTCGGCTGCGGACCACTCCCGTGATGCGGCGCATGGTCGCCGAGACGCGGCTGCACCCGGCCGACTTCATCCTCCCCGCCTTCGTGCGGGAGGGTGTGAGCGAGCCCGTGCCGATCGCCGCGATGCCCGGTGTCGTCCAGCACACGCGGGACAGCCTGAAGAAGGCGGCCGCGGAGGCGGTGGAGGCCGGGATCTCCGGGATCATGCTGTTCGGGGTGCCGGAGGAGTCGAAGAAGGACGCCATCGGGACGCCGGGCACCGACCCGGACGGGATCCTGCAGGTCGCGATCCGCGATGTGCGGGCCGAGGTCGGCGACGAGCTGTTGGTCATGTCCGACCTGTGCCTCGACGAGACGACCGACCACGGGCACTGCGGTGTGCTCGACGAGCAGGGACGCGTCGACAACGACGCGACGCTGGAGCGGTACGCCGAGATGGCCCAGGTGCAGGCCGACGCCGGCGCTCATGTCGTGGGCCCCAGCGGCATGATGGACGGGCAGATCGGGGTCATCCGGGACGCGCTCGACCAGATCGGCCGCGAGGACGTGGCCGTCCTCGCCTACACCGTCAAGTACGCCTCCGCCTTCTACGGCCCCTTCCGCGAGGCCGTCGGCTCCTCGCTCCAGGGTGACCGCAAGACGTACCAGCAGGACCCGGCCAACATCGGTGACGCGCTGCGGGAGCTGGCCCTGGACCTGGAGGAGGGGGCCGACATGGTGATGGTCAAGCCCGCGGGCCCCTACCTCGACATCGTCGCGCGGGTCGCCGACAGCGTGGACGTGCCGGTGGCCGCCTACCAGATCTCCGGCGAGTACTCGATGATCGAGGCCGCCGCCGAGAAGGGCTGGATCGACCGCGACCGGGCGATCCTGGAGGCCCTCACCGGCATCAAGCGGGCCGGTGCGCGGAACATCCTGACGTACTGGGCGACCGAGGTGGCGCAAAAGTTGCGCTGAATCGGCAACGGTACGGAACAGATCAGGCCTCGAATCGGCCACCGACCTGCATCGGAACGCCTTCGGTTCGGCAACGGAAGCAACTCGACCGCGTGAACTCGCGTTGCCCGGCGGGCGATTCACCGTGGCTGGTGATGGATCTTGGGTGGATCTGTCCGTATTTGCGGACACCTGTGCGGCAGCCATGGGGCAGCCACGGGAAATGGTGGGCTCGCCATGGGGAATTGACGAGTTCTCGTCAGCATCCCTACCTTCTGCGCTTGGCCTGATCCGTTCCGGATGGTCCGAACGTCGATCCCTGGGGGACGCACCATGAGCTGGTTTCTCGAAGTGCTGAAGAAGTACGCGGTGTTCAGCGGGCGCGCGCGCCGCAAGGAGTACTGGATGTACACCTTGTTCGTCGGCATCATCTACGTGGTGCTGAGCGTGCTGTCCGTCGCGACGAAGTCGTCCGCGTTCTCGATCCTCCTGGTCATCTTCTGGCTCGCCATCCTGCTCCCCAGCCTGGGTGTCGGTGTCCGCCGGCTGCACGACACCGGCCGCTCCGGCTGGTGGCTGCTGTTCGGGATCGTCCCGCTCGTCGGCGGCATCACGCTGCTGGTCTTCACCTGCCTGGACAGCGAGCCGGGTCCGAACAAGTACGGCCCGAACCCGAAGGAGGCGCCGGTCTACGCCGGCTGATCTCCTCAGCGACCTCCGAGGCCGCCCGGCTCTCCGCCGGGCGGCCTCGTCGTGTGCGGGGGGCCGGGGGCGCGCAGGGACCGGGCGTGACTGGTCGCCGGGCCCTCGTCCTTGAGACCCGTGCCGTCCTGGCATCCCGTCAGGCCGAGCGCGACGAGCGCGGCGAGGAGCAGGGCGGTGAGCGAGCGGCGGATGGCGGGCATGGTCGTGGGGGCCTTCTGTGGGATGGCTGGGGTGCGGGCCTCAGCCTGAGTGATGATCGCCCGCCGGCGCCACAGTCCGCCCGGGATTCGGGACGCCGAGGCGGCGGGATGGTCTCTGACCAGCAGGGATGTCATTTCCCGCAGGGGGTTCGTGGGACGGCTCGCGGGTGCCGGAACGGCCGGATCGCCGGTCGGGCACCATCAAGTCCGGCCGGGAGTTAGGTTGTTGGCGACTGGTCGCGGTCGCCCGTACGACCGCCTCGACTCCCCAGGAGACACCCGTGTCCGGTGACGCACTGAGCCAAGACCCCGCCCTGCTGCGCGGCAGGATCGACACCACCAAGGCGCACCCGGCCCGGGTCTACGACGTCTTCCTCGGCGGCAAGGACAACTACCCGGTCGACCGCGCCGCGGCCGCCGCCGGACTCGCCGCCAACCCGCGCGGCTACCTCGACGTACGGCACAACCGCGACTTCCTGCGCCGCGCGGTGAACACGCTCGCCCAGGACGACGGCATCCGTCAGTTCCTCGACATCGGCACCGGCCTGCCCACCGCGGAGAACGTCCACCAGATCGCCCAGCGGATCATCCCCGACTCCCGGGTGGTGTACGTCGACAACGACCCGGTGGTGCTCACCCACGCCCGTGCCCTGCTCACCAGCGGGCCCGAGGGCCGTACGGACTACGTCGACGCCGACTTCAACAACCCGGCGCACATCCTCGAACAGGCCGCGAAGACGCTTGACTTCGACCAGCCGATCGCGCTCTGCCTGGTGGCGATCCTGCACTTCGTCAAGGACGCGGATGCCTATCCGATCGTGCGCGAGCTCGTGGAGGCGCTGCCCGCCGGGAGCCGGCTGGTGCTCAGCCACCTCACCGAGGACCTCAACCCCGAGAACATCCGGGCGGTCCAGCGCACGTACACCGAGCGGGGGTTCACCTTCGTGCTGCGGTCGAAGGCCGAGGTCGAGCGGTTCTTCACGGAGAACTCCCTCGACATCGCCGAGCCCAGGGTCGTCCCCGTCCACCGCTGGCGGGCCGACCACGCGGCCCCGGTCCCGGAGCAGCCCGAGGCCTCCTACCTGGAGACCCTCGACGCGATCGAGAAGGTCCGGTACGCCGACATCAACGACGTGACGGACGCCGACATCAACGTGTACGCGGGGATCGGCCGCAAGGCCTGAGAGGCGGCTGTGTCCGCATCCCGGAAATCTCGTTGTAGGCGGCACGCACATCCCTAGGCTGCGGGCACGAACCGTCGTCCCGCAGCCGCCAGGAGCCGTGCCCATGACCGTCGTGCCCGCCCTCGCCCCCGTCCCGCCGCTCGCCGCGCGCGCCCGGTCCGTCGGCGGTTCGCCGGTCCGGGACATCCTCGCCGTCACCGCGCGCCCCGAGGTGATCAACTTCGCGGGCGGGCTGCCGGCGCCCGAGCTGTTCGACGTGGAGGGCATCGCGGAGGCCTTCCGCGCGGTCCTCGCCGAGTCGCCCGCGCGGGCCCTGCAGTACTCGACGACGGAGGGCGAACCGGCCCTGCGGGAGGCGCTGGCCGCCCGTACGTCCGCGCGGGGACTGGCGACGGCGGCCGACGACGTCCTCGTCACCACCGGCTCCCAGCAGGCACTCTCCCTGCTGGCGACCGCCCTGCTGGAACCCGGCGACACGGTCCTCGTCGAAAGCCCCTGCTATCTGGCCGCGCTCCAGGCCTTCGCCTTCGCGGGAGCCCGGATCGTGCCCGTCCCGTGCGACGCGGACGGAGTGGACCCCGGGGCTCTGGAGGACCTGGTGGTCCGGGAGCGGCCGAAGCTCCTCTACACCGTGCCCACCTTCGAGAACCCGACCGGCCGCACCATGCCGGCCGCCCGCCGGGCCGCCGTCGCCGGGGTCGCGGCCCGGTGCGGGCTGTGGATCGTCGAGGACGACCCGTACGGCGAGCTCCGCTTCGAGGGCGAGCGGGTCCCGTGGATCGCCGCCTGCGCGGGGGCCGGGGACCGGGCGGTCCTGCTCGGCTCCTTCTCCAAGGTCATGGCGCCGGGCCTGCGGCTGGGCTGGCTGCGGGCCCCCGCCGAACTGCGGCGGGCCTGCGCGGTCGCCAAGCAGGCGGCCGACCTGCACACCCCGACCGTCAACCAGCTCGCCGCGGCCCGCTACCTGGCGGACCGGGACCTCGACGCGCACGTCGCCCGGGTCGCGGACGCCTACCGCGAGCGGCGGGACGCGATGCCGGCGGGACTGCCGGACGCCCTGCCGGAGGGCTCGGCCTGGGAACGCCCCGAGGGCGGCATGTTCCTCTGGGCCCGCCTCCCGGAGTCGTACGACACCACGGCCCTGCTGCCGGAGGTGGTGCGCCACGACGTGGCCTACGTCCCCGGGGCACCCTTCTACGCCGGCGCCCCGGACCGCTCGACCCTGCGGCTGTGCTTCGTGACCCAGACGCCGACGGAGATCGCGGAGGGGCTTCGGCGGCTGGGGAGGGCGCTGAGGAACCAGGACCGGACCTGATCCAGGCCTAGGGCGAAAGGCAGGGTCGGGGTCCGACTCCCGGAGGACGGACGCGGTGGCTGGGGGTGTCTACGGTGAGGGCATGTCCGACACAGTGGAGTTCGTGGAGTCCGACCTTGACGTGTACCTCGGGCGGATCGGCTGGGAGGGGCCGCGGCGGGCCGACGCCGAAACCCTCCGGGGGGTGCATCTGGCGCACATGCGGGGCATCCCCTTCGAGAACCTGGACGCCCTGCGCCGTACGGCTCCCTCGCTGGCGCCCGCCGACCTGATGGCCAAGCTGGTGCGGGGGCGGCGCGGCGGCTACTGCTACGAGCACAACACGCTGCTGGCGGGGGTCCTGGAGGCCCTCGGGTTCGGAGTGACGCGGCTGACGGCACGGGTCGTGGTGGGTGCCGACCGCATCGAGAGCCGCCCGCGCACCCATATGGTCCTGCTGGTCGAGGTACCGGGCGAGCCGCTGCCGTATCTCGCCGACGTCGGCTTCGGGGCGCTCGGCGCGCTGCTGGAACCGGTGCCGCTGGTCGCCGGCACCGAGTTCCGGGACGCCGGGCGGCGGCACCGGCTGGTGACCGTGCCGCACCCGGGGCCGCTGGAGCTGTGGGTGCTGCAGGCCTACGGCGACGAGAAGGGCGGTGTCGCCTCGGACGGGCCCTGGCAGGCGCAGTACGCGTTCACGCTGGAGCCGTTCGAGCGGGCCGACTTCGAGGTCATCAACTGGCACGTCGCCACGAACCCGCGCTCGCCGTTCACCCAGCGGCTGTATGTGCAGAGCGTCGACGCCGAGCGCCATCTCCTGCTGCACGGACGGGTGTTGACGCAGACACGGTCCGACGGGTCGGTACAGGAGCGGGAGTTGGCGGACGAGGACGAGGTCAGGCGGCTGCTGGAAGGGGAGTTCGGGGTCGTGGCGCCAGAGGGGATGGCCTTGTTGCCGTGACGCCCGGTCAGTCCCACCAGAAGTGCCACACCTGCCGGTTGACGAGCTGGTTCTCGGCGTATGCCGTCAGCGTGGTGTCGCTGCCCTGCCAGATGTTGTCCGGGCAGAAGGCGAAGTGCTCGGCGGCCAGGGCTTCCGCCTCGGCGAGCGTGGTCGGCGGGGTGGCCACGGACGCCAGCAGGTGGTCGAAGCCGAGGGCGATGACGCGTATGCCGAAGCGGTCCTCCCAGGAGCGCAGGACGGAGCAGAGGCGGCCGGTGTCGTCCTCGTGGTTCGCCGGGCCCATCCAGCCGATCGCCGCGGGGATGTCGGCGCTGCGCCGAGCCGGCACGAGGGCGAGCCGGGGGTCCTTGAGCGGACCTCCGTCGAGCAGGGAATCCACGAGGTCCGAGGCGGTGGCGTCGGGGTCCTGAGCGGTCCCGGGTGGGGCGTCGGCGAGGCCCGGCCAGTCGGCGTCCTCCTCCGCGCACTCCTCCCAGAACTCGGTCAGCACCTCTTCGGCGTCGTGGTCCCCGGGGTAGGACATCTCGGCAGGCGCCAACTCCCACTCCGAGGGCCCGTCTTGGTCACCGCCCACGTCGACGAGGACCGGAAGCAGACCGACAGCCGGTGCCGTGAGGCGGAGAGCGGCCCAACTCTGTGCCGTCGCCTGTTCCTCCGCCAGCCACAACAGGGGTTCGTGCCAGGGGCCTTCGGTCGTCTCGTCGACCAGTCGGCCCGCGGGCAGCTCCAAGCCGAGGGACGTGAGCCTCGGAAGGGGATTCGGAAGTGTCGCCATGTCGGTGACTGTAGAGGGAGGCACTGACACCACACTCCCCGCCACTTTCAACCTATAGCTCATGGGGGGCCTTGCGGCAAGGCCCCCCTCGTGGCGCACAATCGCAGGCCGAAGCCGAGAAGCCGGGTAAATGGGGGATTCAGGAAGTGTCTGTGTCTTTGTCCGCGTTCGACCTTTCCGACAACCTCACCGCCAAAACCGACCCCGCGCTGATCGCCCGCGACGAGCAGCAGTTCGCGGACATCGCGGCGAGCCTGGAGCAGGCGATCGCCGAGGTGTCCGAACGCCTCGACGCCGAGCTCAAGGCGCCCGGCGGCATCGGCCAGGCCGCCATGGACCGCGACATCGAGGTGCACCGGCTGAACGGACGGCTGCGCACCCTGCGCCGCTTCGGTCTCGACCTGTGCCTCGGGCGCATGGTCGAGGCCGACAACCCCGAGCAGCCCGTCTACATCGGCCGTCTCGGGCTCACCGACAACGACGGCCGCCGCCTGCTGACCGACTGGCGCTCCCCGGCCGCCGAGCCCTTCTTCGCGGCCACCCACGCCAACCCGATGGGCCTGGTCAGCCGCCGCCGCTACCGCTGGACCGACGGGCGGATCAGCGACTACTGGGACGAGGTTTTCACCCCCGACCAGCTGGAGCACAACGTCGCGCTCGACGACCAGTCCGCCTTCATCGCCAGCCTCGGCACCAACCGCTCCGAGCGCATGCGGGACGTGCTGGCCACCATCCAGGCCGACCAGGACGCCATCATCCGCGCGGGCTCCCGGGGCGCGCTCGTCGTCGACGGGGGTCCCGGCACCGGCAAGACCGTCGTCGCCCTGCACCGCACCGCCCACCTCCTCTACTCCGACCCCCGCCTCGGTCAGCGGCGCGGCGGCGTGCTGTTCGTCGGCCCGCACCGGCCGTATCTGGCGTACGTGTCCGACGTGCTGCCCAGCCTCGGCGAGGAGGGCGTGCAGACCTGCGTCCTGCGGGACCTCGTCACCGAGGGGGAGGCGGCGGGCGTGGAGCGCGATCCGGAGGTGGCCCGGCTGAAGGCCACCGCGGACCTGGTGAAGGCGGTCGAGAAGGCCGTCCGGTTCTACGAGGAGCCGCCCACCGAGGGCATGACGGTCACCGTCGACCGGGTCGGCATCCCTCTCACCGCCGCCGACTGGTCCGAGGCCTTCGACGCCCCGGAGCCCGGCACCCCGCACAACGAGGGCCGCGACCAGGTCTGGGAGAGGCTGGTCGAGATCCTGATGGACAAGTACGACGGCGACGTGCCCCCTGACCTGTTCCGCAGGGCGCTGCGCCGGAACGAGGAGCTGAACGCGGCACTCGGCCGCGCCTGGCCGTTGATCGAGGCGGCCGACCTGGTCGGGGACCTGTGGTCGGTGCCCGCCTATCTACGCTTGTGCGCTCCCTGGCTCGACCGGGACGACGTACGACGGCTCCAGCGCGCCGAGCCGCAGGCCTGGACGGTGTCGGACCTGCCGGTCCTGGACGCGGCCCGGCAACGGCTCGGCGATCCCGAGGCATCCCGGCGCAGGCGCCGGCACGAGGCCGAGGTCGCCGCCGAACGCGCCTACCGGGCCCAGGTCACCGAGAACCTGCTGCGGACCGACGACGACTGGCAGCGCATGCTGATGACCATGCTGAAGGGGCAGGACCTGCAGAACTCCCTGGTCCCCCTGGACGCGCCGCCCGCCGCCGAACCGGACCTGCTCGCGGGCCCGTTCGCGCACATCGTCGTCGACGAGGCGCAGGAACTCACCGACGCGGAGTGGCAGATGCTGCTCTCACGCTGTCCGTCCCGCAGCTTCACCATCGTCGGCGACCGCGCCCAGGCCCGGCACGGCTTCACCGAGTCGTGGCGGGAGCGCCTCGAACGGGTCGGACTCGACCGCGTCGAACTGGCCTCCCTGACCGTCAACTACCGCACCCCGCAGGAGATCATGGCGGAGGCCGAGCCGGTCATCCGGGCCGCGCTCCCCGACGCCAACGTGCCGACCTCCATCCGCAGCGGCGGAGTCCCGGTCACGCACGGCCCGGCCACCGACCTGGACGCGGTCGTGGACCGCTGGCTCGCCGAGCACGCCGACGGCATCGCCTGCGTCATCGGGGCCCCCGCCTATCGCCCACCGAACCCCCGGGTCCGCTCACTCACCCCGGAACTGTCCAAGGGGCTCGAATTCGACCTGGTCGTCCTGGTCGACCCGGAGAGCTTCGGGGACGGCATCGAGGGCGCGGTCGACCACTATGTGGCGATGACCCGGGCGACCCAACGGCTCGTGGTGCTCAGCAGCACCCGCTCGCGGTGAAGGCGGCCCAGGCGGCGGGGGTGACCTGAAGGGTGGGGCCGGTGTCTGCGGGGTTCTTGGAGTCGCGGATGTGGACGGTGTGGGGGGCGAGGGCGACTTCGATGCATTCGCCGCCCTCGCTGCCGCTGTAGGTCGACTTGAACCACTGAAGTGCCTCGGTGCTCATTGCTCTCCTAGCAGACGGTCCAGCAGGCCCCTCGACTCCAGCGGGGACAGGGCCTGTGCTCGCAGCATCGCATACTTGCGCGCGAGGATGGACACCTCATCTGCGTCGGAAACCCACTGGCTGCCGCGTTGGCCCTCGATGTAGGCCAACTGCTGATGGTCGGGGGTCTCCAGCAGGACGAAGGGGCCGTCGAGCCCGGCGTGCGATGGACCGCTCATGGGCAGGAACTGGAGCGAAACGCAAGGGAGTTCGGCGCAATTGCGCAGTTGGCGGAGCTGCTCCCCGCGCACCTCCGCTCCTCCGATCGCCAGGTGCAGCACCGGCTCCCAGACGACGAAGCTGAGCGTTGGCGGGTTCTTGCGGTGCAGGATCTCCTGTCGTTCGATACGTGCCGCAGC
This sequence comes from Streptomyces sp. NPDC002144, assembly GCF_053593695.1. Classification (NCBI taxonomy): domain Bacteria; kingdom Bacillati; phylum Actinomycetota; class Actinomycetes; order Kitasatosporales; family Streptomycetaceae; genus Streptomyces; species Streptomyces sp. NPDC002144. The sequence continues at coordinate 26,546 of NZ_JBSFDB010000015.1, forward strand.
CTTCGTCTCGATCTCCTGCTCGTCGTAGGCCGGAACACGCTCCCGCAGTACCGCCTCCGCGTAGGCCCGCGTCTGGAGAAGGCCGGGCAGCACCTGGTTGGCATGAAGGGACAACGCGATCGCCTCCCGCTCATGCTCCATGTACAGCTCCGCCCACATCGGAAACTGGTCGATGTCCGGGAGGTTGGCCACGCCGGCCGACAACGTGCCCTTGGTCTGGAGGGTCTCGTCGAGCACGGCGGCCAGGTCCGGCTTCAGCGCCCGCCTGCCCTGCTCGATCGAGGCGATGGTCTCCTCGTCCACCCGGACCGCTGCGGCGAGGGAGCTCTGGGTGAGGCCCGCGGCGCGACGCGCGGCGCCCAGTTGCTTGCCCAGCATCTTCATGGACGTGAGGTTCTTCGGCCGCGGTGGCCTCCTGGCGCTCATGCAGGACTCCCTCCCCCTCGGGACGCGTACGTCACCGGGTGCGAGCCCGTACAAAAAATCTGTACGGGTTTACGGAGTGATCAACAGTAGTCACTCTGCGCAACTCTCGTCCTGTGAATGACACGATCCAACTCCCCACCCTGCGCGAGCGGTTCTTCCGCCGGGAGCGCCGATCCGTGCAGGCCGCGCGGAGGTTCACGGCGGAGACACTCACCGGCTGGGGCCTCGCCGGGACGGACCGCGCCGACGACGTACTGCTCTGCGTGAGCGAACTGGTCACCAACGCCCTGCTGCACGGCGTACCGCCCGGCCGCCACTCACGGCTGCTCCTGCGCTACGACGGCCGGGTGCTGGGCGTCGAGGTGCACGACAGCGGCCCCGGCGAGCCCCGCGTCGTGGAGAGCGGGGACACCGGGGCCGAAGGCGGGCGCGGACTGCTGCTGGTCGCGGCCCTGAGCGACCAGTGGGGCGTCCGGGACCGCGAGTTGGGCAAGGCCGTGTGGTGCGAGTTCGAAATCAGAGACGCTCGGGCGTCCTGATGCCGAGCAGCGCCATGCCCTGGTGGAGGGTGCGGGCCGTCATGTCGCACAGGAACAGACGGTTCTCGACCTGCGCCGGGGTGTCGGCCTTGAGGACCGGGCACTTGTCGTAGAACGACGTGTACAGCGAAGCCAGCTGGTACAGGTACGCCGCCAGCTTGTGCGGGGCGTACTCCGCGGCCGCCTCGAAGACCGTGTCGCCGAACGCGTCCAGGTGCAGGCCCAACGCCCGCTCCGCCGGGGCGAGTTCGAGCTCCGGGTGGGCGGCCGGCTTCGTGTCGCCCGCCTTGCGCAGGATCGACTGGATACGGGCGTACGCGTACTGGAGGTAGACGCTCGTGTCGCCGTTCAGCGACACCATCTGGTCCAGGTCGAACTTGTAGTCCCGGTTGGGGGACGTCGACAGGTCGGCGTACTTCACCGCGCCGATGCCGACCTGCGCGGCACGCTCCTGGATCTCGTCCTCGGTGAGGTCCTGGGCCTTCTCCCGGACGACCTCCGCCGCCCGCTGGACCGCCTCGTCCAGCAGGTCCTCCAGCCGTACGGTCTCGCCCTCACGCGTCTTGAACGGCTTGCCGTCCGCGCCGAGCACCGTGCCGTAGCCCATGTTGTGCGCGGTCACGGAGTCGGTCAGCCAGCCCGCACGCCTCGCCGCCTCGAAGACCATCTTGAAGTGCAGCGACTGCCGTACGTCCACGACGTAGAGGAGCGAGGTGGCGTGCAGGTCGTTGACCCGGTTGCGGATCGCCGTCAGGTCGGAGGCGGCGTAACCGAAGCCGCCGTCCGCCTTCTGCACGATCAGCGGCACCGGCTGGTCGTCCTTGCCCCGGATGTCGTCGAAGAACACGACGAGCGCGCCCTCGGAGCGCACCGCGACACCCATCTCCTCCAGGAGCCGGGCGGTCTCGGGCATGCCCTCGTTGTACGCGGACTCGCCGACGATCTCCTCGTCCCGGATCCGCATGTCGAGCTTCTCGAAGACCGAGTAGAAGTAGACCTTCGACTCGTCCACGAACTGCTGCCACAGCTCGAGGGTCTCCTTGTCGCCGGACTGCAGGGCGACGACCCGCTTGCGCGCCCGCTCCTTGAACTCCTCGTCGGAGTCGAAGACCGCGCGCGAGGCCTTGTAGACACGGTTGAGGTTCGACATGGCCTGCTCGCCGTCGACGTCGGCCGCGGGGGCCAGCTCGCCGGGGTTCTCGAACAGGTACTGGATGAGCATGCCGAACTGGGTGCCCCAGTCGCCGATGTGGTGCCGGCCGATCGTCTTCTCGCCGGTGAAGTCGAGCATGCCCCGCAGGGCGTCGCCGATGACCGCGGAGCGGAGGTGACCGACGTGCATCTCCTTCGCCACGTTCGGCTGGGCGTAGTCGATGACCGTGATGCCCGCGTTCTCCTTGAGGGGCACCCCGAGGCGGTCGCCGTCCGCGTACCGGGCGGCGAGGTTCTCGGTGATCGCCCGGTCCGCGATGGTGAGGTTCAGGAAGCCGGGCCCGGAGACCTCGACGTCCTTGATCAGTTCGTCGCCGGTGACGATCCGTCCGACGACCTCGGTCGCCAGCTCCCGCGGGTTGGCCTTGGCCTTCTTGGCGAGGGCGAGGATGCCGTTCGCCTGGAAGTCCGCCCGGTCACTGCGTCGCAGCAGCGGCTCCGCGACGGCCTCCGGCAGGGTGGCCGAGAGGGCGTTCGTGAGCTGCTGGTTGACGAGATCGGTGAGCGACGTGACCGAGGCCATGGGGTGGGAGCCGTTCTCCTCGTGGATTGACAGACGGAGCCAGTATCCCATGGGGGGCAAAGGGATTTTCGCGGCCGCGGGCCGGTGGGGGCTGGTCGCGCAGTTCCCCGCGCCCCTTGCAGGCGGCTGCGCCGCCTAAACTAGGGGCGCAGCTGATTGACCGTACTGGCTGCCCCGGAGAAAGAAGGACGTGCCGATCGTGGCTCAGAGCACCGAGACCACCGACTGGGTCTCCCGTTTCGCGGATGAGGTCATCGAGGAGTCGGAGCGTCGGGCCCCCGGCAAACCCGTGGTCGTCGCCTCCGGGCTGTCGCCGTCCGGACCGATCCACCTCGGCAACCTGCGCGAGGTCATGACCCCGCACCTCGTCGCCGACGAGATCCGGCGGCGCGGACACCAGGTGCGCCACCTCATCTCCTGGGACGACTACGACCGCTACCGCAAGGTGCCGGAAGGGATCCCCGGGGTCGACAAGGAGGCCTGGGCCGAGCACATCGGCAAGCCGCTGACGTCCGTCCCCGCGCCGAAGGGTTCCCCGTTCCCGAACTGGGCCGAGCACTTCAAGGCCGCGATGATCGAGTCGCTGGCCCAGCTCGGCGTGGAGTTCGACGGGATCAGCCAGACCGCCCAGTACACCTCCGGCGTCTACCGGGACCAGATCCTGCACGCGGTGGCGCACCGGGCCGAGATCGACGCGATCCTCGACCAGTACCGCACCAAGAAGGCCCCGGCCAAGCAGTCCCAGAAGCCGGTCGACGAGGCCGAGCTGGAGGCCGCCGAGGGCTCCGGCGCGGCCGGCGAGGACGACGGCTCCGCCTCCGGCTCCGTCGGCTACTTCCCGTACAAGCCCTACTGCGGCAACTGCGAGAAGGACCTCACCACCGTCACCTCCTACGACGACGACACCACCGAGCTGACCTACTCCTGCACCTCCTGCGGCTTCTCCGAGACCGTCCGGCTGGAGGAGTTCAACCGCGGCAAGCTGGTCTGGAAGGTCGACTGGCCGATGCGCTGGGCCTACGAGGGCGTCGTCTTCGAGCCGTCCGGCGTGGACCACTCGTCCCCGGGGTCCTCCTTCCAGGTCGGCGGGCAGATCGTCGGGATCTTCGGCGGCAAGCAGCCCATCGGACCCATGTACGCCTTCGTCGGCATCAGCGGCATGGCGAAGATGTCCTCCTCGCGGGGCGGTGTGCCGACGCCCGCCGACGCCCTGAAGATCATGGAGCCGCAGATCCTGCGCTGGCTCTACGCCCGCCGCCGGCCCAACCAGTCCTTCAAGATCGCCTTCGACCAGGAGATCCAGCGGCTCTACGACGAGTGGGACAAGCTCGACGCCAAGGTCGCCGACGGCTCCGCCCTGCCGGGGGACGTCGCCGCGCACGCCCGCGCGGTGGGCACGGCCGCCGGTGAGCTGCCGTCGACGCCGCGACCGCTGCCGTACCGCACGCTCGCCTCGGTCGCCGACATCACCGCCGGGCACGAGGACCAGGCGCTCAGGATCCTCTCCGAGCTCGACCCGGAGAACCCGCTCGCGTCGCTGGACGAGGCGCGGCCGCGGTACGACCGGGCCGAGGCCTGGATCAACACCCAGGTCCCCGCCGACCAGCGCACCATCGTGCGGGACGAGCCGGACGCCGAGCTGCTGAAGTCCCTCGACGAGGCCTCCCAGCAGTCGCTGCGGCTGCTGCTCGACGGACTGGAGTCGCACTGGTCGCTGGACGGCCTGACGCACCTCGTCTACGGCGTCCCCAAGGTGCAGGCCGGGTTCGCGGCCGACGCCACGCCCAAGGAGCTGCCGGCCGAGATCAAGACGGCCCAGCGGACGTTCTTCGCGCTGCTGTACCACCTGCTGGTCGGGCGCGACACGGGACCGCGCCTGCCCACGCTGCTGCTGGCGGTGGGACAGGACCGGGTACGGCGCCTGCTCGGCGAGTAGGCGGCACGAGAACACGAGAAAGGGGCCCTCTGCCGAGGGCCCCTTTTCCTGTGCCTGTTCGTCCTGTGCCTGAGCCGGTCAGGCGATGTGGTCTTCCTGCAGTTCCGCGGTGTGCCGGTTGGTGAAGCGGTTGACCATGCGCTCGGCCTCGCGCTGCGGGAGCGTGGTGCCGTAGGTCGCCTCCACGTCGTCCCTGAACTGGCCCGAGGTGGGGTAGCTGCCGTCTATCGACTTCTTGAAGACCAGGTAGTAGTCCTCCTCGGTCGGCTCCGGCGGCCCGCCTCCCTCACCCAGCTCCCGGGTACGGCCGGGGCTCACCGGTATGGGAAAGCTCCCGGTCTCCTCCGGGGAGGGTTCCCCCTGGTACTGCTGCTCGTCCTGGTACTGCTGCTCCTGCTGGTACTGCTCGGCCAGTTGCTGTTCCTGGTACCACTGGGCGTACTGCTCCGGGTCGTACGTCGGGTCGTAGTCGCCGTGGTACTCGATCTGCTGGGGGTGCCGGGCGTGCAGCCAGGGACTCACCTCCGGCTCGGGTGCCTCGGGCACGTAGCCGTACTGCTCCGTCGGCCGTGGTGCGGGCGCCGCCTCCACCGCGCGGTTCACCGGTGGCGCGGTGACCTCCTGCGGGGGCGCCGGGGGCAGGAGGACCGGCTCTATGCCAGCCGCTGCCAGGCCCGCCGGGGCCGTCTCCGCCAGGGGGACGCCGTAGCGGGCCAGCCGCAGCGGCATCAGGGACTCCACCGGAGCCTTGCGGCGCCAGGCGCGGCCGAACCTCGAGTGCAGCCGGGCCCGGTAGACGAGACGTTCCTGTTCCAGCTTGATGACCTGCTCGTAGGAGCGCAGCTCCCACAGCTTCATCCGCCGCCACAGCAGGAAGGTCGGGACCGGGGACAGCAGCCAGCGGGTGAGCCGCACGCCCTCCATGTGCTTGTCGGCCGTGATGTCCGCTATGCGGCCGATCGCGTGCCGGGCCGCCTCCACCGCGACGATGAACAGGATCGGGATCACGCCGTGCATGCCCACGCCCAGCGGGTCCGGCCAGGCCGCCGCGCCGTTGAAGGCGATCGTGGCCGCCGTCAGCAGCCACGCCGTCTGCCGCAGCAGCGGGAAGGGGATGCGGATCCAGGTCAGGAGGAGGTCCAGGGCGAGCAGGACACAGATACCGGCGTCGATGCCGATCGGGAACACGTACGCGAAGTTCCCGAAGCCCTTCTTGATGGCCAACTCGCGGACGGCCGCGTACGAACCGGCGAAGCCGATGCCGGCGATGATCACGGCGCCGGTCACGACCACGCCGATGAGAACGCGGTGCATCCGAGTCAGCTGCAGTGGCGCGGCCACCCGTACTCCCCTCCCCTTGCGTGTTGTTGCGCGCAACAGGGTGGCACATGTGTGCGGCGGTCGTATTGCCGGACGGGAGGAGCCCGGCCGTCACAGGGGGCCGGGCTCCGTCAAAATGCGGTACTGAGCTGCGATTTGCCGTCCAGATGTGACGGTCAGCTCTTCTTCGACGCTGAGGAGGAAGGGGAGCTCGACGGGGACGCTGAGGACTTCCCCGCCTTCGACGCCGACGCCGACGGCGCCGCGGACTTCGAAGGCGACGGCTTCGCCGTGCCCGAACCCGAGTCGCCGCCGGAACCGCCGCCCTGGCCGCCGTCGCCGTTGGCCGCCGCCACCGAGGCCACCGCCTCCTTGGCCGCCTGCTGCGCCAGCTTGCTCAGATCGTCGGCGTTCGGCGTCTTGTCACCGGCCAGACCCGCGCCGTTGTAGTCGAGGGTGACGACCACGTTCTCCACCCGCGCCACGACCGTCTGCTGCTTGAAGGCGCCCTCCTTCTTCTTCAGGTCGTAGCGCACCGCCGTCGCCTCGTCGCCCGTCCCGGCGACCGCCTGCGACTTGACGTTCTTCGCGCCCGCCACCGACTGGGCGTCCCTGAGCTGCTTCTCGTAGTACACGTGCGCCAGCTGGTTGCCCTCACCGCGCGCCGCGTCCGAGTCGAAACGCAGCAGCGACACGTTCAGCCAGCGGAACTGCGAGCCCTTCACACCGTTGTTGGCCAGACTGCTCCACGAGCAACTCGCCCGCGTGCCCGCCTCGTCCGAAGCGCCCTTCTTGCCGGACTTGGCCCCCTTCGGCACCAGCGAGGTCAGCGTCTTCTTCGACAACGTCCCGCACGAGTCGGGAATCGTCCGGTACGCCGCCGCCTGCACCGTCGGCGACGCGCTCCCGCCCGCCGGCGCGGACGTCTTCCCGCCGCTCTCCGACCCCTTGCTCCCACTGTCACCGGAGCCGGAGTCCGAGGAACAGCCGGCGACGATCAGCATCACGGGGACCGCCGCCGCGCAGACAAGGACACGGCCCAGGCGCCCCGCCCGCTTCTCTCGCTGGTCGAGCTCATCTCGCTGTGCTGGTCGCTGCATGGTTCCTTCACTCATGACGCTCGTGGTTCCTGCCGTCGGATCGGGTCCGAGGGGCCACGGTACGCGGTGAGGACTCTGTGCGGTTTTGCTTTGAAAGCTTTGCGAAGGGACGCGGGGGAGCGGTGAACACCCCTTATCCGCCCAGCGTGTCCGCCAGCTGAGAGGCCAGTTTCCTTGCCCTGTCCTGCATTTCCTTGCTGTCCGGGACCGTGCCGACGGTGGCCGGCTGCTCCTCGTACTCGATGGTCACGATGACGTTCGACGTGCGGAACGCCACAGTCACCGTGCGCTGCTGCGCCGTCGAACCGGAGCCGCCGACCACGTCGTCGAGGAACGCCTCGTCGCCGAGACCGGACAGGACGCGTGGCTGGAGGTCGGAGGGGGTTCCGGACGAGGAGGAGGACGGCGAGGAGGACGGCGGGGAGGAGGTGGAGGACGATGCCGAGGACGAGGCGGTGGGCGAGGAACCGGCGTCGGCGGTCACGCCCGCGTCCGAGCTCGAGGCGGTCGGCTCGGGCAGGTCCGCCGCCTCCACCTTCATCGCGAACAGCTGCTGGGCCTCGGCGTCGTCGCTCACGGCGTTGTCGTACGACACCACCCGCTCGAAGTCGACGAGGAGATGGTCCGTCGCGTCCGTGGACTCCACCTTCCAACGGCAGCCGGACTTGCGGTCGGTGTCGTAGGTGAGGTCGGCCTCTCCCTGGTACGCCTTCGCGCGCTGGTCCTGGTCGGCGATCTGCTTGATGCCGGGCAGCAGGGAGTCGAGGGTGTTGTGGCTGACCGCGCTGCACGGTTCCGGGAGCGTGTCGTACTTGCCCGGCTGGGCGACGGCGGTGGCCGAGCCGGCGTTGCCCGGGTTCGCGTCGTCCGTCGTGCCGCCGCCGCTGGAGCCGCCGGTGCAGCCGGCCAGCAGGGCCGCGAGGAGCGCGGCGACGCCGGATACGTACGCCTTCCGCTGCACGGTCAGGCTCCTCTCGCTGGTTAATCGCTTGCCGCGCAGGGGGCACCCCTGCAGACAATGTCTATCGCACGCAACGCCGTGACCGCCGGTCCGCTGTCCTTTTCGTAGACCTTGGCACCTTTTTTTCGATTACCCACTTCTGTATAGCTCTGTTTGTTTTTCCGGGGGAATGAGGAAGACATGTACTACGTCGAGATACCGGGCGCGAAGGTCCCGATCCGTATGTGGACCGATCCCGCGTCGGTCGAGGAGGGCGCCCTCCAGCAGCTCCGCAATGTCGCCACGCTGCCCTGGATCAAGGGCCTCGCGGTCATGCCGGACGTTCACTACGGCAAGGGTGCGACGGTCGGCTCGGTGATCGCGATGCGGGGTGCGGTGTGTCCGGCGGCGGTCGGGGTGGACATCGGCTGCGGAATGTCGGCGGTGAAGACGTCCCTGACGGTGAACGACCTGCCGGGGGATCTCTCACGGCTGCGGTCGAAGATCGAGCAGGCGATTCCGGTGGGCCGCGGAATGCACGACGACCCGGTCGACCCGGGGCGGCTGCACGGTTTCGCGACGGCCGGGTGGGAGGACTTCTGGGGGCGGTTCGACGGGGTGGCCGATTCGGTTAAATTCCGCCACGAGCGTGCCGGAAAGCAGATGGGTACGCTCGGATCCGGAAACCATTTCGTCGAAGTCTGCACGGACACGACCGGTTCCGTATGGCTGATGCTGCACTCCGGTTCCCGCAACATCGGCAAGGAACTCGCCGAGCACCACATCGGCGTGGCCCAGAAGCTCCCGCACAACCAGGGTCTGGTCGACCGCGACCTCGCCGTCTTCATCGCGGACACCCCGCAGATGGCGGCCTACCGCAACGACCTGTTCTGGGCGCAGGAGTACGCGAAGTACAACCGCTCGATCATGATGGCGCTCCTGAAGGACGTGGTCCGCAGGGAGTTCAAGAAGGCGAAGCCGACCTTCGAGCCGGAGATCAGCGCCCACCACAACTACGTGGCGGAGGAGCGCTACGACGGGATGGACCTGCTCGTCACCCGCAAGGGCGCGATCCGCGCGGGCTCCGGCGACTACGGCATCATCCCGGGCTCCATGGGCACGGGTTCGTACATCGTGAAGGGGCTCGGCAACGAGAAGGCCTTCAACTCGGCGTCCCACGGCGCGGGTCGGCGCATGAGCCGCAACGCCGCCAAGCGCCGCTTCTCCACCAAGGACCTGGAGGAGCAGACGCGGGGCGTGGAGTGCCGCAAGGACTCCGGCGTGGTCGACGAGATCCCGGGCGCCTACAAGCCGATCGAGCAGGTCATCGATCAGCAGCGGGACCTCGTCGAGGTCGTGGCGAAGCTGAAGCAGGTCGTCTGCGTGAAGGGCTGACTCAGCCCGACAACCGCTTCTCCAGCAGCGTCACCGCATAGGGGCTGCCCGCGCCGCCCTCCTTGGCTCGCTGTTCGCCGACCACTTCATAGCCCGCCGCCTCGTAGTAGGCGCGCAGGGCGGGGTTGGTGGCGAGGCAGTCGAGGCGGGCGTGCGGGCGGCCCTTCGCGGTGATGCGGGATTCGGCGTGGGCGAGGAGGTGGCGGCCCGTGCCGGGCGGGGAGGTGTGGGGGACCGTCATGAGGCGGTGGATGTAGCCCGCGTCGGCGGGGCGGGGGCCCCAGGCGGCCGGGTCGTCCCACCAGAGTTCGTAGGCGCCGGTGAGGTGGTCGTCCGCGTACGCCAGCCAGACCTCGCCCTCCCGCATGCGGGTGTGGAAGTGGGTCTCGTCCTTCTCGCCCGGCTTCCACTGGTCGATGCCCCGGGCCAGTTGCCGGAGGGCGGCCGTGTCGCGGAGGCGGACCAGGGCGGGGGCGTCGGCGGGGGTCGCCCTGCGGTAGGTCAGCGGCGGCCAGGTGGTGGGGCGGGGTTCCAGGAGGGACGCGCGCAGGCGGGATGCCAACTCCGTGGCGTCGAGGGACAGTTCCTCGGTCACGTACCTCTCGATCGAGCCGTGACGCGCCTTCATGGCGGCGAGGTATGTGCGCATGACCGTCGCCGGGGCGCGGCCGAAGCCCAGCCAGGTCGGTGCGCGGCCCTCCCGTGCCGTCCAGGCCGCGAGAATCGCCGGTGCCGCGAGTTCGGTGAGGCTGTAGTCCTCGATGATCGTCTCGTCCGGGACGCCCAGCAACGACAGGACGAACGCCGCCAGTTGGCCCGTGCGGTCCTTGCCGGACGCGCAGTGGAAGACCAGGGGGTAGCAGGACTCCGCCGCGGCCACGATGAGTTCCAGCGCCCGGCGGATCTCCTTCGTGCCGTCCTCCGCCACCTCCATGTACCGCTCCGCCAGGTACGGACCCGGGTCGAGCCCGGGCGGCAACGCCGGCTGGTTGTACGGGCGGTGCTCGATGCTGAGGTTGTGGTAGCTGAAGGACGGGTCGTCCGGCACACGGCCGCGCTTCTCGATCTCCCAGGGGTGGCGGAGGTCGACGACCGTGCGGACGCCCAGCGAGAGGAAGCGGGACCAGTCCTCCGTGCCCTGCCGCAACTTGCCCAGCGAGTCGGCCCGGTACAGGCGCCCGGGACGGATCCGGCGCCCGTCGGGGGTCGAATAGCCGCCCAGGTCACGGAAGTTGTGCAGCACGTCGAAGCGCAGATGTCTGTCCACAGGCTGTGACTCTATGCCTACTTGGCGTGCAGCACGGCGTAGATCATCACGAACGCGACGACATGGATGCCGAACAGGAAGTACGCGAGGTAGTACCAGACGTACCGTTCGCGTTTCTTCTCCAGGTCGAGGCGCCGCCGTTCGTTCTCGTCGGCGGCCATCACAGGTCCCGGTGGACTTTTGTGTTCGACGCCTGGGCGCGCGGGCGCAGGACCAGGAGGTCGACGTTGACGTGGTGGGGGCGGGTGACCGCCCAGCCGATGGTGTCGGCCACGTCGTCGGCGGTCAGCGGCTCGGCCACGCCCTCGTACACCTTGGACGCCTTCTCCGCGTCCCCGCCGAAGCGGGTCAGCGCGAACTCGTCGGTCTTGACCATGCCGGGCGCGATCTCGATGACCCGCACCGGCTGTCCGACGATCTCCAGGCGGAGGGTCTCGGCGAGGACGTGGGCGCCGTGCTTGGCGGCGACATAGCCCGCGCCGCCCTCGTACGTGCCGTGGCCGGCGGTGGAGGAGACCACGACGACCGTGCCGTCGCCGCTCGCGACCAGCTTGGGCAGCAGGGCCTGGGTGACGTTCAGCGTGCCGAGGACGTTCGTCTCGTACATCGTGCGCCAGTCGGCGGGGTCGCCGGTCGCGACCGGGTCGGCGCCGAGGGCTCCGCCGGCGTTGTTGACGAGGACGGCGACCGTCTTGAAGGCCGTCGCGAACTCGTCGACGGCGGCGCGGTCGGTGACGTCGAGCCGGTACGCGGTCGCCTGGTGGCCCGCCTCGTTGAGCTCCTTGGCCAGCGCCTCGATGCGGTCCTCGCGGCGGGCGGTGAGGACCACGCGGTAGCCGGCCTCGGCGAGCCTGCGGGCGGTCGCGGCGCCGATTCCGCTGCTCGCGCCGGTGACGATCGCTATGCGGGACGGGGCCATGAAGGTGCTCCTCGCGGGTTCGGTGTACGGGTTCGACGCGCGGGTTCGGTGCGCGGGTTCGTCCCGGACAGGATAGGCGGGAGACGCCGAGCGGTCGTCGGTGTGGGGTGGGGCCCGTGGGTTCGGGTGGGGGCCGTCGGTGTGGGGTGGGCTCGTTGGTGTGGGTGGCGGTCGTCGGTGTGGGTGGCGGTCGTCGGTGTGGGGTGGTCCCGTCGGTGTGGGTAGCGGCCGTCGGTATGGGGCAGCGCCTGTGGGTGCGGGGTGGGGCCCGCCGGTGTGGGGAAGCGGCCGTCGGTATGGGGCAGCGCCCGTGGGTGTGGGGCAGTGCCCGGCGGTGTGGGCCAGGGCCCCTCGGTGTGGGGCAGCGCCCCTCCGCGGGTGGGGGTCAGCCCCCGTTTCTCGGGGCCCACATGATCACTGCCATGCCGGCCAGGCAGATCGCGGCCCCGGTGATGTCCCAGCGGTCCGGCCGGTACCCGTCCGCGACCACCCCCCACAGGATCGAGCCCGCGACGAAGATGCCGCCGTACGCCGCCAGGATGCGGCCGAAGTGCGCGTCGGGCTGGAACGTGGCCACGAAACCGTACGCGCCGAGGGCGAGGACGCCTCCGGCCATCCACAGCCAGCCGCGGTGTTCGCGGACGCCCTGCCAGATCAGCCAGGCGCCGCCGATCTCGAACAGGGCGGCGAGGACGAACAGGGCGGCGGAGCGGGCGATGAGCATGGCAGCAGCCTGTCACGCGCGCCGTCACCTGATGGAGGGCGCCTGCGGGGCGCCCCCGCGCGGGATACATCCGTACGTCCACGGCGCCGGAGTGAGGAGTGGGGCATGCGGAGGGTTCTTGCGGGGGCGGCGGCGGTGCTGGCCGCGGTCTGCGGGGCGGTGGGTCCCGCGCGGGCCGTCGGGGGCGGTCCGGAGGCCGACCTCGCCTACCACGGTGCCGCCTCGCTGGCGGACGGGCGGGTGGAGGTGCGGTTCACGCCCGGCAACTTCGGGCCGTCCGCCGTACCGGACGCGACGGTACGGCTGCGCTGGTCGCGGGCGCTGACGGACGCGCAGACGCTGCCGGCGGGCTGCGCGCGGTCGGAGTCGCGGGCGGTGCTGTGCCGGGTGGGGGCGCTGGCGGCGGACGAGGTGGGCGAGCGGATCGGGCTTCGGGTACGGCTGCGGGGCGCGCCGTCGGAGGTGCTGCTGCAGATCGACACGGTGTGGAGCGGCGGCACGGTGGACCGGAACCGGCAGAACGACCGGCAGCGGGTGCTCGTCCTGGCCACGGGCGACGACTACTACTTCTGAGCACCTACTACGTCTGAGCACCTACTACTCTGCGCCGCGACGCCCCGGCGGCTGCGTGGCTTCCGGGGAGGTGGACGTCTGCGTCGTACGATCTCTGCACGGTGCAGAAGTGAGGGAGCGGGGCATGGCGGGTGGCGCACGGGAGCGGCTGCTGGAGGAGCTGTCCACGGTCTCGCGCCGGTACATGGCCTCGTACGCCCTGTTCAACCAGGCCGTGGCGGACCGCATCGGGCTGCATCCGACGGATCTGCAGTGCCTGAACCTGCTCACGCTGGAGGGCGGGCCGGTCACCACGGGCCGGATCGCCGAGCTGACGGGGCTGACGACCGGGTCGGCGACGCGGCTGGTGGACCGGCTGGAGAAGACCGGGTACGTCGTACGGCGGCGGGACGCGACCGACCGGCGCAAGGTGCTCGTGCTGACGGTGCCGGAGAAGATCGCCGAGTTCGGCCGGATGTGGGAGCGGCTGAGCGGCGGCTGGTCCACCCTCTTCGACGAACTGGACGACGCCCAACTCGCCGTGATCGTCGGACACATGAGGCGGACGGTCGATTTCAGCGCCCGGCAGATCACCCGGCTGCGCACCGGGGACGTCTAGGCCTGGCCTAGGCGAGGCCTATGCGTTCTGCGTGTCGTGGCGGGCCGGGGCCTCGCGGGGCAGCAGGCGTACGAGGGGGAGGCACACCGCGACGGTCGCGGTGACCACCGCCAGGCTCGTGTGCAGGGCGTGTGTCTCGCCTCCGTCGGCCGTGCCGAAGTACACGGTGGTCACGGCCGCCGCCCCGACCGCGTTGGCCAGTTGCTGCACCGCGTTCAGGGAGCCGCTCGCGCTGCCGGCCTCCTCGGGGGCGATGTCGCCGATGGTGACGTCGTAGACCGTGCCGAAGCAGGTGCCCATGCCGAGGCCGGTGAGGAGCAGGGGAGGGACGAGGGCCCAGGTGCCGCGGCCGGCGAGCAGGGCGAGGCAGCCGCAGCCTGCCAGGATCAGCAGCAGTCCGGCGACGACCAGTCGGCGGCCGTGACGGTGGATGAGCCGGTGGCAGGCGATGGCCGCGACGACGATCCCGGCGGACAGGGGGATCAGGCCGAGCGCGGTGCCCGCGGGGGAGCGGCCGAGGCCGCGCTGGAAGTAGAGGGAGACGACGTAGAGCAGGCCCGCGACGGCTGCGAAGGCGAGCACACCGAGGATCAGGCCCGAGGTGAAGCCGCGGTTGCGCAGGAGGGTGGGCCGGATCAGCGGTTCGGGCGCCGTGCGCTGGCGGTGGCAGAAGGCGGCGAACAGGGCGAGGCCGGCCAGGAGGAGGGCGAGCGGTCGGGCTCCCCAGTCGCCGCCCGAGCCGTCGATGAGGCCGCCGAGCAGGCCGAGCAGGGCGCCCGCGAGAAGGGCTGAGCCGGGGCCGTCCACGGAGACGGACGGGTCACCGGTGTCGCGGGGGAGCAGACGGGCGGCGGCGAGCAGGGCGGCGCCGCCGAGGAGCAGGTTGATCAGGAACATGGGGCGCCAGCCCAGGCCCGCGAGGTCGGCGTCGACGAGGAGTCCGGCGAGGATCGGCCCGCCGACGGCGGACAGCCCCATGACGGGTCCGAACAGGCTGAACGCCTTGCCGATCTGCTCTCGCGGCCAGGTCGCGCCGAGGATGCCGAAGCCCTGCGGGATGACGAGCGCCCCGAAGGCGCCCTGCACGAGCCGGGCGACGACCAGCGCGGCCGGGTCGGGGGCCAGTCCGCAGGCCAGCGAGGCCGCGACGAACCCGGCGAGGCCGAGCAGGAACAGCCGCCGGCGCCCGTACTTGTCGCCGAGCCGCCCGCCGGGCACGAGCAGCACGCCGAGCGCGAGGGCGTAGGAGGCGCCGAGCCACTGCACGAGGCCCGGGCCGCCGCCGAGGTCTCTCGTGATCGTCGGGGCGGCGATGTTGGTGATGGTCGCGTCGAGCAGGTCGAGGACGTCGGCGGCGAGGACGACGGCGAGGACGGCCCAGCGCGTACGGACGGGAAGACGGGGTTCATCTCTTGCGTTACGAAGAATCTGCGTCACGCAGATAAATATCGGCGAGGGAGGCGGGAGGGGCAAGCGCATTTCCTCGGCGCCGGATCGGTTCCGGCTCAGCCCCGGATCGGCCCCGGCTCAGCCGACCGCGCCGCCCTGTGCCGCGTACGCCGTCGGCGGCACCCCCACCGTCGCCGTGAAGTCCCGTACCAGATGGGCCTGGTCGGCATAGCCGAGGTCGGCGGCGAGCGTGGCCCAGTCGAGCTTGTCGGAGGACTCGGCGCGCTCCAGTGCCTCGTGGATGCGGTAGCGCAGGATGACCCACTTCGGGCCCACGCCGACGTGGGTGGCGAACAGGCGCTGCAGCAGTCGTACGGACATGCCCTCCGTGCGGGCCAGTTCGGTGACCCGGCGGATGGAGCGGTCGGTGCGGGCGCGTTCGACCAGGGCCGCGGCGAGCTCGGCCTGGGGGTCGGGCCGTGGATCCCGGGCGAGGAGGAAGGCGTCGAGGGCGGCGATGCGGGCCGTCTCGTCGTCGGGGGCGAGGACGGCGGCGAGATCGGCGTCCGGGAGGACCTCGGGGGAGCGGACCCGGCGGCCCGTCCACGCGCTCACCGGTCGGTCCGGCGCGAAGGCGCGGAAGCGGCCCGGCCGGAACTTGATGCCGCACACCCGGCCCCGCCCCTCCAGCTTCTGGGTGAAGAGGCCGTGCTGGACGCCGGCGATCTCCACGAAGGGCTCCTGGCCCTCGAAGTGCTGGAAGACGATGTGCACGGCCGGATGCGGGACCACGTGCGAGACATACGGCTCGGGCAGGTCCCAGTCGATCAGCCAGTAGTGCTCGACGTGCGCGCGCAGCGGCTCGGCGGCGTCGGGGCGGCGGAAGTCCACGCGGGCGAGGAAGTCCGCGGCGCCGACGATGCCTCGGGTGTCACGGCGTGCGGCGGCCATGTCGGGATCGTAGGACGGGCCACTGACAGTGGGCGGAACCGGGCACTGGCGGTCCGCGGAATACGGGGGACCCGGGCTTCGTTGGAGGGGTATAGTTGAACCGTCAACAACTTGGAGGTCGAGCGACCATGCAGTTCGGGATCTTCAGCGTCGGCGATGTGACGCCGGACCCCACCACGGGGCGTACGCCGACCGAGCGTGAGCGCATCAAGGCCATGGTCGCCATCGCCCTGAAGGCCGAGGAGGTCGGCCTGGACGTCTTCGCGACCGGCGAGCACCACAACCCGCCGTTCGTGCCCTCGTCCCCGACGACGATGCTCGGATACGTCGCCGCGCGCACGGAGAGGCTGATCCTCTCCACCTCCACGACCCTCATCACCACCAACGACCCGGTGAAGATCGCCGAGGACTTCGCGATGCTCCAGCACCTGGCCGACGGCCGGGTGGACCTGATGATGGGCCGCGGCAACACCGGGCCGGTCTACCCCTGGTTCGGACAGGACATCCGCCAGGGCATCAACCTCGCGATAGAGAACTACGCGCTGCTGCGCCGCCTGTGGCGCGAGGACGTCGTGGACTGGGAGGGGAAGTTCCGGACGCCGTTGCAGGGCTTCACCTCGACGCCCCGCCCGCTGGACGGTGTCCCGCCGTTCGTCTGGCACGGCTCGATCCGCTCGCCGGAGATCGCCGAGCAGGCCGCGTACTACGGCGACGGGTTCTTCCACAACAACATCTTCTGGCCGGCCGACCACACCAAGCGCATGGTCGAGCTGTACCGGACCCGGTACGCGCACTACGGGCACGGGACGCCGGAGCAGGCGATCGTGGGCCTCGGCGGCCAGGTCTTCATGCGGAAGAACTCGCAGGACGCGGTGCGCGAGTTCCGTCCCTACTTCGACAACGCGCCGGTGTACGGCCACGGGCCCTCGCTGGAGGACTTCACCGACCAGACCCCGCTGACCGTCGGCTCCCCGCAGGAGGTCATCGAGAAGACGCTCTCCTTCCGGGAGTACGCCGGTGACTACCAGCGCCAGCTGTTCCTGGTGGACCACGCCGGGCTGCCGCTGAAGACCGTGCTGGAGCAGCTCGACATGCTGGGCGAGGAGGTCGTGCCGGTGCTGCGCAAGGAGTTCGCGGCGGGCCGTCCGGCGGACGTGCCGGAGGCACCGACCCACGCGTCGCTGCTCGCCGAGGCCCAGAAGCACGCACAGAACGACGCCGAGAACACCGCACTCAAGGCTGCCGATGAGGAGGTCGTCGCATGAAGCTCGTCGTCGTCTCGGCGGGGCTGAGCGTCCCGTCGTCCACGCGGTTGCTGGCCGACCGGCTGGCCGCGGCGGTGGGCCGGCAGGCGCCGGTCGAGGTCGAGGTGGTCGAGCTGCGCGACCTCGCCGTGGAGATCGCGCACAACTTCACCAACGGCTTCCCGGGCCGTGCCCTGGCCGCCGCGCAGGACGCCGTGACCTCGGCGGACGGGCTGGTCGTCGTCACACCGGTGTTCTCGGCCTCCTACAGCGGCCTGTTCAAGTCGTTCTTCGACGTCCTCGACAGGGACGCGCTGGACGGCAAGCCGGTCCTGATCGCGGCGACGGGCGGCTCGGCCCGCCACTCGCTGGTCCTGGAACACGCGCTGCGTCCGCTGTTCGCGTATCTGCGGGCGGTGGTCGTGCCCACCGGGGTCTACGCGGCCTCGGAGGACTGGGGCGCGGAGGGCCTGGAGGGCCGGATCGAACGGGCGGCGGGGGAGCTGGCCGGGCTGATGACGGGGCTGTCGGGGCGCTCGGAGCTCTCGGGGCTCTCGGGTCCGAGGCGGGCCAAGGACGACCTGGAGGTCGTGCCGTTCGCGCAGCAGCTGGCGGCGCTGTCCCCCAACGGTTCGTCCGGAGTGTGAGCGGTACCTCCGGCCGTCGGTGAGAAGACGGTAGGCGTAGGTCTCCGGTTGCCCGTGTGACGGTGAGAGGCCGGTAAAAAGGCTGATCGTCGGTCCGCTCACTTCGGCGGAAGGGCCACCGGCCTTGGCAGACTGGGTACGTGCCCCAAACTGTGCTGCTCGCCGAAGACGACCGCGCCATCCGCCATGCGCTGGAGCGCGCCCTGAGCCTGGAGGGCTACGCGGTCACCGCGGTCGCCGACGGCGTCGAGGCACTGGCGCAGGCCCACAAGACCCCGCCCGACGTGCTCGTCCTCGACGTGATGATGCCCGGCATCGACGGCCTCCAGGTCTGCCGGGTCCTGCGCGCCGAGGGCGACCGCACCCCCATCCTCATGCTCACCGCGCTCGTCGAGACCGCGGACCGCATCGCCGGCCTGGACGCCGGCGCCGACGACTACGTGGTCAAGCCCTTCGACGTCGAGGAGGTCTTCGCCCGGTTGCGGGCCCTGCTGCGCCGCAGCAGCCAGGAGAACGGCGCCGCGGCCGACGTACCGCCGAAGGAGGCCAAGGGGACGAAGGACGCCGTTCCGTCCTCCCACCGGCAGATCGAGGCCGCCGGGCTGCGGATGGACATCCAGGCCAGGCGCGCCTGGCGCGGGGAGCGCGAGCTGGAGCTGACCCGTACCGAGTTCGAGCTGCTGGAACTGCTGGTGCGCAACGCCGGCATCGTGCTCGACCACTCCACGATCTACGACCGGATCTGGGGCTACGATTTCGGCCCCGGCTCGAAGAACCTCGCCGTGTACGTCGGCTACCTGCGCCGCAAGCTCGACGAGCCCGGCGCGCCCGCGCTGATCCACACGGTCCGTGGCGTGGGTTACGTGCTCCGGGAGGACTGAGTGGGCCGGCTCAGGCGGCTGCTGGCCAGACGGCGGCCCGGGCTGGTCTCCCTGCGCACCACGTTCGCGGTGTCGTTCGCGACGGTCACCGCCTGCGTGACCGTGCTGGTCGGCGTGCTGTCGTACAGCGCGGCGGCGCGGCTGGTGCGGGTGGACCAGGAGTCGGTGTTCGACCAGGTCGTGCAGGATCTGCGGGACGAGGTGCGCCAGCACCGGATGACCCCGGACGACTTCTCCTCGTCGGCTCCGGGCCACGACATCGTGCGGCCGGCCCGTACGGACGTCCAGGTGCTGGGACCGGACGGCAAGGTCGTCGACTCCGGGAGCCCCGGGCTGCCGGTGACGGCGGCCGACCGGGCGATCGCCGCGACGCGCACGGCCGCGAGGATGGTCGAGCACAAGGACGTCGGCGTCGACGCGGACGTCTACCGCATCGCGACCGTGGCGCTCGGCGACGGGCGGGGTGCCGTGCAGGTGGCGCAGGAGTTCAGCGACACCGAGGATCTGCTGCGGGCGCTGCAGCAGCGCACGCTGATCCTGATGGCCGCCGTCGTCACCGCCGCCGGTCTGTTCGGCTGGTGGCTGGCCCGGCGCATCACCCGCCGGCTGATCATCCTGACCTCGGCCGCCGAGGACGTGGCCCGCACCCGCCGGCTCGGCATCGAGGTGCCGGTCACCGGGTACGACGAGGTGGGCCGCCTCGGCCGCGCCTTCGACCGGATGCTGGGCCGGCTCGCCCAGTCGGAGGAGGACCAGCGGCGCCTGGTCCAGGACGCGGGCCATGAACTGCGCACCCCGCTCACCTCCCTGCGCACGAACATCTCCCTGCTGCGCCGCATCGACGAACTGCCGCCCTCGACGAGGGAGGAACTGGTCGCCGACCTCGGCCAGGAGGCACGCGAACTCACCGATCTCGTCAACGAGTTGGTGGATCTCGCCGCCGGGCAGTCCGACACGGAGCCGCCGCAGCGGGTGGACCTCGTCGACATCGCCGAGGACGTCGCGGGGGTCGCCCGGCGCCGTACCGGACGGGAGGTCACGGTCCGCTCGAGCGGCGACACGACGACGGACGGGCGGCTCGGGATGCTGACCCGGGCGCTGTCCAACCTCGTGGAGAACGCGGCGAAGTTCGACCGCGACGGCACCGGTCCCATCGAGATCGCCGTCTCCGGGCCCGCCCGGCCCGGCACGGTCCGCGTCGAGGTCCTCGACCGGGGTCCCGGCATCGCCGACTGCGACCTCGTCCGCGTCTTCGACCGCTTCTACCGCGCCGCCGACGCCCGCTCCCTGCCCGGCTCCGGCCTCGGCCTCTCCATCGTGCGCGAGGTGGCCATGGCCCACGGCGGCGCCCCCTTCGCCTTCCAGCGCGAGGGGGGCGGGGCGGTCATCGGTTTCACGGTGGGGGGAGCACCGGGGAGCACGGTCCGCGAGACGGGCTGACGGAGGGCCCGGCCCGGGTGAATTCGAAAGGGCACCGCCCCCACCAGGTGTCGCGGAGCCGGGCGGGGGCGGTCCGGGACGTCAGGGCCTGGTCCCCCGGTCGGGCACAGACGCGGGAGGGCCAGCAGCCCGAAGGCCGCCAGCGTCACGGCGATGGAGACGGCGACGACCACCCGCGCCCAGTGCGGGGCCTCGTCGTCGAAGAAGGCGACGAACCCCATCACGGCCGACACGAACCGGGAACCCAGGACCGTGTTCAGGCCCGGTTCGCTGCCGCGCAGGGCGGGTGACGGGAGGGGGCCCGAGGGGGATGTGCGGGCGGTGGAAGACTGGGGCGGTCGGTTGGCGGGGAGGGGCTGGGCGTGGCGGCTGGCAGGGTGTGGGGCGGGGTGGCGGTCGGGGTCGTGGGGCTGGTTCTGGGGGGTGTGCTCGTCGTGCACGAGGTGCGGGCGAGTGGTCATGGGCTGCACGCTGCGGCCCGGGGCGACAGCGCCGCCTGTCGGCGGGTGGTGGACGGGTATCCCTCCGGGCTCGCGGGACTCGAGCGTGCCGATGTCGGGGTGCCCGGCGCCGCCGTGTGGGGCGACGGGGCGGTGACCGCGCGGTGCGGACTGGAGCCGCCTGCCGCCACGACCGACGCCTGTGTGAACGTGGATGACGTCGACTGGGTCTGGCGGCCGAAAGCGCACGACGGCCGCAAGGTGCTGGTCACCTACGGCCGCGACCCCGCCGTGGAGATCGAGATCTCCGACCGGGTCACCGCCGTCGACGACGTCCTCGTCGAACTCAGCGGCGCGGTACGGCCGCTCGCCCCGCACGCCCGATGCATCGGCGAGGACGACGTACCGGCGACCGGCTGAGCGGAGCGGCCGGCCACCGCTGTCATGCGGCGCGCGCGCTGACCCCGAGCAGCACCAGCGCCAGCACCTGCACGCCCGCCACCACCGCGATCAGCGCCGGGATCGACGTGCCGTACAGCGCGCCGGTCAGCGCCCCGCCCGCCAGGCTCGCCGCCCCCACCACTCCGGCGAAGACGCCGTAGGCCGTCGCGCGCCGGCCCGGCGGCACCAGATCGGCGACCGTCGCGCGGAGGGTGGACTCCTGAATGCCCATGGCCGCGCCCCACACCAGGGAACCCGCCACCGCGAGCCCCACGGTCCGGGTGAACGCCAGCGCCGGGACCACGGCCGCCAGCACCGGCAGGACCACCAGCACGCGGGCTCCATGACGGTCGTACAGCCAGCCGGTCGCCAGTGCGGCGAGCGCGTCGACGGCCATGGCGGCGGCGTACAGGACCGGCACCCAGGCGGCGGCCAGCAGATGCCGTTCGACCAGGTGGTACGAGAGCACCCCGAAGGTGGTGAAGCCGGCGGTGGTGGTGGCGGTGAACGCCGCGTACCTCCAGAAGGCGCGGGGGAGTCGGCTGAGCGCCGCGGGTGCGGACCCCGGGGTGGCGGGCTCGTGCTCGTGGGGGTCGTGCTCATGAGGCGCGTGTTCCTCTTCGTACGACCGTGGGTTCGGGACCCTCGACCGCAGCCACACCAGCAGCACCAGCACCGCGACGCCGGGGAGGGCGAGGACGCCGAGGGCGGGGGCGTAGTCACCGCCGGTGAGGGCGAGCACGCCGGCCACGACGAGCGGGCCGACCAGGGCACCGACCTGGTCCATCGCCTCGTGCACGGCGAACCCGCGGCCACGGCCGGTCGCGGCGGTGGCATGGGAGAGGAGCGTGTCCTTCGCCGGGGACCGCACGGCCTTGCCGACCCGCTCGGCGATCACCAGCACGCAGGCCGCCCACAGCGTGCCGACCACGCCCAGCAGCGGTACGGAGACGACCGTCAGCGCGTATCCGGCGATCGCCAGCCCCCAGAAACGGCGGGTTCGGTCCGCGAGCGGGCCGGAGACCAGCCGAAGCCCCAGCGCCGCCGCCTCCCCGGCCCCCGTCACCACGCCCACCACCAGTGCCGACGCGCCCAGCGACGCCAGCAGCGGGCCGGTGACCGAGCGGGCGCCCTCGTACACGAAGTCGGCGAGCAGACTGACGGTCCCGAACCACACCACGAACCGCCACGGGCGCATCGAGGTCATCCGGCGTGCCTACCCCTGCGTCGGGTACGGCACCACGCTCATCCGCAGGGTGAAGCCGGGCCGGGCCGCGCCCGCCACGTCCGGGGCCTTCGCCAGCGCGGTGATCCTCGCTGTGCCGCCCCGGGCGCCGGCGCTGCGCAGCGAGGCATGCGCGGTGCCGTCCGCGTCCTGCCGCCAGCCGGAGACCACGACGAAGGCGGGGGCGGAGGTGCTCACGGCCGTCCAGCGGCGGTCGTCGACGCGGGGCCGGAGCACCAGCGTCACGACGGTGCCGGGCCGCACGCACAGCTGCCGCTCGACGGGGTCGCCCGGCGCGACGGTGACCTCCGCGTGCCCGGCGACGCAGCCCGCCGCGGAGGCGGACGCGCTCGGGGACGCGGACCGGCTCCCGGAGGGGCTGGAAGGAGGAGTGGGCGAGGGGCTCGCGGGAGCGGTGGACGACGAACCGGCCGACGGACTGGCGGGTGGTCCCGACGAACGGCCGGGGGACGGCGAACCCGACCCCCCACCACCTCCCGTGGACCCGCCGCACGCCACCAGCGCGACCACCCCGGCCGCCACCCACACCCCGGCCCACCACCGCATCCCGCACCTCCCGGTCCGCGTGTACGGACACCAGGATGCCCCCGATTCCGTGGTTGGGATCACAGCCTGTGGATTGAGTGCGGTCCCCTGTGGATTTCCGTACCCCCACCCGACGAGGGACGCCCGGATGCGAGGATGAGGCGCCATGACGGCAGGGTGGTGTTCTCGCACGGTACGGGCCGCGGTGTTCGCGGCCGTGTGCGTGGTGCTCGCCGCCCTGGGCCACGTCATGATGTCCGGCAGCCATGTGCCCGCCTGGGCGCTGAGCGCCGGAACGGCGGCCACGGGCCTCGCCGGCTGGTGTCTGGCCGGGCGTGAACGCGGGCTGCCGCTCATCGTGACGGTCGTGGTCGCCGCCCAGACGGCACTGCACGAGGCGTTCTCCCTCGCCCAGTCGGCCACCGGGACACCCGGGTCCACCACCGCCATGGACATGAGCGGCATGGGCTCGATGGACATGAGCGCGATGGACGGGGCGCCGACGCACGCCACGTCCCGCACCGCGGCCGTCGGCTCGCCCTCGCTGGGCATGCTCGCCGCCCACTTGGTGGCCGCGCTGCTGTGCGGTCTGTGGCTGGCGTACGGCGAGAGGGCCGCCTTCCGCATCCTGCGCGCCGTCGCCGGACGGCTGGCCGCGCCCCTGCGGCTGCTGCTGGCCCTGCCCGTCACCCCGGAACGCCCGCTTCCGCACCCGCGGCGCGGCCGCTCGGACCGGGCGCCGCGACTGCTCCTTCTCGTCCACGCGATCACCTCTCGGGGTCCTCCCGCCGTGACGGCTGTCGTCTGAGGACAGCAGGCTCCCCGGGGCAGCCCCTGCGCGCCCCGGGCCACGGCCGTACGACCGCACAGGCGCCCGTAACGCCGCAGCGCCCGGCGCCGACCGCGCCGTAGCGCTCCTGTGCCCGCGCGCCATCGCGTCGTAGGCCGTCTCCCCCCTTCACCGGACCGCCCGCGCCCTCGCGTGCCCCGGTCCGGATCACGGATCCGAGAAGGACACCAGGTGATGACCCCTGCCCTGCCCACCTCGCGCGCCTCGAACGACAGGACGGCGGCGCTCGACGAGTCGATCACGGCCTGGGCGCTCGCCGCCCGGGGCGGCGATCCCGACGCCGTCGAGCGGTTCGTGCGCGCCCTGCAGCGAGACGTCCGGCGCTATGTCGCCCATCTGTGCGCCGATCCGCAGGCCGTGGACGACCTCGCCCAGGACACGTTCCTGCGCGCCCTCGCCGGCCTCCACCGTTTCGAGGGCCGCTCCTCGGCGCGCACCTGGCTGCTGTCCATCGCCCGCCGGGCCGTCATGGACAGCTACCGGTACGCCGCCGCACGGCCCCGGCTGTCCGACGTACCGGACTGGCAGCTTGCCGTCGAGCTCGCCCAGCCGTGCGACCTGCCCGGCTTCGACGACGGCGTCGCGCTGCTGGATCTGCTGGCCGCGCTGCCGGACGAGCGTCGCGAGGCGTTCGTCCTCACCCAGCTGGCCGGACTGCCGTACGCGGAGGCCGCCGAGGTCAGCGACTGCCCGGTCGGAACGGTCCGCTCCCGCGTGGCGCGCGCCCGGGCGACGCTGGTCGACCTGCTGGAGGAGCCGGCCGCGCCGGCGGCCGTCTGACCGGCGCCGGGTCCGAACGGGGTCGGCCGGGCCGGCGGTCGCCGGGTGAGAAGACGATCGGGCCGACCCCGTCAGGGATCATGCTGATGCTTTGAGGCAGTTGTTGCAAGTAGGTCGCAATAAGATGCGGTGAGAGGGCTCCGCGGGGACGATCACTGGTCGCCGCGGTCGCCGCCTCGGTCGCCGCGGACGCGGTGGGCGACGTCGCGCAGCTTGATGTTGTGGTGCTGGGAGATGCGGCGCAGCACGTCGAAGGCGTCGTCCTCGCTCAGCTTGTGGCGTTCCATGAGGATGCCCATGGCCTCGCCGATGGCGTGCCGCGTCTTCATGGCGTCCTCGAGCTGGTCGATGGTGCGGGCGTCGGCCAGGGCAACGGCGGCGTGCGAGGCCAGCAGCCAGCCGGCGGTCTCGATGTCCTTGCCGAAGGCGCCGGGGCGGTGGGAGTACAGGTTCAGCGCGCCGAAGTCCTCGTCATGGGTGTAGAGCAGCACCCCGGTCATGCTGCCGATGCCGAGATCACGGGCCGCGTCGGCGAACCGCTGCCAGGTCGGCTGCGGCCTTGTGAGGTCCGCGATACGGAACACCCGCTCCCGGTCCACGCCGTTCGCGCGTCGGGCCAGGTCGAAGCACGGCCCCTCGGCCAGCTCGCCCTGCAGCCGGTCGGACGCCTCGACCATCTCCCCGCAGGAGGCCAGCGTGACCGCCCGGCCCTTGCGGATCGCCAGAATCCCGGCCGCGTCGCAGCCCTCCACCAGCCGCACCGCCGAGGCCGCGATCTCGTCCAGCGTCCCCTGCAGCGACTCCTGCGCGAGCAGGTTCCGCGCGAGCTGGGCCATCGCCTCGGCGAATTCCCGCCACTCCACCGCCATCACCCACCTCGACACGAGTGCGGCCACCCTACCCTCGGGCACCCGGCGCGTCTTTGTCACAGCTTGATCAGGCGCGGCTCCTCCCTTGGGTCTGCCATGTCCGCGCCATGGCTACGATGGGCCGACTTCGGGGGCTGGAGGGGGAGTTGATGATGGTGCGACGTGTGATGGTGCGACGAAGAACGCTCGCTGTCGTGGGCGTGGCCGCGCTGGCGCCGCTGTTCGTGTCCGCCGCTTCCGCGCAGGCGGCATCGGCCTCACTGACCGTGACCACGCTGGGGCGGCACGGTGCCAAGGTCGCCACGACGGTCACGGTCGTCGCCGTGCCGTCCGGCCGGACGTACAGCGTCAGTTCCGGGAAGCGGCTCAGCCTGCCGTCGGGGCGCTACCTGGCGATGACCGACATCTACGAGAGCGCACCGGACGGTCTGGGCACCGACACCATCGGCGCACAGGTCGTCCAGGTGTCGGGGAACAAGGCGGTGACCCTGGACGCGCGCAAGGGCAAGGCCGTCAAGGTGTCGCTGGACACGCCCGCCGACGTGACGGGTCCGCCGCGGATCAGCGCGCAGGTCTGCGCCGCCAGCATGGACATGCCGGACGCCTTCAGCGCGGGCGGCTGGAACGACGAGGGCTCCCTCTACGCCATCCCCAACTCCTCCCCGCTGCTGCAGTTCGGGTACCTGGCGCAGTGGTCGGGCGACGACAGCTACGTCGCCGTGAAGAACAGCAAGGGCATCCCGGCCGCGCCCGGCGGGTCGTTCAAGCGGTCCCAGCTGGCGAGCGTCCACTTCGCGGTGCGCAGCGGAACCGAGATGGGCACCCAGGTCTACACCGCGCTCCAGGCCGAGCCGAAGGTCGACGACTGCACGACCGACCTGATGGCCGGGGTGCGCGACGACGACGCCCCGTACGGCGCCACCGTCCACGTGACCCCCGGGACCTGGCAGCCGCGCGACGACATCAGCGGGAGCAACGGCGAGAACGTCGGCGGCGGTTTCCCGAAGCTGCGGACACTGAGGACGGGGCAGAGCGTCACGCAGTCCTTCGGCCGGGCGGTGTGGGGTCCGACGCACAACCTGCCGCTGCTCGGCGGCAGGTCCGTCACCTTCTGGCCGGACGGCCTGGTCAATGACCCCGACGTGGGCGGTGGTTCGGGGGACATCACGAAGGAGACGGTGGTCCTGTCCAAGGGGGCCACCACCGTCAAGAAGCAGACCCTGACGGACTGGCGCAACAGCGACGACGAGTTCTCCGCCCCCGTCCGCTCGGCCGGCTGGTACCGCCTGACCGTCGACGGCGGGCGCTACCGTCCGGGCATCACCTTCCCCGCGGGCATGCTGAGCTCGCGCGTCACCCTCGACTGGCACTTCAAGGTGGCCGACCCGGCCAGGGCATGGGTCGCGCCGGTCTTCCTGACCCGCTTCCTGCCGACCGGGCTGAACAGCCACAACCAGGCCGCGCCGAACTCCACCACGACGGTTGGCGTGACCCCGGGGCGTGAGTCCCAGGGGCCCGACACGAGGCTCACCGGCGTGAGCGTCAAGTCCGTCCGGGTCTGGTCGTCCGCCGACGGCGGCAGGACCTGGAAGCCGGCGACCGTGACCCACTCCGGCACGGCCTGGCAGGCGTCCGTCCACAACCCGGCCTCCGGCGCCGTCGCCCTGCGCTCCGAGGTGACGGACGCCGCCGGGGACAGCTCGGTGCAGACGGTGTACCGGGCGTACGCCATCGGCTGAGACGGCCCGGGGCACGGGCCGCTCTCGTCAGGCACCGGCGCCGCCGTCGACGGGGACGATGGCGCCGCTCACGTAGGAGGCGCGGTCGCTGAGCAGCCACGCGGCGGCCTCGGCCACCTCGCGGGGCTCGGCCATGCGGCCGAGCGGGGTGGCCGCGTTGTTGGCCTCGACCACGCCCGGGGTCGCCGCCTCCCACGCGTCGATCATCTCGGTGGCGGTGCCGCCGGGGGTGATGCCGTTGACGCGGATGCCCTCCGGGCCCCAGGTCCTGGCCGCGGTCTCGGTGATGCTGTTGAGCGCGCGCTTCATGGCGCCGTAGGCGGGCAGGACGGGGTTGGCGCGGCGGCTGCCGATGCTGGAGGTGTTGACGATCGCCCCGCCGCCGGAGCGGCGCATGAGCGCGGCCTCTGCGTTCATGGCGGTCCAGTGGGAGCGGAAGTTCACGGCGAACTGCGCGTCGATGTCCTCGTCGCTGGTGGTGTCGAGCGGGCCCGGCTGCTGGATCACCGCGCCGTTGTTGAAGGCGCCGTCGAGCCGTCCGTGCAGTTCCGCGCCGCGGTCGACCGCGGCGCGGATGCTCGCGGGATCGGCGAGGTCCAGGGTGACGGCGTCGGCGGTACCGCCTTCGGCGCGGATCTCCTTGACGATCCGCTCCAGGGCGTCGGTGCCGCGGGCGGCGAGCACGACGGCGGCGCCCTCGGCGGCGAAGAGCCGGGCGGCGGCCGCCCCGATGCCGCGGCTGGCGCCGGTGATGAACACGACCTTGCCGGTGAGCAGGCCGACGGGTGCGGTGTTTGCGGTGTTTGCGGTGTTTGCGGCGTTCGGGATGTTCGGGGTGTTCGTAGTGTTCGTCATGACACCCAAGCGTCCGGTCGCCCGCCGGCCGGATACAGGCACAGGCTGTACCAGGATCCGCCGCCGCGCCGCGCGCACACTGGGCGTATGGACAAACAGGAACTCGGGGCGTTCCTGCGCAGCCGCCGCGAGCGGCTGTGCCCCCAGGACGTCGGCCTGCCCACCGGACCCCGGCGCCGCACCCCCGGTCTGCGCCGCGAGGAGGTCGCGGTCCTCGCGCACATCTCCACCGAGTACTACGTCCGGCTCGAGCAGGGCAGGGCCCCGCGACCGTCGGCCGAGGTCCTCGCCGGGATCGCGGGCGCGCTCCATCTCACCGACGCCGAGTCCGGCCACCTCCACACCCTCGCGGGCACCGCGCCCAGCCGCACCGGACTGCACCGGCGCGACGTCCGCCCGAGCATCCTCGCGCTTCTCGGACGGCTCCCGCAGACGGCCGCCTTCGTGATCTCCACCGCGTTCGAGGTCCTCGCGTGGAACGACCTCGCGGCCGCGCTCATGGAGGACTTCGCACCGCTCGCGCCCAGGGACCGCAATCTCGCGCGCCGTGTGTTCCTCGCGCCGACACGGGACGGTGCCGCGCCGTACGGGATCTCCGACGCCGCCGAGTTCCGGCATCACGTGGTCACGCAGCTCCGCGCCACCGTCGCCCGCTACCCGACGGATCCGGACGTGACCGGCCTGGTGGACGAACTGCGCACCGGCAGCCCCGACTTCGCCCGGCTCTGGGAACGGCACGACGTACAGGCCGCGCCGATGCTCACCAAGACCTTCCGCCATCCGACGGTCGGCGAGGTCACCGTCGACTGCGACACGCTCAGCCTCACCGACCGCGACCAGTACCTCGTGCTCTACACGGCACCACCGGGATCCCGCAGCGCCGAGGCTCTGGACCTGCTGAACGTCCTGGGAGCCGAGGCCGCCGACTACTCGGCCTGACGGCCACTTCCCGAGCCCCTTCCCGCGGCCCGAGAACCGCGGCTCAGGGCCACACCAGGCAGTACGGCTGGTGCCCCGCCTCATGCAGGCGGTGGCTGAAGTCCTGCCATTCGTGGAGCAGTTGGTACACGTTGAACGCGTCCCGCGGGCCGCCCCGGTCCGGGACCGTCGACCAGATGAAGGCCGCCGCGCCCACCGCTTCCTCGCCGATGCCGCGGAGGGGGTCGACGACCGTCATGGGGAGTTTGACCACGGCGTAGTCGGGGTGCAGGACGACCAGTTCCAGGGGCGGGACCTTGTGCAGGGGCACGCCTTCTATGCCCGTGAGGACCATCGCCGCCATCGTCTCCGGCTTGATCTTCGTGAACATGCCGTTCATGCCGAGCTCGTCGCCGCCGAGTTCCTCGGGGCGCATCGAGATCGGGACGCGGGCCGCGGTCGCGCCGTCCGGCGCGCCGAAGTACTTGTACGTCACCCCCACCCGACCACCATTCCTGCTCCCCGCCCGCAGCTGGTCGAGCCGGCGGTCGGTCCGCCGGTCGAACAGTTCGGGCTCACTCGGTACACCCTGTCCCTGACGTCTCTCGGTAGCTTCCTCCGCCTCGCGTCGGTGCCTTCCCCGCTGGGCCCGTCGAGGACCCAGGTCGTCAGTCCCCTCGCCCAGTCCGCCACCGCGATGCATATCTCCACCCGACTGCTTTTTTAGGACGCGTGGCCCCCGCCGCGCAACCCGATCATCGTGTCAGTGACCTCCCCCACGGCCGCCCGCCGAAACGTGCGTTGAAACACCTGTCCGCAGGATCTTCGCAGCCCCTGAACAAGCCTCCGTACACCCGGTCGTACATCAGCCGTACATCCGTACGCACTCCTATACGTACGACAGGGCCGTTCGAGGTGTGTGTATCAGGTCCCAGTTTCGCAGATCACATCGGGTCGCGACTGTTCCTCGGGTCAGCAGCGGCTCAGCGGCGGGACGGCGGTGGTGCCCCGCTGCCGCCGCGCCCCGCTGACCTACCCTGGGGAGGTCACCGGGCAACCGGAGCCCGCCCAGCCCGAGAGGTCGGAGAAGCCGCAGGTCATGAGCGAACTGCCATATCCATACGAAGCCCCCGAGTCGCAGGCGCTGTTCGACCGCGCGGCCGCCGTCACGCCCGGCGGCGTGAACTCCCCGGTGCGCGCCTTCCGGGCCGTGGGCGGTACGCCCCGGTTCATGGTGTCGGGCCGGGGCGCGTATCTGACGGACGCGGACGGCCGGGACTACGTGGACCTCGTGTGCTCCTGGGGGCCCATGATCCTCGGCCACTCCCACCCCGAGGTCATCGCCGCCGTCCAGGACGCCGTTTCGCGCGGTACGTCCTTCGGTACTCCCGGTGAGGGCGAGGTCGCGCTCGCCGAGGAGATCGTCGCCCGGGTGGAGCCCGTTCAGCAGGTACGGCTGGTCAGCAGCGGGACCGAGGCGACCATGAGCGCCATCCGGCTCGCCCGCGGGTTCACCCGGCGCTCCAAGGTGATCAAGTTCGCCGGGTGTTACCACGGTCACGTCGACTCGCTGCTCGCCGCCGCCGGCAGCGGGGTGGCCACGTTCGCCCTGCCCGACACCCCCGGCGTCACCGGTGCCCAGGCCGGCGACACGATCGTGCTGCCGTACAACGACCTGGAGGCCGTGAACGAGGCCTTCCACCGGCACCCGGGCGAGATCGCCTGTGTGATCACCGAGGCCTCGCCCGGCAACATGGGCGTGGTGCCGCCGCGGCCC
The DNA here is from genome assembly GCF_053593695.1 of Streptomyces sp. NPDC002144. Classification (NCBI taxonomy): domain Bacteria; kingdom Bacillati; phylum Actinomycetota; class Actinomycetes; order Kitasatosporales; family Streptomycetaceae; genus Streptomyces; species Streptomyces sp. NPDC002144. The sequence continues at coordinate 57,010 of NZ_JBSFDB010000015.1, forward strand.
GGGTTCAACCAGGGGCTGAAGGACGCCTGCGCGAAGAACGGCGCGCTGTTCATCTCCGACGAGGTCATGACCGGCTTCCGTACCAGCCGCGCCGGGTGGTACGGGATCGATGGCGTCCGGCCCGACCTGATGACCTTCGGCAAGGTCATGGGCGGCGGCTTCCCGGCCGCGGCCTTCGGCGGCCGGCAGGACGTCATGGAGCACCTCGCCCCCGCCGGGCCCGTCTACCAGGCCGGCACCCTCTCCGGGAACCCGGTCGCCACCGCGGCCGGCCTCGCCCAGCTGCGCCTGCTCGACGAGGCCGCCTACGACAAGGTCAACGCCGTGTCGGAGCAGATCCAGGCGCTGGTCACCGAGGCGCTCACCAAGGAGGGCGTCGCGCACCGGCTGCAGAGCGCCTCCAACATGTTCTCCGTCTTCTTCACGGACCGCTCGGTGCGTGACTACGAGGACGCGAAGGCGCAGGAGTCCTTCCGCTTCACCGCCTTCTTCCACTCGATGCTGGCGCAGGGCGTCTACCTCCCGCCCTCGTCCTTCGAGTCCTGGTTCGTGTCCACGGCCCACGACGAGCAGGCCGTGCAGCGCATCGCCGACGCCCTCCCGGCGGCGGCCCGAGCGGCGGCGGAGGCCACAGCAGCATGAGCGAGCAGCAGGACATCACGGTCGTACACCTCATGCGGCACGGCGAGGTCGACAACCCGGACGGGGTCCTCTACGGCCGTCTCGCCGGGTACCACCTCTCGGAGCTCGGGCGGCAGATGGCCGACCGCGTCGCCGAGCACCTCGCCTCCCGGGACGTGACGTACGTCTGCGCCTCGCCGCTGGAGCGGGCGCAGGAGACGGCCACGCCGATCGCCAAGGCGCACGGGCTCCCTCTCGCCTCCGACGAGCGGCTCATCGAGGCCGACAACATCTTCCAGGGCAAGACCTTCGGCGTCGGCGACGGTGCGCTCAGGAAGCCGGAGAACTGGAAGTACCTCGTCAACCCGTTCAAGCCGTCCTGGGGCGAGCCGTACGTCGACATCGTCGTACGGATGATGCAGGCCCTGGACGCCGCCAAGGAGCAGGCGCGTGGGCACGAGGCGGTGCTGGTCAGTCATCAGCTGCCGATCTGGACCGTGCGCTCCTACGTCGAGAAGCGGCGGCTGTGGCACGACCCGCGCAAGCGGCAGTGCACCCTCGCCTCGCTGACGAGCTTCACCTACCGGGGTGACAAGATCGTGTCCGTCGGCTACACCGAGCCGGCCCGCGATCTGGTGCCCGCTCATCTCCTCGCGGGCGCCAAGCCGGCGAAGGGGAAGAGCAAGGCCTTCGGCGCCTGAGCCGGCGCAGAACGTTCATCTTGTGTCTTATGACACGTTCGTGACATTTATTGCGGGATTAGTGTGATCGCGAGGAACCTCCCCGTTCGTCATGTCCTCTGAATGGGTGACCACCAGAGCACATGACGAATCGGGGTTGGAATGCGCGCACTCTCTCGCAGGGGAATGCTCGGGCTGGGCGCGGGAGCCGCGGCGGCCGCCGGACTCGCCGGCTGCGGCACCCTCAAGCCGTCAGACGGGCCGCACCCCGCATCGGGTTCCAAGGGCGGCAAGAAGTCCGGGAGTACGGCGCATCCGGCCAAGCCCATCGGCGACGGCTCGACCTCCTTCAGCGGCAAGCAGCCCCATCAGCCGGCCAAGCCCGAGCCCCTGGAGCCCGGCCAGACCCCGCCCCAGTTCGTCATCTTCTCCTGGGACGGCGCCGGCGAGGTCGGCAACGGCCTCTTCCCGCGCTTCCTCGACCTCGCCAAGCAGCACGGCGCGTCCATGACCTTCTTCCTGTCCGGGCTCTACCTGCTGCCCGAGTCGAAGAAGCGGCTCTACGACCCGCCGAACAACCCGCGCGGCGCCTCCGACATCGGCTACCTCACCGACGAGCACGTCAAGGCGACGCTCACCAACATCCGCCGCGCCTGGCTCGAGGGCCACGAGATCGGCACCCACTTCAACGGCCACTTCTGCTCCGGCCACGGCACCGTCGGCAACTGGACGCCCGCGCAGTGGCGCAGCGAGATCCAGCAGGCCAAGGGGTTCGTGAAGCAGTGGCGCACCAACACCGGCTGGACCGACCTGCCCTCGCTCCCCTTCGACTACGACAAGGAACTGGTCGGCGGCCGCACGCCCTGTCTGCTCGGCCAGAACAACCTGCTGCCCACCGCCAAGTCGCTGGGCTGGCGCTACGACGCCTCCTCGCCCGGCGGCCGGCAGGTGTGGCCGGACAAGAAGCTGGGTGTGTGGGACCTGCCGCTGCAGCAGATTCCCTTCCCCGGCCGGTCCTTCGAGGTCCTGTCGATGGACTACAACATGCTCGCCAACCAGTCGCTGAACACGACCAAGGCGCCCGCCTACAACTACCCGGGCTGGCGCACCCAGTCCGCGCAGGCGTACATATCCGGCTTCCAGCGGGCATACGAGTCGAACCGGGCGCCCTTCTTCATCGGCAACCACTTCGAACACTGGAACGGCGGCATCTACATGGACGCCGTCGAGGAGGCGTTCAAGCACATCGCCCGGGAGAAGGAGAAGGGCGCGGACGTACGGCTGGTCTCCTTCCGGCAGTTCGTCGACTGGATGGACGTGCAGAAGCCGGAGATGCTCGCCAAGCTCCGTACGCTCGACGTCGGGCAGCGCCCCGCCGGCGGCTGGAAGGCGTTCCTTCAGCCGACCCCGTCCTCCTCGTCCTCACCCTCCGGTCAAGCCGCCTGACGTGCGGCTTCCTGGCCCTGTGGGGCCCGGGAGGGGGGTGGACAAGATCCCCGGAACGGGCATGCGAAACTTTTCACATGAGTGCCGCCAGTCACGCCCCCCTGCGCTCGAACCGCAGCCGCGCCGTCCTGCTCACCGCAGCCGCCGCGGCCGCGGCGCTGACCCTGTCCGCGTGCAGCTCCGGGGGCACCTCGGGCGGAGGCGGTGACACCAACTTCGTCATGGGCAAGGACGGCATCTCCACCGCCAAGAAGGGGCAGCGCGCCGCCGCGCCCGACCTGTCCGGCAAGACGGTCAACGGGCAACAGCTCGACGTCGCCTCCTACAAGGGCAAGGTCGTCGTCCTGAACGTGTGGGGTTCCTGGTGCGCCCCCTGCCGCGCCGAGGCGCCGGGCCTGGAGAAGGTCTACGAGAGCCTCAAGGCCAAGGGCGTGCAGTTCGTCGGCATCAACACCCGCGACACCAGCGTCCAGAACGCGGTCGCCTTCGAGAAGCAGATGGGCGTCACCTTCCCCAGCCTCTACGACCCCACCGGCAAGCTGATGCTGCGCTTCAAGAAGGGCACGCTCAACCCGCAGGCGGTGCCCTCCACGCTCGTCCTGGACCGCGAGGGCGGGATCGCCGCCCGCTCGCTGGCCGCGCTCAGCGAGGACAAGCTGCGCAGCATGATCGCCCCGGTCCTCGCGGAGAAGTGACGTGACATCCGTCACCACGCTCGCCGCGACGGGCTACAACGGCACGGTGCTCAACGGCGCCCTGCTGGTCGCCCTGCCCATCGCGCTGCTCGGCGGACTCGTCTCCTTCTTCTCCCCGTGCGTCCTCCCGCTCGTGCCCGGCTACCTCTCCTATGTCACCGGCGTCACCGGCACCGACCTCGCCGAGGCCCGGCGCGGACGCATGGTCGCCGGCGCCTCCCTGTTCGTGCTCGGTTTCACCGCCGTGTTCGTCTCCAGCGGCGCCCTGTTCGGCTTCTTCGGCGACACCCTCCAGGACAACAAGGGCATCCTGTCCAAGGTGCTGGGCGCGCTCATGATCCTCATGGGCGTCTTCTTCATGGGCCTGATGCCCTGGATGACCCAGCGTGAGTTCCGCTTCCACAAGCGGCCCGTGGCCGGGCTCGCCGGCGCCCCCGTGCTGGGCGCCCTGTTCGGCATCGGCTGGACCCCCTGCATCGGACCCACGCTCGCCTCCGTACTGGCCCTGTCCTCCCAGCAGTCCAGCGCCGGCCGGGGCGCCATACTGACCGTCGCCTACTGCCTCGGCCTCGGCGTGCCCTTCGTGCTCGCCGCGGTCGCCTTCCGCAAGGCGCTCGGCGCCTTCGGCTGGGTCAAGCGCCACTATGTCTGGGTGATGCGGATCGGCGGCACGATGATGATCGTGACCGGTCTGCTCCTCGTCACCGGCGCCTGGGACCGAATCGTGCAGGACATGCAGTCCTGGTCCGCCGGCTTCACCGTGGGGATCTGATCGATGAGCAAGACCACAACCGGTACGACCCCCGAGCGGGCCGAGGACCCGGACCTCGGTGCCGCCGGCTCCCAGCTGTCCACCGCGCCCAAGGAGGAACTGCCGAACCTGCCCTCCCTGGGCGTGATCGGCTGGGCCCGCTGGTTCTGGCGGCAGCTGACCTCCATGCGGGTCGCGCTGCTGCTGCTCCTGCTCCTCTCCCTCGGCGCCATCCCCGGCTCGCTGATCCCGCAGTCCGGCATCGACGCCACCAAGGTCGCCGACTTCCGCAAGGCGCACACCTTCCTCGCGCCGATCTACGACAGGCTCGGCCTCTTCCACGTCTACAGCTCGGTGTGGTTCTCCGCGATCTACATCCTGCTGTTCGTCTCCCTCATCGGCTGCATCATCCCGCGCACCTGGCAGTTCGTCGGCCAGCTCCGCGGCCGCCCGCCGGGCGCCCCCCGGCGGCTGACCCGGCTGCCCGCGTACACGACCTGGCGCACCGAGACCGAACCCGAGCAGGTCCGCGAGGCCGCGCTCGCCCTCCTCAAGAAGCGCCGCTTCCGCGCCCACCTCGCCGGTGACGCCGTCGCCGCCGAGAAGGGCTATCTGCGCGAGATCGGCAACCTCGCCTTCCACATCGCCCTGATCGTGCTGCTGACCGCCTTCGCCTGGGGCCAGCTCTACAAGTCCGAGGGCAACAAGCTGATCGTCGAGGGCGACGGTTTCTCCAACACCACCACCCAGTACGACGACTTCAAGTCCGGCAACCTCTTCACCACCGACGACCTGGTGCCGTTCAGCTTCCGCTTGAACAAGTTCACCGGCACGTACGAGACCAACGGCCCCAACCGGGGCACCCCGCGCACCTACCAGGCCGCCGTCACCTACAGCCAGGGCGCCTACGGCAAGGGCAAGAAGAGGCTCGTCAAGGTCAACGAACCGCTGTCCATCGGCGACGCCAAGGTCTACCTCACCGCCCACGGCTACGCCCCCCTCATCACCGTCCGCGACGGCAAGGGCAACGTCGTCTACCGCGACGCCGTCCCCCTCCTTCCGCTCGACTCCAACGTCACCTCCACCGGCGTGGTCAAGGTCCTCGACGGCTACCGGAACGCCCAGGGCGTCAGCGAGCAGTTGGGCATCTCGGCGTTCCTCCTGCCCACCTACACCAAGGGCAGCGAGACCGCCTCCACTTTCCCCGCCCTGCTCAACCCGGTGCTCAACCTGACGCCGTACCACGGTGACCTCGGGGTCAACTCCGGCATCCCGCAGAGCGTGTACCAGCTCGACAAGGCACACGTGAAGGAGTTCAAGGACGCCAAGGGCCAGCAGCTCAGGGCGAACCTGAAGCCCGGCCAGACCATGCGGCTGCCGAACGGCGCCGGGTCGATCACCTACGACACCACCAAGGAGTGGGCGAACTTCCAGATCGTCCAGCAGCCCGGCACCGACTGGGCACTCGCCGGCGCCCTCGTCGCGATCTTCGGCCTCGCCGCCTCCCTGTTCATCCAGCGCCGCCGCGTCTGGGTGCGCGCGGTGACCGGGCCCGACGGCATCACGGTCGTCGAGATGGCCGGTCTCGGCCGCAGCGAGTCCGCGAAGGTCCCGGAGGAACTCGGCGACCTCGCCGGAATCCTCTACGACCAGGCACCCGGTGCACCCGAGCCCGAAGAGGACTCCCAGGACCACTCCGACGCCGAACCCGACGCCGGCTCCCCAGACCAAGACGACTCAACCACCCCCGACCCCCAAGTCGTACCTGCCGAAGGGGCTGAGAAGTGACTCTCTCCGCCGGAACCGAGTTGGCCACCGCGACCAACGAACACCTCGCGAACATCAGCAACACGCTGATCTACTCCGCGATGGCCGTCTACACCCTGGCCTTCTTCGCCTACATCGCCGAATGGCTCTTCGGCAGCCGCAGCAGGGTCGGCCGCACGGCCGCCGCGCTCACCGGCAAGGCGGAGGGCGCCAAGGGCAAGGCCCCGGCCGTCACCGTGCAGAAGGCCGGCGGCACCGCCGTACTGGAGCGGCCCAAGGTCGTCGTACGCTCCGCGGCCGGCGCCCGGGACGTGCCGGACGGGCCAGGGGCGCACGGCGGGGACGAACAGGGCGACCTCTACGGGCGTATCGCCATCTCGCTGAGCGTGCTCGCGTACCTCATCCATCTCGCCGGCGTGATCGCCCGCGCGGCCTCGGTGGAGCGGGCGCCGTGGGGCAACATGTACGAATTCAACATCACGTTCTCCGCGGTGGCCGTCACCGTGTACCTCACGCTGCTCGCGCTGAAGAAGAACGTCCGCTGGCTCGGCCTGTTCCTGATCACGACGGTCCTCCTCGATCTCGGCATCGCCGTCACTGTCTTGTACACCGCCAGCGACCAGTTGGTTCCCGCCCTTCACTCGTACTGGCTGTACATCCACGTCTCCACCGCCATCCTGTGCGGCGCGGTCTTCTACGTGGGCGCGGTCGGCACGCTGCTGTACCTCTTCAAGGACTCCTACGAGACCAAGCTGGAGAACGGCGGCACGCCCGGCCGCTTCGCCACCTCGTTCCTGGAGCGCCTGCCCGCCTCCTCCTCGCTGGACAAGTTCTCCTACCGCGTCAACGCGGCCGTCTTCCCGCTGTGGACGTTCACGATCATCGCGGGCGCGATCTGGGCCGAGTCCGCCTGGGGCCGCTACTGGGGCTGGGACCCCAAGGAGACCTGGGCGTTCATCACCTGGGTCGCCTACGCCTGCTACCTGCACGCCCGCGCCACCGCCGGCTGGAAGGGCCGCAAGGCCGCCTACCTGGCCCTGATCGCCTTCGGCTGCTGGCTCTTCAACTACTACGGCGTCAACATCTTCGTCTCGGGCAAGCACTCGTACGCGGGCGTGTAGCGGCGGCGGGCGGCAGCCGTGGCCGTGGCCGCAGCAGTGGGAGAAGCCGGTCAGCCGACCGTGATCGAGTCCAGCTTCTCCCGCAGGTACACATGCGAGTCGACCGGTGGGTACGCCACCCGTCCCACCGGCGCCGGCACGGACTCCACGACCGTCCCCGGGGTGCACTCGCCGAAGTAGACGAGGGACATCAGCTCCTCGGAGGGGGCGTCGGCCGGCGGCGGGAGGACCCGGTGCCGGCCCGAGCGCCAGCGGTCGCCGGTCCAGCGGGCCATCAGGTCACCGATGTTGATGGTGAAGGCGTCGGGATCGTACGGCGCGTCCTCCCAGCCGCCCTCGTCGGTCCAGACCTGCAGCCCGCCCTTGCCCGCCTGCCGGTCCAGGATCGTCACCGTCCCGAAGTCGGTGTGCGGGCCGATGCGGAACTGGCCCGGCTGCGGCTGGCCGACGACGTCCGTCCCCGGGTACCAGTTGATGTTGAAGCCGTACGTCGGATGGTCCATGTGCCGGGAGAAGAAGTCGCCCTCCAGGCCGAGCGCCTCGCCGAGCAGGGACAGCAGTCCCTTCTCCAGCTCCGCCATCCGCTCCAGGTACTCGGCGCACAGCGTGCGCAGCTCCGGCACCTCCGCCGGCCACACGTTGGGCGCGTACCACTCCGCGTTGATCACCGGGTCGTCGAAGGGCTCGTGCGTAGCGAAGGTCAGTGACTCCTTCAGGTCGGGCGGGGTCTCGGTACCCTCCGAGTAGCCGTTCGCCTCCGCGCCGGGTCCGAGCCAGCCGCGGCCGCCGACCTTCGCCTCGTAGGGCTGCTTGACTCCTGCGGGCAGGGTGAAGAAGGCCCGCGCCGCCTCCCGGATCCCCGAGCGCAGGGCCGGGTCGACCCCGTGCCCCGTCACCAGCAGGAACCCGGCGCTCTGCAGAGCCTCGTCGACGGTACGGGCGATGGCCGCGCGGGCGTCCGCATCGCCCTCCATCCAGGGCCGCAGATCGATGGTCGGGATGCGCGGGGCAGGGGCGTCACTCACCGATGTCCTCATTCCACAGGGCCGGATGGTTCTTGATGAAGTCGCGCATCATGCCGATGCACTCGGGGTCGTCGAGCAGCACGATCTCCACGCCGTGCTCGGCCAGCCAGTCGTGCCCGCCGTGGAAGCTCGCCGCCTCGCCGACGACGACCCGGGAGATGCCGAACTGCCGGACCAGTCCGGAGCAGTACCAGCAGGGCGAGAGGGTGGTGACCATGGTCGTACCGCGATACGACCGCTGCCGTCCCGCGTTCCGGAACGCGGCCGTCTCCGCGTGCATCGAGGGGTCGTCGTCCTGGACGCGCCGGTTGTGGCCCCGTCCGAGCAGCGTGCCGTCGGCGCCGTAGAGCGCGGCCCCGATCGGGATGCCGCCCTCCCCGAGCCCGGCGCGGGCCTCCGCGACGGCGGTGGCGAGCCAGGTGTGTGCCTGTGCCTGATCCATACGTTCCACTCTCCTGTGGCCGAAACACGAGGGCAACGTGCGGAAAGTACTCTCCGGGCAACCCGCCGCCGGACGAACTGTCCACGCCCAGGAGGTGCCCGTGGCCGCCCTCACGCTCCGCGAAGTCCTGGACCTCGACCCCGTACGCGCCTCCGATCCCCGCCTGCTGACCGGACGGACCGCCCTCGACCGCCCTGTGCGCTGGGTGCACTCCAGCGAGGTCTACGAGGGCGCCAACTTCCTCGACGGCGGCGAACTGCTGCTCACCAACGGCTTCGGACTCACCGACGCGGACGAGGAGGTACGGCGGCGGTACGTCCGTGAGCTGGCCGCGCGCGGCGCGGCGGGGCTGGCGGTGGAGATCGGCCGCTCCCTGCCCCACATGCCCGCCGAGGTCGTCGACGAGGCCGACCGCCTCGGCCTGCCCCTGGTGGCCCTGCACCGCGTCGTGCCCTTCGTGCGGATCACCGAGGCGGCCAACCGGGCGATCGTCGCGCGCGGGCTGTCCGGGCGGTCGGTGGTACGGCCCTGGGGCGACGACCACACGGCCGCCCTCCTCGCCGACCTCGCCGACCGGGCGGCCCTCAACCAGCCCGAGGTGGAGGCCCGTTCGGCCCTCGCCGGGTTCCACCCGGGGCCGGGCGCACGGCTGATCGGGGTGTCCGTGCACGGGACCCGGGAGACGGGCGCGGTGGACCGGGCCGTACGGCTGCTGTGCGGGGCCGCGGTGCTGCGGGCGGCCTTCCCGGGCGACGTGCTGGCCCTGCTCGCGCTGCCCGCCGCCGCAACCGGCGACCCGATCCGCACCGTCCAGGACGCCTTCCGCACCGCCGCTGACCCCGGGCTCACCGTCGCCGTCGGACATGCCGTGGACGCGGGCGGTGGCTGGCTGCGCTGGAGCGACACCTTGCGCGCGGCCCGTACGACGCTGGAACTGGCGCTGACCGTGCCGGCCGCCGAACCCTCCGTCCCCGACGGCCCGTTGGTGACCTCAGCCCGCGCGCTCGCCCTGGAGCGGGAGCTGACCCGTGGCGGTGTGGACACCAACCGGGACCGGCTTGCCCGGTTGGTGCAGCACACGTTGGGGCCGCTGTTGGCGTGGGAGGCGGCGCATCCCAGCGACCTGGTACGGACGTTGGAGGTGCATCTGCGGCACGGGTGCTCGCCGACGCGCACGGCGTCGTTGCTGCACATCGGTCGCCAGTCCCTCTACCAACGCCTGGAGCGCATCGAGTCGTTGCTCGGCCTGGAGATCGACGACCCCGACCTCCTGGGCGAGTTGCTCCAGGCGGCCTGCGCACACCGGGTGGTCCGGGGGATGGGGGCGACTCAGGCCAGGGGACTGCGGACGGTGGCCTGACGGAGGGTGGGTCTCATCGGATGTCCGGCTGCAGGCGGATCATCGGGATGCCCGGTCGCACCTTGGCGATGGCGCCGAAGTCGTCGTCGACGTGGAGGACGGTCAGTCGGTGGTGTTCCGCGGTCAGAGCGATCAGGATGTCGATGGGTGACGGGCCCCGGTGATGGCCGATCTTCAGCAGTTCTCGCTGGACGGCGATGATCCTCGGCCAGACGTCGTCGGGCGCGGGTACCCAGCCGAAGGTCTGTCCGAGCATGGTGAAGAAGGGCTCGTGGTCACGGTCCGCGCGTACTCCGCGCATCAATTCGGCCTCGACGGGCGGGCAGACGGCCACGAGTCCCCGAGCGACGTGTTCGGGCCACGGGGATGTGATGTGCCCGCGCAGAAGCCGCCAGACCGCCGAGGTGTCGGCCAGATACGTCACTGCCCTGAGCCCTCCAGCGCCTCGAGGGCCTCGAAGTCGAGGTAGTCCTCCGAGTTGTCCTGCAGCCAGCGCAGTGCCCGTGCCCGGTCGTCCGCGCTGATCGCGGCCGCTATGGTCAGGGCGCGGTTGATGGTGTCCCGCTTCGTCTTGGTGCCGAGCTGCTGCTGGGCGAACGCCAGCATGTCGTCGTCGATGTCGACCAGGGTCCTGGACACACGGCCTCCCGAGCACACGTTGATATACAGGGTGATGCCAGTATATCAACGTGTGGAGGCCCTGCCCCGTCGGCCCGCTCAGGCCGCCGCGCTCGTGCGTCCTCCCCGGCTCCGCAGCACCGCGTACAGCGCCGCGCTCACCGCGAAGCCGACGACCGGGGTGATGTCGCCGAAGGACGGCCAGTGGTCGGGGACGTAGCCGACGTAGTCCTCCTGGTTGGAGAAGAGGGGGACCGAGACCGCGACGCCGATCAAGAGGGCCGCCAGGCCGGGCCAGTTGGTGAAGGAGCGGTCCCTCAGGCGGGCCGTCAGGGCCTCGTCCGTCGCCGTGCGGGACTGCAGCCAGCGCTCGGTCAGGACGACCCCGAGCCACGGCGCCACCCAGTACGCGATCACCAGCAGGAACGCCTCGTACGCCGCCCCCGCGTCGTCCAGTGACGCCCACGCCGCCGCCGTACCGGCCACGCCCGACACCACGACCAGCACCCCGCGGCTGAGCCAGGTGGGGAGGTTCAGGCCGAAGGACGCGATGGAGATCGCCCCGGAGTACACATTGAGGGCGTTCGCCGAGATGCCGCCGAGGATGATCGCGATGAGCACCAGGTCGCCCAGCCAGCCCGGAAGATGGCCGGTGAAGGCGGCCGTCGGGGTGGCGTCCTTCGGGGACACGATTGTCGCCGACGCCGCGCCGATGACCGCGACCACGGCGACGGACACGAACAGACCGACGGCCGGGTAGAGGACCGTCTTCAGCTTGTTCGCGGTACGGGGCAGATAGCGGGAGTAGTCCGTGGCGTACGGGTTCCAGCCCGCCGCGTAGCCCCAGGCCGCGCTGAACGCGAGCAGGAAACCGCCGATCCCGCCGCCGGTGCCGCCCCCGCCCAGGTGGGCGTCCTTGAAGGTCCACACGCCGGCCAGCAGGAAGATCACCGCGAGCGCGGGGAAGGCGTACTTCTCGAAGCTGTGGACGAAGTTGTGGCCGATGAAGCCGATGAGGATCTCGGCCACGACCACGAGGAACAGGGACGGCAGCGGGCGCAGACCCGTCAGCGTGTTCAGTGCGAAGGCCGCGCTCACGCTGTTCACCGCGAACCAGCCGACACCGGCGACCAGGCCGTTGGCCGCCGAGGGCAGGATGTTGCCGAAGTAGCCGAAGGAGAGGCGGCCGATCACCATCTGCGGCACCCCGAACCGGGGCCCGTCCAGCGACAGCACGCCCTGGGTGATCGCGCCGACCGCGGTGCCGAGCACGATGGCGGCCGTGGCCTGCCAGAAGCTCAGCCCGAAGAAGAGGACCGCGATCACACCGATGTAGACGGTCGCGAACTCGATGTTCGGTGAGGCCCACGTCCACAGCAGCTGGAGCGGGCTGCCGTGCCGCTCGGCGTCGGGGATGGGCTCGGAGCCCGCCGTTTCGACGGCGATGACCTTGTCACCGTAGGCGGGGGCGAGGGTGCCGGCGGAGTCGGCGGGAGCAGTCGTCATACGAGCCAAGTGTCCGGTTGCGACCGGTCCGGGCCCAGGGGCGCACTGTCCGCTTCGGGGGCTGCGGCGACGTACACCTTGTACGGCCCGCCACCGTGAGTGCGGTCCCCGCCGTGAGGGCGGTCCCGGCGCCGCGGCGGCTCACTCCGTGTTCTTGTCCGTGTCCTTGTCGCCCTTGGTGTCGTCCAGGGACTTCAGGAAGTCGGGGTTGTCGTCCGGCGCGATCCAGCGCCCCGGCGCGGCGGGCCTCGCGGACCCGGTCGCGGCCGACCGGGACTTTCCGGCGATCAGCCAGGCCACCGGCCCGACCAGCACCTCCCCGAACAGCAGGATGACGATCACCCAGGCCACCTTGGGCAGTCCGCGCACCTCCTCCTCGGGAGTGTTCAGACAGTCCACGAAGGCGTAGATCCACAGGGCCAGCACCAGAAGGAACGGCAGATACCTCAGCATGCTCGCGTGCTCTCCCAGCGGTGGTGAGTCGGCCCCGGTGACGGGGTCAGGGTAGCGGGTGGCCGATACTGGGACCCATGGCTTACGACGATCTTCGCTCCCTGCTCAGGGCCCTGGAACGCGAGGGCGACCTCAAGCGCGTCAAGGTCGAGGTCGACCCCTATCTGGAGGTCGGGGAGATCGTCGACCGGGTGCAGAAGGCAGGCGGCCCCGCGCTGCTCTTCGAGAACGTGAAGGGCTCCGCCATGCCCCTCGCGATGAACGTCTTCGGCACCGACCGGCGGCTGTTGAAGGCCCTGGGTCTGAAGTCGTACGGCGAGATCAGCGAGAAGATCGGCGGTCTGCTGCGGCCCGAACTGCCGCACGGGTTCGTCGGGGTGCGCGAGGCCTTCGGCAAGCTCGGCGCGATGACGCACGTACCGCCGAAGAAGGTGAAGTCCGACAACGCGCCGGTGCAGGAAGTCGTCCTCACCGGGGACGACGTCGATCTCGACCGGCTGCCCGCGCTGTTCACCTGGCCCAAGGACGGCGGTTCCTTCTTCAACCTGGGCCTCACCCACACCAAGGACCCGGAGACCGGGATCCGCAACCTCGGCCTGTACCGGCTCCAGCGGCACGACAAGCGCACCATCGGCATGCACTGGCAGATCCACAAGGACAGCCGCAACCACTACCAGGTCGCGGCGCGGCGCGGTGAGCGGCTGCCGGTCGCGATCGCCTTCGGCTGCCCGCCCGCGGTGACGTACGCCTCCACCGCGCCCCTGCCCGGTGACATCGACGAGTACCTGTTCGCCGGGTTCATCGCCGGCAAGCGGATCGAGATGGTGGACTGCAAGACGGTGCCGCTGCAGGTGCCGGCGCAGGCGGAGGTCGTGATCGAGGGCTGGCTGGAGCCCGGCGAGATGCTCCCCGAGGGCCCCTTCGGCGACCACACCGGCTTCTACACCCCGCAGGAGCCCTTCCCCGCGCTGAAGATCGACTGCGTGACGATGCGGAAGCGGCCGCTGCTGCAGTCGATCGTCGTAGGCCGACCCCCGACGGAGGACGGACCCCTCGGCCGTGCGACCGAACGGTTCTTCCTCCCCCTGCTGAAGATCATCGTCCCGGACATCGTGGACTACCACCTGCCCGAGGCGGGCGGCTTCCACAACTGCGCGATCGTCTCGATCGACAAGAAGTACCCGAAGCACGCCCAGAAGGTCATGCACGCGATCTGGGGGGCACACATGATGTCCCTGACGAAGCTGATCGTGGTCGTGGACTCCGACTGCGACGTCCACGACCTGCACGAGGTCGCGTGGCGGGCGCTCGGCAACACCGACTACGCCCGCGACCTCAGCGTCGTCGAAGGCCCCGTCGACCATCTCGACCACGCCTCCTACCAGCAGTTCTGGGGTGGCAAGGCGGGGATCGACGCGACGAAGAAGTGGCCCGAGGAGGGCTACACCCGCGACGGCGGCTGGCCCGACATGGTCCTGTCCGACCCGGATACGGCGGCGAAGGTCGACCGCCGCTGGAAGGAGTACGGCCTTTCATGAGCAGTGCCTCCGCCGCGATCCCGCAGCCAGGACGCACCAAGGCGTTTCTGCGTCTGGTGATGATCGAGCACTCGGTGTTCGCCCTGCCCTTCGCGTACATCGCCGCGCTCACCGCGATGTACGAGTGGGACAAGAACATCCACTGGGGGCGGCTGCTCCTGGTCACCGTCTGCATGGTGGGTCTGCGGACGTTCGCCATGGCCGTGAACCGGATCATCGACCGGGAGATCGACGCGCGGAACCCGCGCACGGCCCACCGCGAGCTGGTCACCGGCGCGATGTCGGTGAAGCACGCCTGGACCGGTGCCCTCATCGCGGTCGTCGTCTTCCTGGGCTCGGCGGCGCTGCTCAATCCGCTCTGCCTGGCCCTGGCGCCGGTGGCGGTCATCCCGATGGTCGTCTACCCCTACGGCAAGCGGTTCACGAACTTCCCGCAGGCCATCCTGGGGCTCGCCCAGGCGATGGGCCCGATCGGCGGCTGGCTCGCCGTCAGCGGTGAGTGGAACTGGCACGCGGTGATCCTCGGCCTCGCCGTGGGCATCTGGATCGGCGGGTTCGACTTGATCTACGCCTGCCAGGACGTCGAGACCGACCGCGAGATCGGCGTCATGTCGGTCCCGGCCCGCTTCGGCATCCCGGCGGCCATCTGGGGCGCGCGGGTCTGTCACTTGCTGACCATGTCCCTCCTCGTCTGGTACGCCGTCGCCACCGACGCGGGAGGGTTCTTCTGGGTCGGTCTGATGATCGTCGCGGGCGCCTTCGTCTACGAGCACTCGATCGTGCGACCCCACGACCTGTCCCGCCTCAACCGCGCGTTCTTCAGCGTCAACGGCTTCATCGGCATCGCCCTGTTCGTGTGCGCGCTGCTGGATCTGCTGGTGCGGGGTCTCACCGTGTGAGTGCGGGAGGCGAGGCGGGGCGGCGCCGGAACCAGAACGCCGTTCCGACTCCCGTCGCCAGGCCTATCAGGTGGGCCTGCCAGCTGACGCCCGTCTGCAGGGGGGACAGGCCCAGGAGGATCGACGTGCCCCAGACGGCGCCGATCAGCAGGCCCACCAGGACGCCCAGCGGGCGGCGCTCGACGAAGCCGTTGACCAGCAGGAAGCCGAACAGGCCGAAGATCAGGCCGGACGCGCCCGCGGTGTTGGTGTGGTCCGGGGCTGTCAGCCACACGCCCAGTCCGTCGGCGACGATGATGACGAGGCAGAGGGCGGCGAACCGGCGCAGTCCGCCCAGCGCCGCGAGGAAGCCCATGACCAGCAGCGGCACGCTGTTGGCGGCCACATGGGCGAAGCCGAAGTGGATGAACGCGGCCGGGACGATGTCCACCAGCTCGGAGACCCGGCGCGGCATGATGCCGAAACCGTCGAGCGCGTGGCCGCTGACCACGTCGACCACTTCCAGCAGCCACAGCAGGGCGACCCAGCCCACCATCAGCTTGGCCGCGGCCTTCGCCCGCTCACTCCGCGACCACTCGAGCTCCGTACCCGACATGCCGTCCCCCAACGATCCGCCCGACCCCTGGAGGGTCCTTAAGAACAACGGCCGAGCCCCCTCGACCGGTTCCCACCCCGCGGCGCCGGATAGGCTCGGTGTCGTGCACCCAGTCAAGCCAGGAGAGACGCCGCGTACACCTTGGATCGTAGGGGTGTCCGGCGCTTCCGGCACGCCATATGCCGCGTCGGTGCTGCGTGCGCTGCTCGACGCCGGCGAGAGCGTGGACCTGGTCGTCAGCCGGGCCTCCCGGCTCACCCTCCTGGACGAGACGGGGATCTCGTTCCGGGACGCACACTGGCGTGACGACCTGCGGGAATGGCTGACGCGGGGTGCCGACGGAAAGCCCGGGACCTACACCGTGGACGTCGACGCCGTGCGGTACTGGCCCGCCGGGGACCTCGCCGCGGGCCCGTCCTCGGGGTCGTACCCGGTCAAGGGCATGCTCATCGTGCCGGCCTCCACGGCGTGCGTGGCCGGTGTCGCGCTCGGGCTGTCCAAGGATCTGCTCCAGCGCGCCGCGAGCGTCACACTGAAGGAACGCCGGCCGCTCGTCGTGGCCGTACGGGAGACCCCCTTGAACGGCCAGACGCTGCGCCACCTCGTCGCCCTCGACGACGCGGGCGCCACCGTGGTCCCCGCCTCGCCCGCCTTCTACGCGGGCGCCACGCACATCCAGGACCTGGTGGACTTCGTCGCCGGGCGGGTGCTGGACGCGGCGGGCGTCGGGCACGGCCTGTACCGGCGCTGGAAGGGCGAACTGGGTGGCGGCCACAGCGCGGACTAGGGCGCCGGCACCTGTGGGCACCTCGCACTACCTCTCATCACTCGGCAACTCTTCAGCGGAAGGCATCGATCGCATGGACGCGGTGGACAGGCAGCTCATCCAGGCCCTGAGGGAGAACGGCCGGGCCTCGTACGCGGAGCTGGGGCGCCTCGTCGGTCTGTCGGGGCCCAGCGTCACCGACCGCATCAACCGGCTGGAGGCGGCCGGTGTCATCACCGGCTACCGCGCCACCGTCGACGCCGCCTCGCTCGGCCTCGGCGTCACCGCGCTGATCGGGATCTCCCTCTCCGACGCGGCCGACCACGAGGACGTGGCCCAGCGGATGAAGGAGCTCGGCGAGATCGAGGACTGCTGGTTCATCGCCGGCGACGACTCGTTCATGCTCAAGGTGCGGGCGAGCGACGTGGACGGCCTGGAGAAGATCATCCGGCGGCTCAGCGGGACGAAGGGCGTGTCCCGGACCCGTACCACGATCGTGCTCTCCACGAAGTGGGAGAACCGGGTGGGTGAGCTGCCCGAACAGGTGTGAGCCCGTGGGCGTACGGTTGGGTCGAGTTGTCGTAGAGGAAAGGTCGTGGCATGGACGTCGGGCTCAAGCGCGAGCTGGAGGAGAAGGTCCGCTCCGGTGAGCGGCTGTCCCGCGAGGACGGCATCGCGCTGTACGAGTCGGACGACCTGGCCTGGCTCGGCGGCCTCGCCCACGAGGTGCGCACCCGCAAGAACGGTGACGTGGTCCACTTCAACGTCAACCGGCACCTCAACATGACCAACGTGTGCACGGCGTCCTGCGCCTACTGCTCCTTCCAGCGCAAGCCGGGTGAGAAGGACGCGTACACGATGCGCATCGAGGAGGCGGTGAAGCTCGCGAAGGCGATGGAGAGCGACAACCTCACCGAGCTCCACATCGTCAACGGGCTGCACCCGAACCTGCCGTGGCGCTACTACCCGCGTTCGCTCAGGGAGCTGAAGCAGGCCCTGCCGAACGTCTCCCTGAAGGCGTTCACGGCGACGGAGATCCACCACTTCGAGACGATCAGTGGGCTGTCGGCTTCGGAGATCCTCGACGAGCTGATCGACGCGGGCCTGGAGTCCCTCACCGGTGGTGGCGCCGAGATCTTCGACTGGGAGGTCCGGCAGCACATCGTGGACCACCGCACCCACTGGGAGGACTGGTCCCGCATCCACCGGCTGGCGCACGAGAAGGGTCTGAAGACCCCGTGCACCATGCTGTACGGCCACATCGAGGAGCCGCGTCACCGCGTCGACCACGTCCTGCGCCTGCGTGAGCTGCAGGACGAGACCGGCGGCTTCCAGGTCTTCATCCCGCTGCGCTACCAGCACGACTTCGTGGACATGAAGGACGGCAAGGTCCGCAACCGGCTCCAGGCGCGCACCCAGATGGCGACGGGCGCGGAGGCACTGAAGACCTTCGCGGTCTCCCGCCTGCTCTTCGACAACGTCCCGCACGTCAAGGTCTTCTGGGTCATGCACGGCGTCCAGACCGCGCAACTGGCGCTCCAGCACGGCGCCGACGACATGGACGGCTCGGTCGTCGAGTACAAGATCACCCACGACGCGGACAACTTCGGCACCCCGAACAAGCTGACCCGCGAGGACCTCCTGGACCTGATCCGCGACGCCGGCTTCCGCCCGGTGGAGCGCAACACCCGCTACGAGATCATCCGAGAGTACGAGGGCCCGGACCCGGCACGAAGGGAAGAGCCGCAGCCGATGCGGGTCTGAGCCCCGTCGGGGGGCGGGTGCGAGTGAGCGGGGGCTGGTCGCGCCCCGCGGCGCAGCCGCACATCGATGCGGTCACGCGCCCCTGGGGTGGGTACTCGCAGCGCATGTCGTCCGAAGACGCCTACACAGCGGAGCCCTTTCTCCCGGAGCGGCGCGACCTGGGGGCACTGCGCAAAGCCGCCGCCGACTGCCGGGGCTGTCCGTTGCATCGGGACGCCACTCAGACGGTGTTCGGTGAAGGTGACGCTCACGCGCGCGTGATGCTGGTCGGGGAGCAGCCCGGGGATCAGGAGGACCGGCAGGGGAAGCCGTTTGTCGGGCCCGCCGGGAAGCTTCTGGACCGGGCCCTCGTGGACGCCGGTATCGACCCGGGGGACGCCTACGTCACCAACGCGGTCAAGCACTTCAAGTTCACCCGGGCCGAGCCCCGTAAGCGGCGCATTCACAAGGCGCCCACGCTGCGCGAGATGACCGCGTGCGGGCCCTGGCTGGCCGCCGAGCTGGCCGTCGTGGAGCCGGAGCTGATCGTGGTGCTCGGGGCCACCGCGGGCAAGGCGCTGCTGGGGTCGTCGTTCCGGGTCACGCAGGTGCGCGGGACGGTGCTGGAGGAGGAGATTCACGGGCGGCGGGAGCGCTTGGTGCCCACCGTTCATCCGTCGTCCGTGCTGCGCGCGGACGATCGGGAGTCGGCGTACCAAGGTCTCGTAGCGGATCTGAAAGTCGCGGCGCGCGTCCTGACGTAAGGGCTAGGATACCCGCGTGTCCCTTACCTTCACTCTCGACCCTGCCGTCACCCCCGCCCTCCGCGACGGCATCCTCGACCTGTGGACGGACGTGTCCAACGCCGGCGGCTCCGTCGGTTTCGTGCCGCCGGTGACGGCGGAGACGATCCGGCCGGAGCTGGTCCGGCACATGGTCGCGATGGCGGAGGGCCGCACCCGGCTCCTGGTCGGGCACGACGAGGACGGACGGGTCGCCGCCACCGCCTTCCTCGCCCTCAACACGCACCGGCTCATGACCCACTGGCTGTGGCTCTACACGGTGATGGTCCGCCCCCGCCACCAGGGCAAGGGGTACGGCCGCGACCTGCTGGCCGCCGCCCAGGACGCGGCGTGCGGATTCGACGGCATCGAGGCGATCCGGCTCACCTGCCGGGGCGGTCTCGGGCTGGAGCGGTTCTACGGCTCCTGCGGCTACAAGGAGGTCGGCCGCGTCCCCGGCGCGATCCGGGTGGCACCGGGCGACGACCGCGACGACGTGATCATGCTGCTGCCGCTGCGCTGAGCCCCCGCCTGCAAGATCGGGTACCTGACGTGCTTCACTGGACGGTGCCCTTTGGCAATGTTCGTACCGTTGACGGAAGAGTGGATTGAGATGCTCCGCTACACGCTGATGCGCCTCGGGATCTTCGCGGGCTGCTTCGTGGTCGTCTGGGGTCTCGTCTACACCGGCGTCGTCCCGCGCGGCTTCGGCGCCTCCAACGGCATCTGGATGGTCCTGCTCGCCCTGCTGATCTCGGCCCCCATCAGCTTCGTCGTCCTGCGCAAGGAGCGGGACCGGGCCTCGATCAAGGTCGTCGAGCGGGTCGACCGGATGAAGGCGAACTTCGAGGCGAACGCGGCCCAGGAGGACGACGCGGACGACGCGGCCCGCACCCAGGGCCAGGCACCCCAGACGTCGTAAGCCCGTCACGCGGGGTTTGCACACGCTTGGTCCCAACTACTCTGTGCGGCATGGGTGCCGTGAAGACCAAGCGGATGCCGCGGGCGGTGCGGGAGCAGCAGATGCTGGACGCCGCCGTGCGCACCTTCGGGCAGCGTGGGTACATGGCCGCGTCGATGGACGAGATCGCCGAACTGGCGGGCGTGTCCAAGCCGTTGGTCTACCTGTACCTCAACTCGAAGGAAGACCTGTTCACCGCATGCATCCGGCGTGAGGCGAAGGCGCTGACGGAGGCGGTGCGGTCCGGAGTGCGGCGGGAGCTGCCCGCCGACCGGCAACTGTGGGAAGGGCTGCGGGCGTTCTTCACGCACACCGCGCAGAACCCGGACGGCTGGGCCGTGCTGCATCTGCAGGCCCGTACCCACGGCGAGCCGTTCGCGGCCGAGGTGGCGGCGATGCGCGAGGAACTCGTCGCCTTCGTGACGCAGTTGATCGTGGTGGCCGCGCGGGAGGCGCACCGGGATCCCGATCTGGCCGAGAGCGAGGTCGCGGGGCTCGCCGAGGCGCTGGTCGGTGCCGCCGAGTCCCTCGCGGCCTGGGCCAACGCGACCCCCGGCGTCACCGCGCGGCAGGCCGCGGCCACCCTGATGAACTTCGCCTGGGCCGGGCTCGGCAACCTGATGGAGGGACGGCCCTGGTCACCCCCGCAGGAGGCGGAGCAGCCCGTCCTGTGACGCGGCCGCGTCCCCGACGTCCACGCCCGTTCCCGCGAGCAGCGACGCCAGGGCGGGCTCGGCGCGCAGGGTGACGAGACGGGACGCGACCGGGCCGAGCAACAGCTCGGTCTCCAGGGCCGCTTCGGGCCGTACGACGTCCATCCCGGCCCGTGCTGCCAGCCGGCGCAGCCGCCGGCCGCTCTCGCGCGGGTGGGCGAAGTAGCGCTCGGCGTTGAGCCGGTGGGCGAGCGCGGCGACCTCGTCGACGGGAACCCCCGGCGCGCCGACCAGATCGGTCCCGGACAGCACCTCGGGCGGCCCGAACCGGCGCCGCACCCAGCCGTGCCCGGGCCCGCGCGCCTCGACGACGTCCCGCGCCCCGACCGTCGCCACCAGCAGCCGCAGCGCCCGCGAACAGGACGCCCCCACGACGACCCGCCCAGCACCGGCCAGCCGAGGAGCGAGCGCGAGCGTCGACCCGTACAACCCGACCGGCACCCCCTCGCGCCGGGCCAGCCGTGCCGTGCACCACACCTGCTCCCGAGTCCGGGCATGGCGCGGAAGCACCACGGCGACCTCGCACCCCGACCCGTCCCGCTCACCCCACTCCAAGACCTCCAGCAGCCCGCGGACGGAGTCGGCCACCGCGATCCCGGTCCCACCCGCCACACCGACGGCCACCTGTGTGACGGCACCCGCCGAAGCGCCACGCCCCCTCACGCCGACCCCCAGCGGCGCAGTGCCGGTGCCACCCTCTGGTGGCCCACCCGGTACAGCCTCTTCGCGCCGCGGCGGGCCGCTGTGCGGACCGCGCCCCGTACCCCGCCGGAGGAGGCCCGAGCGGCTGTCGGCAGGGGGTGGCCCTCTTCGTCGAGTCCGTGGCGGGCCAGGATCGGCAGGAGGTAGGGGCCGGCGGAGCTCGGGGTGTAGTACGGGCGCAGGGGCGGCAGGTGACGCAGGGCGCGCAGGTCGGCGAGGCGGGCGCGGGCCGCCGCGTACGGGTCGGTCCGGCCGATGCCCTGCGCCGCCGCCCACTCGGCACGTGGCATCGGCAGCGCGCCCGCGTCGAGGTCGTCCCAGGAGGCCAGGCAGCCGGAGTGCAGGAAGTAGTGGTTGCCGTGCGCCTCGCGGACGCCGAGGTCGGTCAGGATGGCCGTCGGGATGCCGCGGTGCATGGACTCCAGGGCGGCCGTGGAGCTGACGGTGACCAGCAGGTCGGTGCGGTCGAGGACCTCGGCCATGTTGCCGTAGACCAGCCGGAGGTTGGCCGGGGCGGGCTCGGACAGCCGCTCGACGAGGAGCTGGTACGGGTCCGCCTCGACGTGCGTGGTCTGCTCGCCCGGCAGACTGCGCAGCTTGACCAGCACCTCGCGGTCGGGATGGCGGCGGGCGTGTCCGGCGGCCCGCTCCAGGAGGTGCAGCCGGGCGCTCCGTTCCTTCGGCACCGAGGGCTGCACGGCGAAGGTGAGGGTGAACGGCCGCTCGGGGGACGGACGGTGGGGCTGCCCGGTCAGGAAGGGCAGGGCGCACTCCACCACCGAGTCCGGGTCCACGCCGACCGAGGCGAAGGCGCGGGCGAAACGGGCCGCGTCGTGGGCCGAGTTGGCGAGGACGAGGTCCGTGCCGGCGCGGGTCAGCAGCCCGTCGACCATCTTCTCGTAGACGACGCCGACGTATCCGCTCACCGTGACCGGTCGCCGCTCGCGCCCCTCCCAGGCCCGCCCGAGGGTGTGCGTGAGGGCGAGGACCGTGCCGCCGGAGACGGCCAGGACGACCACGTCGGCGGCGGCCAGTTCCCCGTCGCCGGCGAGCTCGGCGACCGTCACCTCGCGGCGCGTGTCGGGCTCGATGCCGACCTCGGCGAGCTGACGCTCGGTGGGTGTGGAGCGGCCCCGCAGGAACACGGCGTCCAGCGCGTGCTCCGGGGCGAGTTGCCGGGCCACCGAGGCGCCCCATTTCCAGCGGGTGTCGGAGTCCGCGACTACGGCGATACGTCTGTGGGACATGCCCGGAGGCTAGGAACGGCTCCTGAGCGCCGGGTGAGTCTTCCCTGTGTGGTTTCCTGCGTATGTGGGTGCCGACTGTGAGAATTTGGTCAACTCGCCTTACCGGAAGCGGATGTTCGAAACCGCTCCAAGTGAATGGACGGCAGGTGTTCGCCTGTTGTTCATGGAGGGTGACAACTGTCATCCCGATCGGCGGACGACGGACACTGGGGGAACGAATCCGTCCGCCCGTACTTTCATGCCCATGACGAAGACCAGTGGCGAGGACCCGCAGAAGACCGACATCAAGGTGAGCCTCATCGGCGGCCACCGCCTCAAGGGCGAGACCCTGCACGAGCGCACCCTCACCGCCTCCCTCATCGGCGGCGCGGACATCGACCTCACCGACATCGACATCCCCGACGGCGCCGAGCTCCGCGTCACCAAGCTGAGCCTGATCGGCGGCGTCAGCCTCAAGGTCCGCCCCGACGTCCGCGTCGAGGTCCACGGCATCCGCCTCGGCGGGGTGAAGGACGACGGCCCCACCGAGCCGGGCGGCCCGACGGTCCGCATCGACGCGTGGGGCCTGATCGGCGGGGTCAGCGTCAGCCGCGGCTGAACCGGCCCGTCACGGGAGGGGCAGGGGCGCCGCGGAGGCCGTGTCGTCGGCCGCGAGGAGCGGGGAGCGGGGAGACGCTACGGCAGCGGGTCCACCCGTCCGCTCACATGCAGACGATCACCGCTTCCGCGCAGCTCGAACCGGCCCCCCTCCGCCCCGTACGTCACGGTCCCCGGCAGCAGCACCGGGGCGCGGAACTCCGCCCGCACCCGCACCGGGTCCGGCGCCCCGTGGGCGGCGAGGCAGCGGGCCACGGTCCACATGCCGTGCGCGATGGCGCGCGGGAAGCCGAAGAGGCGGGCGGTGAGGGGATGGAGGTGGATGGGGTTGCGGTCGCCGGACGCGGCCCCGTACCGCCGCCCGACGTCCCCGGCCAGCCGCCACTCGGCGAGCACGGGAAGCGGTGCCCGCTCGGCCCGTTCGGCGGACGGCTCGGCGTGCGTGCGGTGGCGTGCGAGATACGTGCTGCGCGACTCCCACACGACGTCCCCGCCCTCCCCGCCGTCCCGCACCTCGGTGATCACCGAGGCCTCGGTGCCGCGCCGGTGCGGCTCCAGACCGCCGACGTAGACGGCGAGTTCGTACGTGCCGGTGGCCGGGAGCGACCGGCGCCGGGTGATGTCGACGGAGGTGTGGACGAGGCCGAGCAGCGGCAGCGGGAAGCAGCGGTCGCTCATCAGGCGCATGGCCAGCGGGAAGCCCAGAACGTGCGGATAGGTCAGGGGCAGGGCGTCGTCGCCGGTGGCGAAGCCACAGACCCGCTCGTACGCGGCCAGCCGCGCGAGGTCCACGCGCAGGCCGGGCAGGACGAGGCGGGTACGGGGGAACTCCGCGTCGGGGCTCGGCCGTTTGAAGGGGGACAGGAGGGCGCCCCGGGCGAGCAGGGGCGGGAGGGAGGGGGAGCCGGTGAGGACGAGGGACATCACGCCCCCAGCAGGCTCTGCCCGCATACGCGGACGATCTGGCCGTTGACGGCGCCGGACGCCGGATGCGCGAGCCAGGCGGTGGTCTCGGCGACGTCGGCCGGAAGTCCGCCCTGTGCGAGGGAGTTCATCCGCCGCCCCGCCTCCCGGATGAACAGGGGGATCGCGGCCGTCATCGTCGTCTCGATGAACCCGGGCGCCACCGCGTTCACGGTCACCCCGTGCTCGGCGAGGGCGCGGGGCGCGAGCGAGCGGACCAGTCCGACGACGCCCGCCTTGCTCGCGCCGTAGTTCGTCTGCCCCGCGTTGCCCGCGAGCCCGGCGATCGAGGCGGTGGCGACGATCCGCCCGCCGCGCCGGAGCGTCCCGGCGTCGAGCAGGGCGTCCGTCGTGCGCAGCACGCTCGCGAGGTTCACGTCGAGCACCGAACTCCACCGCTCGGCAGGCATGTTGACCAGCCGCCGGTCCCGGGTGATCCCGGCATTGTGCACGAGCACGTCCAGCCCGTCGGGCAGGGCGTCGGCGATCCGCGCCCCCGCGTCGGGCGCGGTGATGTCGAGCGCGAGCGCCCGCCCACCGAGCCGCTCGGCCACCCGCCGCGCATCCTCTTCGGCCTGCGGCACATCGAGTACGACGACATGGGCCCCGTCCCTGGCCAACACCTCAGCAACCGCCTCCCCGATCCCCCGCGCGGCACCGGTGACAA
Source organism: Streptomyces sp. NPDC002144 (assembly GCF_053593695.1). Taxonomy (NCBI): domain Bacteria; kingdom Bacillati; phylum Actinomycetota; class Actinomycetes; order Kitasatosporales; family Streptomycetaceae; genus Streptomyces; species Streptomyces sp. NPDC002144. The sequence continues at coordinate 81,668 of NZ_JBSFDB010000015.1, forward strand.
GCGCGATACGCCCGGCGAGGGGCTGGTCCCGGTCCACGACGACTTCCCCCACCGACACCCCGCCCGAGACCACGGCCCGCGCCCGACCGTGCGGGTCTGTGGCGGCTGCTGGGCGAGACGGGCTGCCGCCCGTTGCCTGGTCGGTGGCGCTCCCGTGTGTCGTCTGCTCGGCCGGGTCTCCGACGGCTGCCTGGCTGGCCGGGCTTCCGCCCGTTGTCCGGTCGGTCACGCCTCCGTCTGGTGCCTGGCCGGTCGGGCTTTCGCCCGTTGCCTGGCTGGTCGGGCTTCCGCCCGGTTCCTGGCCGGTGGTGTTGGCGTGGGTCGTCTGGCCGGTCGCGCTTCCGCCTCCTGCCTGGCCGGCCCCGCTTCCGCTCGCTGCCTGGCCCGCCGGGTTTCCGCCCGCCGGGGCCACCGGGTTCTCGACCGTTGCCCGATCACTCCGGCTCCCTGCCACCGCTTGGTCGCCCTGCGCGGCGGTCGCCGTCTGCTCGCCCCCCGGACCGACCGCGCCCCCCGCCCCCACCACGATCACCTGCCCGCTCACGTACGCCGACCTGGGTGAGAGCAGGAAGTGGAGGGTTGATTCCGCTGCGGGGGCGGCTGTCAGGCGGATCAGGTTCACCGTCCGTCCGTGGCCGATCTCCTTGCCGAGGGAGCGGACGAAGCCCTCCAAGGCCTGCTGGGCGGCGGCCTGGTGGTGGTCCGTGGGGTCGAGCGGCGCGCCCAGGACGACGATCCGGCCGCTGCTCGCGACCGACCGCACGACCGGGTGCAGCGCCGCGTGCACCTCGGCGAGCGTTTCGACGTCCCGCACCCCGGTGGCGTCCAGGACGACCGCGGCCGGTGCGTCGGCACTCTCGGTCAGGCCCGTGCGGGCGAGGACGGGGGAGAGGTCGAGGTCCGACTTGCCGGCGGTGAGGGCCAGGAGCCCGCCGGTGAGCGCGGGGCGTCCGGGCGACCAGCGGTGCAGGGGCGCCGGTTGCGGCAGCCCGAGCCGGCGGGTCAGGAAGCGGCCGGGCGCGGTGCCGGCGAAGCGCAGATAGCGGTCGGCCATGTCCAGTCTCCCCAGGCGGCGGCTTGCTTACTCCAGAGTCAGGTTACCCGAGGTAATAGCAGGTGGGGAGGTGAAAAATGTTCAACATACCGCCCGGTAACGTCTTTTCGGCACGAAAAGCGACGACCTTGCACATCCCTGACGCACGCCCACCGCCGGACCACCTCCGTACCCTCACCGGACCATCACGCCGGCACCGTACGATCTCCTCCCCTTGACCTGCGACAACCTGCGACAACTCCCCCGCAGGGCAGCTGGGTTGAACATCTGGAGTCGCCCGTGTCCACCTCGCACCCGCCCGCCGACCTGGTGGTCCACTCCACGGCGTACGACGGCACACCGGTCCTCGTGGAGCCCGCCGTCCGCCGGCTGGACGGAGAGGTGCGCGAGGTCTCGGTACCGCCCTTCGTCCCACCTGTGCGCCACGGCTCGCTCGCCGACCTGCCCTTCGACAACGCCCGGACCGCCCCCGACGACCGGGTCCTCAGCCGCCGTACCGAGGCGGGCCGTTGGACGGACGTGACGGCCGCCGAGTTCGCCGCCGAGGTACTGGCCACGGCGAAGGGGCTGATCGCGACCGGGCTCACACCGGGCGACCGCGTCGCCGTCATGGCCCGCACGGTCTACGAGTGGACGCTCCTGGACTTCGCCGCCTGGGCCTGCGGCCTGGTCACCGTGCCGATCTACCCCACCTCCTCCCTCTTCCAGACCCGCTGGATCCTCCAGGACTCCGGCGCGGTGGCCCTGGTGACGGAGACCGGCGCCCAGGCCGCGGCCCTCGGCCCCGAACTGGACCGCGTGCCCGATCTGCGGCACCTGTGGGTCATCGAGAAGGGCCATGTGGAGCGCCTGGGGGAGTGCGGCGCACACGTGCCGGACCAGGAAGTGGCCGTACGGCGCGGGATGCTGGGCCCCGACACGCTGGCCACGATCGTCTACACCTCGGGCACCACCGGCCGCCCCAAGGGCTGCGCGATCACGCACGGCAACTTCTTCGCCGAGGTCGACAACGCCATCGAGCTCCTCTACCCGGTCTTCCGCGCCCGGACCAGCGAGGAGGCGTCGGTCCTGCACTTCCTGCCGATGTCGCACATCTTCGGCCGGATGGTGGCCGTCGCCTGCGTCAGGGCGCGGGTGCGCCTCGGACACGCGCCGAGCCTGAAGTCGGAGGAACTGCTGCCCGACCTGGCGAGCTTCCGGCCGACCTGTCTCGTCGCCATCCCGTACATGCTGGAGAAGGTGTTCAACGTGGCCCGCGCGCGGGCCGAGACCGGCGGCCGGGTCAGCGCCTTCGACCGCGCGGTGGGCGTCGCCTGCCGTTACGGCGAGGCGCGCGAGGCCCGCCAGTCCGGCACGGGCCCCGGCCCGGGCACCGCGCTGAAGGCCGCCCGCGCCTTCTACGACCCGTTGGTCTACCGCCGTATCCGCAACGCCATGGGCGGCCGGGTCCGCTACATGATCTGCGGCGGCTCCCCGCTGGGCCGCCGGCTCGCCTCCTTCTACGCGGGCGCGGGCATCGAGGTCTACGAGGGCTACGGGCTCACCGAGACCACGGGCGCGGCCACCGTCTCCCCGCCCCTCAAGCCCCGCCTGGGCACGGTCGGCTGGCCGCTGCCCGGCACGAAGGTGCGCATCGCGGCCGACGGCGAGATCCTGCTGGCCGGCGGGCACGTCCTGCGCGGCTACTGGGACCCGAACGCCGGCGGGGTCGTCCCGGCGACCGCCGACGGCTGGCTCCCCACCGGCGACATCGGGCGGCTGGACGAGGACGGCTACCTCCACATCACCGGCCGCAAGAAGGAGATGCTGATCACGGCGGGCGGCAAGAGCGTCGCCCCGGCCCCGCTGGAGAACTGGCTCCGCCAGCACCCGCTGATCTCCCAGGTCATGGTGGTCGGCGACGCCCGCCCCTACGTCGGCGCCCTGATCACCCTCGACATGGAGGGCGTCGACCACTGGCGCCGGATGAGGGGCAGGCACCCGGTCCCCGCCGAACTGCTGCTGGACGACGAGGAGTTGCACCAGGTCCTGCAACGGGCCGTCGACGAGGCCAACAAGCTGGTCTCCCGCCCCGAGTCCATCCGCCGCTTCACCGTCCTGCCGGGCGACTTCACGGAGGAGGCGGGCCACCTGACGCCATCGATGAAACTCCGCCGCGAGGCGATAGCCGAGGAGTTCGCCGAGCAGATAGAGCTCCTGTACGCCCCATACGGCGCGTAAGCGCCGTAGTCAGGGGCGCGGGGCTGTGACATGTGCGGCTCCGCTGCGCGGGCGCGACCAGCCACGACGGTGCCGCAGCCTGACGACGGCCCCCAATCGGCCCACCCAGCGGAGCGTTCTGCACAGGCCCGGCCCCGGAACATTTCCGGATCATCACGAACTCGCCATGGCCGAGACGTATCCTTCCTGCTGTAACTCGCGGTAACATCCCGGCCGCACACCGCCGGTGAACAACTCGGTACGCACCGCACGTACCACTGCAGAGCGGTACCGAGCTGCACGCCCCAGGAGAGCTGCCATGTCCGTGTCCGTGCCATACCCCGCCGCGTCCGACTACGACGGCGTGCCCCAGCTCGTCGAGCCGGAGATCCGCCGGCTGGACGGCGAGGTGCGCGAGACGTCGGTGCCCCCGCTCGTGCCGCCGCCCACCCACGGCTCGCTCGCCGACCTGCCCTTCGACAACGCGGACGCGGCGCCCGACGCCCGTGTCCTCAGCCGCCGCGCGGAGGACGGCGGTTGGGCGGACGTCACCGCGGCGGAGTTCGCGCGCCAGGTGCTGGGCCTGGCCAAGGGGCTGATCTCGGAGGGGCTGGTCCCGGGTGACCGGATCGCCGTGATGGCGCGGACGATCTACGAGTGGACGCTCCTGGACTTCGCGGCCTGGGCGGCGGGCCTGGTGACCGTCCCCGTCTATCCGACCTCCTCGGTCTTCCAGACCCGCTGGATCCTCCAGGACTCCGGCGCGGTGGCCCTCGTCACGGAGAACGCGGGGCAGGCGGCGGCCCTCGGCCCGGAGTTGAACCAGCTGCCGGACCTGCGGCACATGTGGATCGTCGAGAAGGGCCACCTCGACCGGCTCGCCGAACTCGGGCAGCCCGTCCCCGACCAGGAGGTCGGCGTGCGGCGCGGCATGCTCGTCCCCGACACGCTCGCCACGGTCGTCTACACCTCGGGCACCACCGGCCGTCCCAAGGGCTGCGTCCTCACCCACGGCAACTTCCTCTCCGAGGTCGACAACGCGATCGAGCTGCTCTACCCGATCTTCAAGTCGAAGGCGGACGATCCCTCCACCCTGCTCTTCCTGCCCATGTCGCACGTCTTCGGCCGCATGGTGGCGATCGCCTGCGTCCGCGCCCGGGTCCGCCTCGGCCACGCCCCGAGTCTGCAGGCCGAGGATCTGCTGGCCGACCTGGCCGCCTTCCGCCCGACCTTCCTGCTGGTCATCCCCTACATGCTGGAGAAGGTCTTCAACAACGCCCGCGCCAAGGCGGAGAGCGGCGGCCGGGTCTCCGTCTTCGACCGCGCCGTCAACGTCGCCGTCCGCCACGCCGAGGCGACCGAGGCCCGGCACGCCGGCACGGGCTCGGGCCCGAGCACGGCCCTGAAAGCGGCCCGCACCTTCTACGACCCGCTGGTCTACCGCCGTATACGCAACGCCATGGGCGGCAGGATCCGGCACATCATCTCCGGCGGTTCCCCGCTCGGCCGTCGTCTGGCCGCCTTCTACGCGGGCGCGGGCATGGAGATCTACGAGGGCTACGGCCTCACCGAGTCGACCGGGGCCGCGACCGTCACCCCACCGCTCAAACCCCGTCTGGACACGGTGGGTTGGCCGCTGCCGGGGACCAGGGTGCGGATCGCGGCCGACGGCGAGATCCTGCTCAGCGGCGGTCAGATCTTCCGCGGCTACTGGGACCCGCACGGCGGTGGCGTGATCCCCTCGCAGACCGACGGCTGGTTCCCCACGGGGGACATCGGCCGCCTGGACGAGGAGGGCTATCTGACCATCACCGGCCGCAAGAAGGAGATCCTGATCACCGCGGGCGGCAAGAACATGGCCCCGGCCCCGCTGGAGAACTGGCTCCGCCAGCACCCGCTGATCTCCCAGGTGATGGTCGTCGGCGACCGCCGTCCCTACATCGCGGCGCTCATCACCCTCGACATGGACGGCCTCAGCCACTGGCGCCGGATGAACGGCAAGCACCCGGTCCCGCCGGAACTCCTTGTCGACGACGAGGAGTTGAGAGAGATCCTGCAGCGGGCGGTGGACGAGGCTAACAAGCTGGTGTCGAGGCCCGAGTCGATCCGGCGGTTCGCCGTGCTGCCCCGCGACTTCACCGAGGCGGAGGGGCATCTGACCCCGTCGATGAAGCTCCGCCGGGAGGTCGTGCTGCGGGACTTCGAGGCGGAGGTCGAGGGCCTGTACGCGCGGTGAACGGCCGCGTACGACCCGTCCCGCGGTCCGTGTGAAGCTAACGAAACGTTTGCGTTTCGCTGCCCGGGTGGCATACGTTGGCATGGTTTGCTGTACGAAACAGTTTCGGACCGATGTGCTGAGCAACTAGCCCCCTGAGGGGAGTACCACCTTGGAAGCCATCCCGGTCGCCATCGCCCAGGCCGGGCCCTCCGGCCAGACCCAAGCTCCGTCAAAACACCGCTGGTGGGCGCTGGCCGTGATCGGCCTCGCCCAGCTCATGGTCGTGCTCGACGCCACGATCGTGAACATCGCACTGCCCTCCGCCCAGCAGGACCTGGGCTTCGACAACAACGGCCGGCAGTGGATCGTCACCGCCTACTCGCTGGCCTTCGGCAGCCTGCTGCTCCTCGGCGGCCGCCTCGCCGACCTCTTCGGCCGCAAGACCACCTTCATCGTCGGCGTCGTCGGATTCGCCGCCGCCTCCGCGCTCGGCGGCGCGGCGAACGGCTTCACGATGCTGGTGATCGCCCGCGCGGTGCAGGGCCTGTTCGGCGCCCTGCTCGCCCCGGCGGCGCTCTCCCTGCTGACCACCACCTTCACCGAGGCGAAGGAACGCGCCAAGGCGTTCGGCATATTCGGCGCCATCGCCGGTTCCGGCGCGGCCGTCGGCCTGGTCCTCGGCGGTCTGCTCACCGAGTACCTCGACTGGCGCTGGACGCTGTACGTCAACGACGTCATCGCCGTTCCCGCGCTGATCGGCGCGATCGTCTTCATCAGCCGTTCCGTCCCGGCCGAGCGGCCCAAGCTGGACCTCCTCGGCGCCCTCCTGGTCTCCGGCGGCCTGTTCGGCGTCGTCTACGGCTTCGCCAACGCGGAGACGCACGACTGGGGCAACTGGATGACCTGGGGCTTCCTCGCCGGGGGCGGGGTCCTGCTGGTCGCGTTCTTCCTCTGGCAGACCCGGGCCGCACACCCCGTACTGCCGCTGCGCGTCCTGGCCGACCGCGACCGCGCGGCCGCCCTGTCGACCGTGCTCATCTCCTCGGCCGGCATGTTCGGCGTCTTCCTCTTCCTCACGTACTACCTCCAGTCGACGCTGGGCTATTCACCGGTCAAGAACGGTGTGGCCTTCCTGCCGATGGTGGCCGCGCTGATGGTGATGGCGCAGTTGTCCACCAACGTGCTGGTGCCGAAAATCGGCCCCAAGATCGTCGTACCGGTCGGCATGCTCCTCGCCGTGGGCGGCATGATCTGGCTGACCCGCCTCGGCCTGCACAGCGGGTACGCCTCGGACGTGCTGGGGCCGCTGCTGCTTCTCGGCGCCGGACTCGGCATGTCGATGCCCGTCGCGATGAGCTACGCCACCCTCGGCGTGCAGGCGAGCGACCAGGGCGTGGCCTCGGCGGCCGTCAACACCACCCAGCAGGTGGGCGGTTCGATCAGCACCGCGCTGCTGAACACGCTCGCCGCCACCGCCGCCACCGACTACGCCAAGGACCACCTGACCGACCCGCTGGTCAAGGCGAACGCGGCGCTGCACAGCTACGAGGTCGCCTACTGGTGGTCGGCCGGCTTCTTCGCCTTCGCCGTGATCGTCACGGCGCTGCTGTTCCGCGCGAAGAAGAGGGCGAGCGAGCCGGCGGAGGAGGCCGGGGCGCCCGTCGAGGCCACGGTCCCGGAGGCACCGGCCGCCGCGAGGGCCACCACGGCCGTGCTCCCCGCCGCGACCGCGGCCGCCGTCCGGGGACAGGTGCGCGACGGTACGGGCGCACCCGTGCCCAGCACCGCCATCACCCTGCTCGACAACTCCGGCCGTCAGCTGGCCCGAGCCGTCTCCGGCCCGGACGGCACGTACGCCGTGGACACCGCCGAGCACGGCAGCCTCGTCCTGATCGGCTCGGCGCCCGGCTACCAGCCGCAGGTCGTCACGCTGACCCTGAACGGCGCGCCCGTCTCCCACGACCTGGTGATCCTGCCGAGCCCCGGCGGCCTGACCGGCACCGTGCGCGCCGGGGACGGAGAGGTCCTGCCCGGCGCGCTGGTGGTCGCGACCGACCAGCACGGTGACGTGACCGGGTCCACGACGACGGGCACGGACGGTGGCTACCGCATCGGCGACCTGCCGCCCGGCGACTACACGGTGAGCGTCAGCGCCCCCGGCCACCGCCCGGCCGCCGTACCCGGCACCGTCACCGCCGAGACCGCCCGCTGCGACGTCCAGCTGACCGTCGCGGCGACCCTGCGGGGCACGGTGCACACGCCCGACGGACGGGCGCTCGACGACGCCCGGGTCACCCTGATCGACGCCGCGGGCAACGTCGTCGGAACCCGCACCACGAGCGTCGACGGCAGCTACGCCTTCACGGACCTCTCCAGCGAGCAGTACACGGTGATCGCCAGCGGCTACCCGCCGGTGGCGACCCAGGTCACGCTGGACGGCGGCCGGGAAGGCGTCGACATCCTGCTGGGCCACAAGGAGTCCTAGGACAGTCCCAGGACCCATCGACCCCCATGCGGCAGCGTCCGCCACCCGGAGTCCCGGGCGGCGGACGCTGTCGTACACGGTCCTGATGCTCAGCCCAGAGAGGGCAGTCGCTCACCCTGGACGGCCTGGATGTCGAGTTCCACGCGCAGGGTGGCGCCGATCGCGGCGATGCCCGCCTGGACGACCTGGTTGTAGTTCATGGCGAAGTCCTCGCGCCGCAGCTCGGTGGTGGCGCGAAAGGACGCCCGCACCCCGCCCCAGGGGTCCGGGCCGGTGCCCAGGTAGGACAGGTCCAGATCGACGGACCGGGCCACGCCCCGCAGGGAGAGTTCGCCGTGCACGGTCCAACGCGCCTCACCGGCCGGGGTGATGCCCGTACTGCGGTAGGTGATCTTCGGGTGGACGTCCACGTCGAGGAAGTCGGCGGAGCGCAGATGGCCGTCGCGCATCCCGTTGCCGGTGTCGATCGAGGCACCCTCGACGACCGCCTCCACGCTCGACGCCAGCGGGTTCTCCGCGACCTCGATCCGCCCCCCGAACTCCTTGAACCGCCCGTGCACACTGGTCAGCCCGAGATGCTGGGCCACCGCGCTCACGCTGGAGTGCGCCGGGTCGATGGTCCACGGCCCGGGCGGCGGAAGCTCCACGCCGCCGGCCCGCGCCAGCACGAGCGAGCCGAGGTCGGCGCCGCCGGAAGCGGTCACGATGGCGGTCGAGGCGACGGGGGCGTGGCCGACGGCGGTGACGATCACGGTGTACGTGCCGGGCGCGAGGGCGTCGGTGGCGACGAGCCCCTCCGCGGTGGCCTCCTGACGGACCGCCTGCTGCCCGGCCATGTCGGTGACGGTCAGCACGGCGTGCGGGACGGCCCAGCCGTCCTTGGTACGGATCCGGGCCCGCAGGCCGCCTGCGTGGGTGCTGGTCATGAACGCTGCCTCTCGAAGTGCTCAGGCGGTGACGCTGTTCCGGGACGGGGGAGGCGCGAGGAGGACGGGGAGGACCACGGCGTCGACGTACGCCCGCAGGAAGGCGCGGGTCGGGGGCAGATCTTCCAGCAGTCCGCGGGCGACCAGGGCGCCGAGGAGCATGTGGGCCGCGTGGTCCAGGGCGCGGTTGTCGGCGTGGATCTCACCCCGGTCGACGGCGTGCCGCAGCACTCGCTGGAAGGCGTCCAGCTCCACGTCGAGGATCCGTTCCCGGAAGACCCGCCCCAGGTCCGTATGCCGGTGCATCGCCACGGCGAGGCCGCGCATGAGCGACGACGTCTCCTCCATGGTGTCCTCGGCCGCGCGGTCCAGGAGGACGTCGAAGTCCTCTCGCAGTGATCCCGTGTCCACGTCGGCGACGACGCCGGGCCTCTTGTGCCGCATCGCCTCGACGACCAGCTCGACCTTGCCGCCCCACTGGCGGTAGAGCGTGGCCTTGCTGGTCCGGGTGCGGGTGGCGACGGCGTCCATGGTCAGTCCGTCGTACCCGACCTCGCCGAGCAGCTCCAGCACGGTCTCGTACAACTCGCTCTCGCGCTCGGCCGTGAACCGACTGCGCCGCGACGCCGCGACCTCGGTCACTTCCCTCACCTTCCCCAGGTGAACGATACGGTTTCGTACGTATCCTTACCTCTTCGAGGCTACCCTGTGCGACTGCAAAACGAAACAGTTTCGTACGCGCCGGTTACTTCGTGGACGTGAGGAAGGCGGCCCAGGCGGTGGGGGAGACGGTGAGGTGGGCGCCGGCTTCCGGGCGGAGCTTGGAGTCGCGGATGTGGACGGTGGCGGGGGTGAGGGCGACTTCGAGGCACTGGCCGCCCTCACCGCTGCTGTAGCTGGACTTGCGCCAGCTGTACGCGACTTCGAGGCATTCGCCGCCCCCACCGCTGCTGTAGCTGCTCTTGAACCAGGTGAGTTCGTCAGCGTTCATAGCCGTCCCCGCAGTCTCTCGATCAGGTCCAGTGACTCGTTGGGCCTGAGGGCGTGTGCCCTGAGGAGTCCGTAGCGCTCGTTCAGGACGCGAACTTCTTCCGCGTCGGTGATCAGTCGTGGATACGTGTGGATCTCCACGTACGCTACCTGCTCCCCCTTCTTGACCGTCAGGAGGTTGAACGGCCCATCCATGCTGGGCTGTTCCTCGCGGTCCATCGGCATCACCTGGAGCGCGACGGTCCGCAGGGTCCCGATGCGCAGCAGGTTCTCCAACTGGGCCGCGTGCACCTCCCGACCGCCGACGGGCCGCAACAGAACGCTCTCGTCGAGGACGAAGCTGAACGTCGGCGATGGCCACAGCTCGAGGATCCGCTGTCGGGCCATACGGTCGGCCAACCTCTTCCCGATGGCCTCCTCGCTCAGAAGGGGACGCCACTGCGAGAACACTGCCTGGGCGTACTCCTCGGTCTGGAGCAGTCCCGGTACCAGTTGGTTGCTGTAGACATGCAGCGCCGTGGCCTCGGCCTCCAGCGCCGCGTACCCCCGATACCACTCCGGATGCCTGGTCCGTGCCCGAGCCATCGCCTCCTTGACGTCCGGGATCACCTCCTTCAGCAACCCACCCGCGTCCAACAACTCGTCCGCCTTCTCCAGGAAGTCCGGCTGGGGCGTCCGTACGCCCCTTTCCATCGCCGAGATCTGGTCCGGCCCGTACGCCACCAGCTCGCCGAACTCCTTCTGCGTCAACCCCCTCCGCTCCCGCAGCAGCCTGAGCATCTTGCCCAGGGCCGTGAACAAGCCCGTCGTCCCCTCGGCCTCCGCCGGTGTCTCCGGCCTCCGCTCCTCCACAGCTCCACCCTCCCGCCCGACGACCCGTACTCCGCACCGAGCGCAGCCGTACAGCTACCCACAGTCGCCACGTTGCTCCTGGTCAGGGTAGAGACAACCCAGCACTCTCAGTCACGTGAACGCCGAAATCTCCACCCCCACAAGCACCCCCACCGCCGAACTGACCCAGCGCCTCAGCTCGACACCCCGAGGCGCACGCCTCGCCCGCCACCTCACGGCGCAACAACTGCACACCTGGGGATTCCCGCACGGCAGCGACCTGAACGACACCGCACAGCACGCCGTCGCGGAACTCGCCGCCAACGCCGTCACCCACGGCCGCGTGCCCGGGCGGGACTTCGAGCTGAGGTTGTCGCTGCTGCCGGCCGAGGACACGCTGCGTATCGAAGTGAGTGACGCTCGCGGGGATCGAGAGCTGCGGTTCGCCGCCGCCGACCCGGACGGCGACGGAGGCCGAGGGCTCGTCCTCGTGACGCTTCTCGCCGCCGCCTGGGGTGTTACCCAGCGTGCCGTGGGCAAGACGGTCTGGGCCGAACTGCCCCTCAAGGAGCCGGAGTAGACCCCCGCCGTCGACTCTCGACGACCGTGTCCGCGAACGCCCGTGCCGGAGGACTGAGCGCGTCCCAGCGTCGTACGGCCCACCCGACGACAAGGGGACGCAGGGCCGGGACCGGGATCAGCCGCAAGGTTCCGTCGCCGGGCACCGCGAGCCCCGGCAGCGCGGGGACCAGCGCGCGGCCCACCCCCAACTCGGCCAGCAACAGTGCCGTGTCCCAGTCCGCGACACTCGTGTCGTAACCGAAGCCGATCCCCAACTCCGCGCAGGCCGACTCCAGATGCGCGGCCGACGCCGAGTTCGGGGGGAGGCGGATCAGACGGATGTCGTTCAGCTCGGCCGCGTCCAGGGACGGACGTCCGGCCCACACGTCGTCGTCCCTCACCGCCAGCACCCACGGCAGTTCGACCACCGCCCGCTGCTCGATCCCGCGCACCGGCGGACCGAGGGTGATCCACGCCAGGTCCAGCGTGCCGTCGGCCAGCGCGTCGAAACTGCCGCGGCCCGAACTCACCGTACGGAACTCGACGTTGACCCTCGGATAACGGCGCCGGAAGCGAACCACCGCGTCCGACATGAAGTGCCGTACGGTCGTCGCACCCGTAGCGACACGGACATACCCGCTCTCGCCCTCGACCAGGTCCCGCAACTGCCGTACGGCGAGGTCGAGTCCGGAGATCCCCTCGGCCGCCGCCGCCTCCAGCACCCGGCCGGCCTGCGTCGGGACGACCCCGCGCGGCTGCCGTTCCAGAAGCGCCACCCCGGTCTCCCGCTCCAGCCGCTTGACGTGCTGGCTGACCGCCGACTGGGTGCAGCCCAGATCGCGCGCGACCGAACTGAGGCTTCCGGCCCGGCACACCGCCACGAACACACGCAGGTCGTCGAGGGTCACAACCCCCAAGCTAGCACTTGGAGTTGGGCAGAAATCCCAAGGATTGACTGTGCGGAGGGCGCGGTACGACGATCCTCTGAGGGCCCCCAAGGGCGGCAACCCGCTCCAGGCGCCGGAGCGGGTGCCGACCCATACGCCGAAGGGACTTCACCGTGCCCCCGACCGTCCTCACCCCCCAGCACCGAGCCACCGCCCTGATGCGGGACCTCGGCGCCGACCGTCAGCCGCACCCCGGCGGCACGCTCCTCGCCCATCTCGACCGGGTGCGCGAGCGGCTCGCCGGCTGGGGTGCCCGGCCCGCGCTCCAGCTCGCCGGCCTCTGTCACGCCGCCTACGGCACCGACGGATTCCCGACAGCCCTGCTGTCGCTGGACCGGCGGGGCGAGTTGGCCTCCGTGATCGGACCGGAGGCCGAGGAGATCGTCCATCTCTACGCGAGCTGCGACCGCAGGGCCACCTACCCCGATCTCGCGACCCCGGGCGGCCTCTTCCACGACCGGTTCACCGGCCGGACCCATGCCCCCGCGAACCACCTCCGCCGGGACTTCGCGGAACTCACCGCCGCCAACGAACTCGACCTCGCCCACCGCAACCGCGACTTCCGCACCCAGTGGGGTCCCGAACTCCTCGCCCTCTTCAGTCGCTTCCAGCCCCTGCTGACCCAACGTGCCTGGCAGGACTGCCTCACCGTGCTCGGCCCCGGCCGGCACGGCTCTTGACTTCCCAAGACCCCCGCGCCACATTCCGGTCCCCTTGTCCTCATCCGGTAGAAGGGACCGACATGTCCACAAGCGCGGACCGTGCGAGACGAACAGCCCGACCCACCCGCAGACAGGTGCTCGGTACGACGGCCGGCGCGGGGCTCGCCCTCGCGGCGGGCGCCCGCGGTGCCGGTGCCGCCGATCTGCCCCTGCTCGGCACGTACGACGTCGTCGTCATCGGCTCCGGTGCCGCCGGGATGACCGCCGCCCTCACCGCGGCCAAGCAGGGGCTCGGTGTCGTGGTCGTGGAGAAGGCGGCCACCTTCGGCGGGTCGGCGGCCCGTTCCGGAGCCGGGGTGTGGATCCCCAACAACTCCGTGATCCTCGCCGCAGGAGTCCCGGACACCCCCGCCAAGGCCGCGGCCTATCTCGCCGCGGTGGTCGGGACGGACGTGCCCGCGGCCCGCCAGCAGGCCTTCCTCTCCCACGGCCCCGACATGATCTCCTTCGTCATGGCCAACAGCCCGCTGCGGTTCCGGTGGATGGAGGGCTACAGCGACTACTATCCCGAGCTGCCCGGCGGCCTCCCGAACGGCCGTTCCATCGAACCCGACCAGTTCGACGGCAACCTCCTCGGCGCCGAACTCGCCCATCTCAACCCGCCGTACATGCAGGTCCCCGCGGGCATGGTCGTCTTCAGCGCGGACTACAAGTGGCTCGCCCTCGCCGCCGTGAGCGTCAAGGGCGCCGCGGTCGCCACCGAATGCCTGGCACGCGGCACCAAGGCGGCGCTGCTCGGACAGAAGCCGCTGACCATGGGGCAGTCGCTCGCCGCCGCGTTGCGCAAGGGACTCATGGACGCCGGGGTTCCGGTATGGCTCAGCACCCCGCTGACCAGCCTGTACGTCGAGGGTGGTGCCGTCACCGGCGCGGTCGTGACGAAGAACGGCACCTCCGGGCTCGTACGCGCCCGCCGTGCCGTCGTCGTCGGCTCCGGCGGGTTCGAGCACAACGCCTCCATGCGGGCCCAGTACCAGCAGCAGCCCATCGGGACCGACTGGACGGTCGGCGCGAAGGAGAACACCGGGGACGGGATCCGGGCCGGGCAACAGGTGGGCGGCGCGCTCGGGCTGATGGAGGACGCCTGGTGGGGACCGGCCATCCCGCTGCCCGACCAGCCGTACTTCTGCCTCGCCGAACGCACCCTCCCCGGCGGCCTGCTCATCAACGCGGCCGGCGCGCGGTTCGTCAACGAAGCCGCCCCCTACAGCGACGTCGTCCACACCATGTACCGGCGCAATCCCACCGACCCGGACATCCCGGCCTGGCTGATCGTCGACCAGAACTACCGCAACCGGTACCTGTTCAAGGACGTCCTCCCGACCTTCACCTTCCCGGACAACTGGTACAGCTCCGGCGCCGCCCACAAGGCATGGACCCTCGACGCCCTCGCATCCTCCGTCGGCGTCCCGGGCGCAGCGCTGCGCGCCACCGTCGACCGCTTCAACTCCCTCGCCCTGAAAGGGACCGACCCGGACTTCGGGCGCGGGGACAGCGCGTACGACCACTACTACACCGACCCCTCCGTCCTCCCGAACTCCTGCCTCGCCCCGCTCTGGCTGCCGCCGTACTACGCCTTCCGCATCGTCCCGGGCGACCTGGGCACCAAGGGCGGTCTGGTGACGGACGCGCGGGCACGGGTCCTGCGGGCCGACGGGTCCGTCATCCCCGGTCTGTACGCCGCCGGGAACGCCAGCGCCGCCGTGATGGGGCACAGCTACGCGGGCGCCGGGTCGACCATCGGTCCCGCGATGACGTTCGGCTACGTCGCGGCGCTGGACATCGCCGGGGCGCTCTAGGGGGTGGTGGTCGTGGTCGCGGCCGGTTTGCGGGCTATGAGGAAGGCCTGCGGGGACGTCTCGCCGAGGCCCTCGTCGGCCTCGCGAACCGTCCGGGAATGGAGTGCGAAGCCGGCGTCCGTCAACAGCCCGGCCATGACGTCCGGTTGGCGGCGCTGGAAGGTCAGTGATACGTCGTGGCCGAAGGGGCGGTCGTGGTGGCGGTGCTTGTCGCCCGCCTGAAAGGCGACCAGCAGCGGCCCGCCGGGTGCCAGCACCCTGTGGAACTCGGCGAAGAGGGCGGGCAGTCGGTCCACAGGGGTGTGGATGGACGAGTACCAGGACAACGCGCCCGCCAGCGACCCGTCGGGAAGGTCCAGGTCCAGCATCGAGCCCTGCTCGAACCGCAGACCCGGATTCTCCCGGCGGGCGATCGCCAGCATCGACTCCGACAGGTCGAGGCCGTAGACGTCCAGCCCCAGGGCGGCGAGACGCCCCGTCGTGCGGCCGGGACCGCACCCCAGGTCGGCCACCGGCCCCTCGCCGTCCACCAGGTCGGCGAAAGCGCCGAGGATCGCCCGCTCCATCGGCCGGCCCTTCAGCTCCTCCTGGAACAGGGCGGCGTAGTCCTCGGCGATGGCGTCGTAGAACACCCGCGTCTCGGTCAGGAACCCGGTCTCGGTCTCGGAATAGGTCATGGTCGAAACCGTAGCGACCCCCACTGACAACCGACCGGCCTCCGCCCACCGCCCCGGCGGCCCCCAGCACCACCACCGCGAACGGCGCCACGCCAGTAGGCCCCCGGCCGCCACCCCGGCCGAACGCGCCCACCCCGCAAAGCCCCGCCCTCGGTCACCGCTCCCGTCGCCGGCAGGGCGACCGCGCCGGCGCGTGTCCGTGCAGCGAGGGGCCGAACGGCCGGAAGGTTCCTCCCGGGCTGAGCCACGGCCGTACAGCCACAGACCCGCGAGGGCCGGCAGCACCGGCACCCCCGCCGGGGTGTCCGAGACGCGGAACGCGGCTCCGGCGGCGTACCGGATCGGACGGCGAGAGGGCGAAGGCGACGGTCTGATCATTGACCAGATGGGCGCCGACCAGTCGGGTGACCCGCCCCCGGCCGGGGGTGTCGGAGATCGTGCGGCTGCATGCGGCCGTTCGGGTGTTGCGGAGCAGACCGGCGGCCGCCGCGGGCCAGTCCGCCGGCGACGGCCATCGCCCCGAAGGAGAGCACAGGCTTGGCTCCCGCCGTGGGGAACGTGTGTTCGACAGAAGCCCCCGGGGTTCGACGTGACGTCCACCACATGTGCGCCGGGCCGGGAGCCCCCGTACAAGGCAGGAGCCCCGCTGCCTTGCGGCGCGGGGCTCCTTGGGTACTGCTATCTGTTCCGGATCAAAGCACCAGGCTCCGAGACCGAATGATCAGACGGGGGTGACGTTCTCCGCCTGCGGGCCCTTCGGGCCCTGGGTCACGTCGAAGGAGACCTGCTGGTTCTCCTCCAGCGAACGGAAGCCGCTCGCGTTGATCGCGGAGTAGTGAACGAAGACGTCGGGGCCGCCGCCTTCCTGGGCGATGAAGCCAAAGCCCTTTTCGGCGTTGAACCACTTCACGGTTCCGGTAGCCATAAGCCCTCCTTGGGCCCAAAGGGTTGCCCTGCTCCAGAACCCTGCAAGTGTGAAAACAAGTGCCGCACAACTGCATACGTCTGAAAACGACGAGAGCCCGCGGTTACATGCTCCGCAGGCTCTGTACTGCAAGGAAACCAAACTGCAACTTGCGGCGAGCCTAGCACGCGGGCAGCCGAAAGCAATAGAGGGCAAGATCACGTCACCCGGATGTTTGAAAGATCCGAGAGTGGTTGACACCGGGGCCGAAGTCTGGAGCGTACCCCATAGGGTCTAGCCTCGCGATGTGGACAATTCTCGCACCCGGCCGCGCGTCGGCCACATCCAGTTCCTGAACTGCCTGCCCCTGTACTGGGGGCTCGCGAGAACGGGCACGCTCCTCGACTTCGAGCTCACCAAGGACACCCCGGAGAAGCTCAGCGAGCAGCTGGTGCAGGGAGACCTCGACATCGGACCCATCACCCTCGTCGAGTTCCTCAAGAACGCGGACGACCTGGTCGCCTTCCCCGACATCGCCGTCGGCTGCGACGGCCCGGTCATGTCCTGCGTCATCGTCTCGCAGGTCCCGCTGGACCAGCTCGACGGCCGTCGGGTCGCCCTCGGGTCGACCTCGCGCACCTCGGTCCGCCTGGCCCAGCTCCTCCTCGCCGACCGCTACGGCGTAAGGCCCGACTACTACACCTGCCCGCCCGACCTGAGCCTGATGATGCAGGAGGCCGAGGCGGCCGTACTGATCGGGGACGCGGCGCTGCGCGCCAACCTCCTCGACGGCCCGAAGTTCGGCCTGGCCGTGCACGACCTCGGGAGCCTGTGGAAGGAGTGGACCGGACTGCCGTTCGTCTTCGCGGTGTGGGCGGCCCGGCGCGACTACCTGGAGCGCGAACCGGTCATCACCCGCCGCGTCCACGAGGCCTTCCTCGACTCCCGCAACCTCTCCCTGGAGGAGGTCGGCAAGGTCGCCGAACAGGCGGCCCGCTGGGAGGCCTTCGACCAGAAAATCCTGGAGCGCTACTTCACCACCCTCGACTTCCGCTTCGGCGGCCCCCAGCTGGCGGCCGTCGCCGAGTTCGCCCGGCGTGTCGGGCCGACGACGGGTTTTCCGGCGGACGTGAAGGTGGAGCTGCTCCAGCCGTAATCACTACGCTGCTGCACACCAGGCGTACCAGGGGAGCGTGACGCCGGCGTACAGGGGGAGAGTGACGCCATGCAGCCGCTCGGAGTCGACGAGCCGACCGTCGTCGGGCCCTACCGGCTGCTGGGCCGGCTCGGCTCCGGCGGCATGGGCCGGGTCTACCTGGGCCGCAGCGCCGGGGGCCGCACGGTCGCGGTCAAGATCGTGCACCCCCACTTCGCGCTCGACGAGGAGTTCCGCGCCCGCTTCCGCCGCGAGGTGGAGGCGGCACGGCGGGTCGGCGGCGCGTGGACGGCCCCCGTCCTCGACGCCGACCCCGAGGCCCCCGTCCCCTGGGTCGCCACCGGCTACGCGGCGGGCCCCTCGCTCGCGACGGCGGTCGCGGACGCCGGTCCGCTGCCCGCCCATTCGGTACGAGCGCTGGGCGCGGGGCTCGCGGAGGCGCTCGCGGCGGTGCACGAACTGGGCCTGGTGCACCGGGACGTGAAGCCGTCCAACGTCCTGCTGACCCTGGACGGACCCCTGTTGATCGACTTCGGCATCGCCCGCGCCACGGACGGCACCGCGTCCCTCACCTCCACCGGCGTCTCGATCGGCTCGCCCGGCTACATGTCCCCGGAGCAGATCCTCGGCAAGGGCGCTACCGGCGCGGCCGACGTCTTCTCCCTCGGCGCGGTGCTGGCGTTCGCGGCGACGGGTGAGCCGCCGTTCCCCGGCGACTCGTCGGCCGCGCTCCTCTACAAGGTCGTCCACGAGCAGCCCGAACTGGGCCCGATGAGCGGTGAGTTGCGGGAGGTCACGGAGGCGTGCCTGGCCAAGGACCCGGCCGCGCGTCCCACTCCCGCCGACCTCGCCCGGCGGCTGGCCCCCGAGGGAGCGGCGCGGCTGGTGGCGGGCGGGTGGCTGCCGGGGGCGTTGGTGGAGCAGGTGAGCCGGAGCGCCGTACGGCTGCTGAATCTTGAGGCAGTGGACACGGGGGAGGCCGCTTCGGGGCCGGTGGGGTTCAGCAGGCCTTCGGTGGGGGGTGGTGAGCTGGGGGCGATCGCGGGGGAGTTCGGGCCGGCGCCGGTGATGGCGGGGGAGGGGACGGCCGGTGCCTCCACCTTTGAGGCCCCCACCTTTGACACCTCGGCTTCCGACGCCTCCGCCTCCGGTGCCATGGCCTCCGACGCCTCGGCCTCCGGCCCTTTGACCGCCGTACCCGAACCGCGGGACGCGCCTCCCGTGGAGCAACGGCCCGGGAAGGTCTCCGTGTCGGTGGCGGCGACGTCCGTGCCGGGCGAGGGCGGACGCGGGCGGAAGCTGAGCTGCACGGTGGCGCTCGCGGTGGCGGGGGCGTTGGCGGCGGTGACGGTGGGGTCGGTGGTCCTGTTCGACCAGTGGCGGAGCGGCGACGACCAGAACTCCGGGGCCAGCGCGGGCAGCAGGCCCCCGGAGCACTCGGTGACGCCGAGCGCGGGGGCGAGTGCGGGGGCGAGTGCGACGCCGACTTCCGCGACGAGCGAAGTGCCCCGCCCGAGTGCCGCCGCCATTCCCGTCTCCTACCTCGGTACCTGGGAGGGGCAGGCCACGGCGCTGAACGGCACCCTTCCGGTCGGCACCTTCCGGCTGACGGTCCACCAGGCGTCCGTGGGGCAGGAGTTGGGACGGCTCCGGCAGACCGACCAGCTCGGCGGCGTCTGCACCGACGTACTGTCCGTGAAGTCGGTGACGAAGAAGGAGCTCGTCGCCACGTCGGTGGGAGCCGCGTCCAACCACGAGGGCTGCAACCCGACCCCGCACACGGTGCGGCTGTCGCGGGTGGGCGACGACTTGAGGTACGTGTCGGACAGCGAGGCGGAGGGTCGGCCTACGGCTCGGATGTCGAAGGTGGGGTAGCACGGGTCGCCCTCACGTACAGGACGAGCGCGGCGATGATCAGGGCGGTCGTCGCGAGGGTGGCGAGGAGGCCGACCGCCCAGAGGTACGGGTACTCGACATGCACCCAGCAGGGTCCGCCGCGGCTGTAGCAGCCGTAGTACCAGTCCCGTCGGTGCTTGGGGCGCCACGTCGCGCTGATCACGCCCGCGATCAGATATCCGGCGCCGAGCCCGGGGAGGGACCCGAGAGCCCAGGCCAGCGAACGGAGCCTGGCCGCTTTCCAGTCCATGCGCGTCAGCGGGGCGACGAACGCCGCGAACGCCAGCGGCACACAGGCACCGACGGTGGCCGCGAAGGCATAGGCGCCACCCGGCCACGACGGGGCGAAGTCGCCCCAGATGTCCTCACCCCAGGACTCCTGGATGAGGATCAACGGGGCGATGAGGAGCAGGAAGACGGGGATCACCAGGCAGGCGAAGAGGCAGTTGCCGCGTTCCTTGTGCTGCTCCTCCCTCGGTCTGCCCGGCCGGTGCTCGTACCGCAGTGCCGCCCCGGCCGCCTTCCTGCGCCCCGGCTTCCTCGAACCCGTACCCATGCCCCCTACAGCGGTGTCGTGACCGTGACGTGTTCGCCGCTGCCCAGGTGCAGCATGCCCTTGCCCGGGGTGATCGGGCCGCCGACCATGCTGCGGTTGGTGCGGATGCCGATGAGCTCGCCGGAGCCGGACTCCTGCGGGGAGAGCAGGATGCCGCGGCGGGCCTTCTTCGCGTCGACCTGCCAGCCGGAGAAGCCGTCGCAGATCTCGTCCTCGTCACCGGCGATGACGACGGCCAGCCCCTCCTCGGCGCCACGCTCCACGATCCGCTTGAAGACGTCCTCGGCGTCGCAGTCGTCCAGCACCTCGGCGTCGTCGACCAGGACGACGACCGGGTCCTCCGGCTTGGCCGTGTCGACGAGTTCCGTCAGCTCGTCCTCGTCGACGTCCCGGCCGGTGAAGACCTTCAACACGCCTTCCTGACCGTCCAGTTCGCGCAGGGGCGAGGGGCGCGGCGCCGCGACGACCAGGCGCACGCCCTTGCTCAGATAGGACCGGGCGAAGCTCAACAGCATCGTGGAACGTCCGGATTTGGCCGGTCCGCCGATGACGAACGCCGGCACGCCCTGCGCCAGGTCCGGCCCGAACGCGGTGAGTTCGTCGCCGCCGACACCCGCGAGGGCCCACAGCGGGGCGGAGGCCGTCGCCGGGTCGCGCATGGCCCACGCGTCGTCGAAGGAGATACGGCTCGGCAGCACGTCCACCCGGAACGGCCGCAGGGAGCGAGGCACTTGGGCGTCCCGGGCGGCCGCCGCCTCGCCGATGGCGACCAGCGCGGCGTTCTGGCCCTGGCCCGTGGTGTCCTCGGAGAGCAGCGCGAACTGCGTCTCGGCCGCCGTCTCGCTCCGGAAGGCGCGGCCCGGCGGGATCTCCTCGGGCACCTTGCGGGAGTTGATGTCCAGCATGGAGAAGTCGGCCCGGTCGGCGAGCCGCAGACCGTACTTGTCCTCGGTGAGGGAGGAGATACGGCCCGCCAGCAGCTGCCGGTCACCGGTGATCACGACATGCAGACCGACGCTCGCGCCCTCGCGCATCATCGCCATGATCTGGTCGGTCAGATCACCGTGGTTGTGCTCGCCGAGCGTCGGCAGCCAGCCCTCCCAGCGGTCCAGCAGCACCACGATGTGCGGCAGCCGCTCCTCCAGGGAGACGGCCGCCCGCTGCTCGCCGATGTCCGCGAAACCCCGGTCTGCCAGCAGCTCCTGACGGCGGCTCAGCTCGCCGGACAGCCGGCTGATCAGCCGCTCGACCCGCTCCAGCTGGTTGCGGCTGACGACCGCGCCGCAGTGCGGCAGGCGGGTGAGCGCGTTCAGGGCGCCGTTGCCGCAGTCGATCCCGTAAAGGTGTACGTCCGCACAGGAGTTGGTGCGGGCCAGCGAACCGGCGATGGTGCGCAGCACCTGCGAACGGCCGGTGCGCGGGGCACCGGCGACGATGAGGTGCCCGAAGGTCGCGAAGTCGACGGCGACCGGGCGCCGCGCCTGGTCGGCGGGCAGGTCCTCGATGCCGTACGGGGCGGCGGGCAGCGAACCCTGGCTCTGCGGGGCCGGCACGTCGTCCAGGAGCAGCGTCTCGTCCAGCGCCGGCAGCCACGGCGAGTGCTGCGCCGGGATGCCGAGCGCCTGGTTAGCCTCCCGTACCGCGTCCACCAGCACCTTCAGGTCGGTGATCTCGTCGTCCTCGCGTGCCTCGGACTTGGGCTTGGCCAGCGCAGCCCGGCCCAGGTCCTGCCAGGTCAGCGAACCGGCCCAGGGGGCGAGCGCGGCGGGATCGGCGGCACCGGGGCGGCGGCCACCGACGCGGCCCGACTGGAACGGGATCAGCGAGGCGTGCCCGAGCCGGACGTACGCCCTACCCGGTGTGCTCTTCGCGATGTGCCCGGCGTCGGGCGCGTCGATGACGTCCGTCGACTCACCGGCGTCGGTCACGCGCAGCGCGATACGGAGGTTGGTGTTGGCGCGGATCTCGGGGGAGACGACACCGGAGGGCCGCTGGGTGGCGAGGAGGAGGTGGATGCCGAGGGACCGTCCACGCTGGGCGATGTTGACCAACCCCGTGACGAAGTCCGGCAGATCGCGCACCATCGAGGCGAACTCGTCGATGACGATGAGGAGTCGGGGCACGGGCGGGTGCGACGGATCCCGCCGCACCAGGTCCTGGTAGTCCTCGATGTCCTTGGCGTCGGCGGCGGCGAGGATGTGCTCGCGGCGCTTCAGCTCGGCGCCCAGCGACTCCAGGGCGCGCTCGACGAGATGGGCGTCGAGGTCGGTCACCATGCCGACGGTGTGCGGGAGTTTGACGCAGTCCTTGAACGCCGAGCCGCCCTTGTAGTCGACGAGTACGAAGGTCATGTTCTCGGGCGTGTTCGCCACCGCCAGCGCGGCGACGATGGTCTGCAGCAGCTCCGACTTACCCGAACCGGTCGTACCGGCGATAAGTCCGTGCGGGCCGTCGCGCCGCAGGTCGATGCCGAAGGGGCCGTCGTACGACTCACCGATGACCGCCATCGTCGACTGACCGCCCATCCGCCACCGCGCGGCGATCGCGTCCCGCGTGGGCGGCTCCAGTTGGAGCACGTCGAGCAGCCGGCTGGAGCCGGGCAGCGCGGAGTCCTCGGTCTCGCCGCTGATGTCGCGCAGCGGGGACAGGGAGCGGGCGAGCCGGGCGCACCAGGCGGCGGAGACGAAGTCGGGCCGTACGTTCTTCTTCCGCAGCGCGCCGGTCTGCTCGACGCGCAGCCGCAACTCGGGCGCCTGGGTGGTCTGTTCGTCGGCCTGCGCGGCGCTGGGATGCCAGGCCTGGAACGAGGGAAAGCCACCGACGGCCTGCTGCGCCACGGGAGTCGGCTGCCCCTCGCTCTCGGTCTGCCGGGGCTCGGCGACCACGAAGGCCTGGCACTCACCGGGCAGGAACCGCTCCTCCTCGTCCAGGCAGATCGCGTAGATCGCGACGGACGGACCTTCCCGCAGCAGTCGTACGACACCGGGCATGGACCGCAGCCGCCGCGAACCGTCCCATACGACGACGATGTCCGGGTCGGAGAAGGCGGGCCCGTCCGTCTTGCCGCGTCCGCCCTGCTGCAGTGCCTTCTGCCGGGCGTCGAGCAACTGCGTGAGCTCGCCCACGCGCGCACCCACGGTCTCCGAGTCCGTTCCGATCAGGACGTTCACGTCCTGTCCGCTCGCCGGGCGGGAGTGCGGCAGCCAGCGCACCCAGTCCCAGCGCTCACGGGCGTCGTTGTCGGTCAGGACGTAGAACTGCACGTCCATCGGGCTGTGCAGCACGGCGGTCTGGGCGACGGCCCAACGCCCCATCGCAGGCGCGGAGTCACCGGGACCGGCGACACCGATCACGCCGAGTTCCCTCAGGGGGAGGGCGACCGGCGCGTCCTCGATGAACCAGCGGACCTTGCGCTTGTGCTCGTCCTGCTCGGGGTCGTCGAGCTCGACCTCGGAGGGGACGCGTCCGGTGCCGAAGCGGATGAGGAGATGATCCGCGTCAGTACGTCTGCGCTCCCAGAGCCGGGTTCGCGGCCCCGTCCCGGTGGCGAGCACGGCGGCGGGGTCGGGCACGGCCTGCCGCCGGTCCGTCCGTTCGGCGACCAGCGCCTCCTGGGCGTCCTTCTCGATCCGCGCCTTGTGCTCCTGGTACTCCTTGCGCTGCTTGGCGTGCGACTTGCGGCCGTGCTTCTTGTCCATGAAGTAGTTGCCGAACAGCATGACCGGGCTCATCAGAGCCATGATCAGGTAGTACCAGCGCCCGAACATCATCACGGACACCACGGCACCGACCAGCGGCAGCAAGGCCATCAGCCAGGGCAGCGGCCGGGCCTCGTAGTCACCGGGCGGGTTCGGCAGCGAGAACGACGTCTGCCGCTCGGCGGGGCGCAGCCGCGGGGGCCGGTTGTAGTCGAGCCCGGCACCGTCGTCGGACCACTTGAGGGCGGCGTTGGGCGGGGAGTAAGGGACCAGCTCGAGAAGGGAGTTGCCGAGGGCGAGCTGAGATCCGAGTGGCCAGTCCCCACCGCCGAAGTCCTCACCGTCGAGACGAACGACGCCGTCCTCGTCCTTCTTCTGGACGCTGACCTGACAGGTGCCGTCGATGGCGATGGACAAGGTGGCGGCGCGGGCGGGGAGTTCGGGGTCGTCGACGCGGATGTGATCGGCGGGACCGCTGCCGATGTCGTACCGCCCGACGCCGAGCCGGTGCACGGCACCGGCGGCGGGACCGCCGGCGACCCGGAACTCGACGACGCCGGTGGGCTCACCGAGGATGCACCCCGCGGGGTCGTGCAGGCTGACGACGACGCCGTCGCGGAGGGGGGAGTTGACGACGGTGGCACTCGGGTCGACGGCGTATCCGTCGACGTAGGCGAGCGGGGCGGAGCCGGTACCGGTGGCTCGGTGGGCGCCTATCGGGATGACCTGCGCGTCATCGCCGCCCCAGCCGACGTGCCTCGCCAACTCCTGCGCGATGGCGCCCACCGTGGACTCCGGATCGGCGTCGAGCACCACGTCGGCACTGGCACCGCCGAGCGGGTCGACGACGGTCAGACTCAGACGCACGCTTCGGTCCCCCAACACACCGGAACCACCGAGCATGGTGGCCCCACTCAACACAGTGACAGTGACTGTGACCTTAACCGTCCCGCCTTTGCCGGGCGCAACGGATGTGCACCGGTTCACGATTCCCTTGCATGAGGCCCCTGCGGCCCCATGGGTCCCACCCGTAAGATCTTTGCTCATGCGGACGGCCGGGGCCCAGCCACGGCCGGCCGTGGATCCGCACAGAGCCACGGGGGAAGGCCCTGCGGCCACACCAACGGGAGGAGCCGTCATGGCCGGCAAAGACACCGATCTCACATATGCGGAGATGGAGAAGGTCGCGGGCGACCTGATCAAGGACATGCACGAGCTGGAAGACCGGATCAAGAACATCGAGAAGCGCGTCTCCGCCCTCGTGGAAAACGGCTTCACCACCCAGAAGGCCTCGGGAGCGTACGACGACTCCATGAAGGACTTCACCAAGGGCGCGACGAAGACGATCCAGGGCCTGCACGGCCTGTCGGACTTCCTGAAGAAGGCCAAGGAAGCCTACGAACAGCTGGACGAGCAGCTGGCGAAGCAGGCCAAGGGCTAGTAAAGTCCGCGGCTGGTCTGTTACTTGGGGTGCGATGGGGCACGTGTTGGTTGCCTCATCGCACCCGCCTTTCAGGCCTCGGCGCTCTTGGTCTCGTCCGGGTGCGGGTGGCGCATCAGGTACTTGTGCAGGTCGCTACGCCACTCCTCGGTGGTCAAGGCCAACCAGGAACCGTCGCTGAAGCGGATACGCAGCTTGTTGCTCTCGTACACGGGCAGTGGATCCTCCAGGACGGCTTCTCCGGCGGGAATCTCGGCGACGACGCGCATGCGCTCCTCCCTGCGGACGGAAACGCGCTTGGGCGGTGCCGCCATGAGGATGCGGCCCTCGGCCAGGAACACGAACCGTTGGTGGTGGGAGGAATGGCTGTACCAGCGCAGGAGGAACTGGGCGGCCGCCCCGTTCCAGTCGCCGTCGCAGGTCTTGTCGAGCTCCAGTTCGGTGATGGCTTCGTCACGTCGCCGGATGGCGTCGTCTGCGGCGCGCGCACGGTCGCGTTCCTCTTTTGTCGACAGCGAGCGCTTGAGGGCCTCCTCACCCGAGGCGAGAAGGCTGAACAGCATGGCTATCGGCATGAACGGCGCCACGAGTACGGCGCCGAGCATGCCCAGTGGTCTCAGGAAGGCAGGCCGCAGCGGCCCGGCTCCGGCGGCTCGGTGTACGTCCGCGGGCGGCTCGGGAATCTTGCCGATCGTGCACCACGCTCCCGCGTCCGGCGTCACGCCGAGGCGATTGCGTATGGTGCGGTCGGTGCTCCTGGACAAACCCGTCTCACCTTCCTTGCGACCTGCAGGGGCGGGTTGCAGTGTCTCATGTACACGATGGGGGAATTCATCAATGGCGGACAGAATCGCCTACGACCTCGACATGATCAAGAGTTGTTCGCGAACCCTGGGCAAGCTTCACCGTGAGTTCGAGCACCACGGAAATCCTGCGGACGGCTACGAGGATGATCTGGGCCACTCTGGATTGAAGGACGCCTTCGACGACTTCAGCAGCACGTGGAAGAAGACGCGCAAGAAACTTACGAAAGAACTCAAGAAGCTGGCCGACTATACAGGAGCCGCAGCCCAGAAGTACGAGGAGATCGACCACGAGTTGGCCAAGGCCATTGCTGATGCCACGGGGAAGGGGAAGAAGTGAGCAGGCGATCCGGTGACTGGCCACCACTGTGGGACGAGGACCCCACCCCGGGCGATCCTGACGAAGTCGCGGCGCTCGGCCTCAAGTTGCGCAAAATGGCCGATACGATCGATGAACAGGCGCGGGTCATCAAGGCGTTGTCTTCCGTTGAAGGCTGGGACAGTGATGCCGGACGTGCCTTCAACGAGATAGCGGATGGTGCAGGCGACCGGCTTAAGAAGTCCTTCGAGAGGTACGACGAGGCGGCCAAAGCGCTTGGCACCAAGGTGACCGAAGGGGAATCGAAGGAATTCGCCGGCGAGCTTTACCGTGCCCAGATGAAGGCTGACAAAGCGTTGGCCAACTACCGTGAGGCAGAGTCGGACCACGATCTGGCTGACCGAGAAGTGAAGAAGTACACGGACAAGTATCCGGCTGGTGACATACCCGAGGCGGAAAAGCCTGAGTATGAGCGGTGGAAGAGGAAGCGTGACGACGCGCTGCATCGGATCGGGCAGGCGCGTAAAGATGTGAAGGACGCCAAGGACATCTTCGACGACGCGGGGAATCGTGCCGCACGGCAGATCAAGAACGTGGCGTACCACGACGCGGTCCGCGACCCAGGTGGGTTCATGAACTGGCTCGCCGACTGGGCGGACACGTTCTCCAACATATCCGCGATCCTGTCAGTCCTGGCGGTCATCTGTGCGTTCGTGCCGCCGCTGCAGTTCCTCGTGCCCATCTTCGCCACACTTGCCGTCCTCTCCAGTGCAGCAGCACTGGCCGGGCATGCCTACGACATGTCGGTGCGTGGCGGAAAGGTCAACTGGCTCAAGCTGGGTACCGACTTCCTCGGCGTCTTGCCTGGGCTGGGGGCGCTCAAGGGGTTCAGGGCGCTGACCGGGCTCAAGGGCGTCGCCAAGCTCAGGGCCTTCGGAAAGCTCGGCACTTGGGCTTCGTTCCGCGGAGTCGCAGCGATCGACGGTGTCGGTCACAACTTTCTCAACGGCCTCAGCGTGGGGCTGACGAACAAGGTCCTCGCCGGCGGACTAAAGCTCGGACAGAAGCTCAACGTCGGCGGCCTTCCGGAGAAGTTCGTGCCCATCGGCGGCAAACAGATTACGGGAATCATCAAGGGCAACGGCCTCGCCAGCGCACTCCACCGGATGTTCGAGGGGGAGAACGGCGGGACCACCGGTTACCAGGAACCCGAGCCATCTCAACCCACGCCCACTCCTCATCCTTCGCCCGGACCCTCGCCTCAGCCGTTCCATGCGGCATTGGCTGCGTAGGCGCGAGATTGACGACACGTGATAAGCAGATCGCATGGAAGGGGCGACCCAGGTGAGCGATTCGACCGACCTCGGTGAGTGGGAATTCGTCGGCCGCAGGGGCGGAGAACCTGCGAGGCTGGTCCCCGGTGACGTGATCGCCGCAAGTTCCTTGGTCAAGTCCCTTGCGGAGCGGGCCGGCAAGGACCTCCGATTCGATTTCCTGGACGATCGCGCCGTCCTTCGCATGTTGCGACTCCGGCATCAGGACGAGGTCGCCATGTTCAATGCGGGTTTCAAGACCGGAGTACCGCTGGCGATCATAGGCTTTGGGGCGGCGGTGTACTGGGGCGGAGTCGTCCAGTACTGGGAGTCGAACACCGCGCGAACCGCTTACGCGGCTGGCGTGATCGTCGTTGTAGTGACTCTCGCGGCCGTATACGTCAGAACCGCAGTGGCGCACTGGGGGGACCCCGTTCGTCAGAACCTCCGGGCTCGCGCTCGGAAGTATCGAGAACTGGCACATCTGGCGCGTAGAGAAGGGGCGGATGTGCCTGCGCACTACCCGCACTATGGGCCGTATCCTTTTGCCGCCAATTTCCACCCCGAAGCAGACGAAGCGCAGTTCGACAACAGAAATGACCAGTCATGAGTGCGGTAACGGCTGAAGGGAATCTCCAGAGTACGCTCGGCGGCGGGGGCGTCGATGTCCGCTGGATCATGCCGGAGGGCTTCTTTGAGATCCCGATGGACTCGGGCGACCTGGATGAGACTGCCGACCAGCTGATCGAGCTGGCGCGCACGGTGATGCCGGAGGCCACCTTCCAGGTGCAGTTGCAATGGGCGATGATGGTCGCCGCCCATTACGACTCCTTCGTCGAGGCAGGCGTACAGTACTCGGGCTTTGTTCTGACCGATGTTGACGGGACGCGCTGCACTGCGACCGTTACCGTCAGCATGATTGACCTCGATGAACAAGCCGGACCTCGTCCAGTGGGGTTCCTGAGTTCGACTATGCGCCACCTTGGTATCGGACAGGTCAGTGAGATCCGGCTTCCCTGTGGACCTGCCGTCTCCTGCATCGGGAACCGAAAGGGAAGTCTTCCCGGAAGCCTGACGGCCTCCGGCGCCGACGAGCCCGTCGAGACGTCCTTCATCCAAGTGCAGATACCTCTGAACAACGGAACAGCCCTGGCCCTGGAGATGGGCACCCCCACTCCTCAGGGCTGGGATGTCTTCTCAACCATGTTCGCCGGTGTTGTAAAGAGCGTGCGCCTGTTCAACGAGTCGGGAAAGCCGATGGTGATGCCCGGATGACGGGCGAGCCCGACCTCACACCGCCCCCGAGGGACTACCGACTCCTTGTCCCTCGGGACTGGTTCCGTATCGATCTGACTCAGGACCGGTGGCGCGCCCAGCTGAAGACCTTTGTGGACTACCAAGCTGACGGGAAAAACGTTCCGGCCGTGACCAAGCGGGAGACCTGGGCGACGCTGCGCAACACTGCTGAGACCGGTGTCAGAGGTGGTGCGCTGGAATTCTTCCTGCGACCCGAGTTGGAGGGCGGCGGGCTCCTGCCGGCTTCGCTCATCGTCTCCCTGATTCCTCGTCCCGGATCCCTTACTAATCAAGACCTTCAGGAGACATTGGAGGCGAGGGAACGCCAGAGCGCACGCGCCGCTGAGGTATCAACGCTCGCCCTCCCAGCGGGGGAGGCGGTCCGAGTCTTCACGCCGACCACCATGGACTTGTACGTTCAGATGCCCGGCACTGTCGGCTATCTCGTCCTCGCGTTCGAGGTGCCGCTGAGCGGGGTGACGGGGCCGATGTATCGGCTCTGTATGTCCATCTCGGAGTCGTTGCGCTGGATTGCGTGATTTGCATGACTTGCGTGCAGGAGAAGCATCGCAGCTTGGCCTCCCCGGTCCACTTCCCGGTTTCACCAGAGTGGACTTCCCCTGTGATGTACGCAGTTCAGGGTGGACTGGATGTTTTGGAGTGCGGCGCTCCCGGCTCGTGTTCGAGCGCGTCGGCCCGGGTGCCGTCGTCAGCGGTCGGTACCGATTGCCGCTTAATTCTTCAGTGCCCCTGCCAGCGGAGACTCGAAGCTCGTCAGCTCGGCGATCTGGCGGAGGATCGAGCGGTATTCGGAACGCCGCTCCACCTCGGTGGTGCTCAGCATGAGTACCGCCATGCGCCTGCAGTCCGGGTGAGGGAGGTAAGTGTGGATCTGTAGGAGGGGCGTCAACGGAAGGCCGGATCCAGGTGACGGCTTCCGTACGGTCTCGCCGATCGATGCCGGCCCGCTGGGCAGATCCAAGTACTCGATGCTGGAGTGTTGCTCCGCTGTCACCGCAGCCCGCGCGGCGCTGACTGACCGCGGAGAACAGGCGATGTCCCGCCACGACACCGTGAAGAGGGAGTGCAGGGTCCGGCCACTGTCTGCCCCAACGTCGTCGTAGTGCACGCCCAGTGAGCAATGGACAGTACCCACCTCCCGCAAAGCACGAAGGAGTTGTTGTCCCGAGGCCAACTGAGCGAGGAACTGTTGGCGCGTGAGATCGTCAGGAATCGCCTGCACCAGCGGAGCGATCGCTTCTCTGAGCCGATCCGCTTCAGCCGACGCGGGAGAGGCGAGGAGCATATCGAGCGGCATCTCGGTGAAGCCGCTTGGGAGGGCGAACCAGATACCGGTATCGGGGTCGTTGACGGAATCGTCGATGACGACACGAGGCTTCATGTCTGGGAGGGTCCGTTGTTGTTGGGAGGCCATGTCACTTGCCGGCGGGGCGTACCCCGGCGCGCCGACCGCGTTCGATGTCGTCGTCGGTGGCTCCCCAGTCCGTGATCGAGAGGCCTCCGTCTGCCGGCGTCTGCTGATGAAGGAAACGGAATCGCCGAGGCATCGTCCCGTCAGCGGAGGGCGCGGCGATCACTCCGATGAAACGGGGGTCTCCCGCGAACCACACCACGTCGATCTGGCCCTTGAGTTCCGACGCTGCCCGAGGAGCCATACGACGATTCCACCAGCCGACCCCCCAATGCCGCGAGAAGACCATGGGGAGTTTCTCGTCTGGGCGTGCAGGGTTGGGGAACTCGAACCACCCGAATTGCCTTCCGGCGACATCCCTCCGTTTGGTGAGGCCGTACGACGCTTCCGGAACAAGCTGCCAGGGGTACGCCCGCAGGACCCGCCTCATTCGAAATACCCAAGGGATGATGAAGAGTTGCAGGAAGGCTCTGTGGAAGCTGTACACAAGAAACGGCACGATGATGACCGTGTAGTCGGGTCCTAGGAATACCGAAAGGACAGCCAGAAGGGCGAACACCGACACAGTCCAAGCGATGAAGGCAGCCACGTTTATCAACAACTGCCTGCCCCAGGCTCGCCTGGTGGGAGGGTGCTCCCAGGCCATACGGTGGTCTGCTGAACCCATGTGAGTCTCTCTTGTATGTGGCTTCAGGCTTCAGAACACATGTCCTGCAAGTTCGATCAGCGCGCCGCAGTCCAGGATGCTCCGCACGCCGTCGATACCTGTGCTGCTGTCCTTTACTCCATCGTTGTCCAATGCGTCCGCGGAACTGGACATCAAGCCATAACCGGCGGTTGCAACACCGAGCGAAGCCGAGGTGATCTCCACGATCTCACCAGCTCGCGCTGCGTCCCGTGCACCCCGCACCACCAAGCTCAGGGCGGGATTTCCGAGGCCCGCGATCGTCTTCGCCTGATTCAGGGTTTCGCTGCCGAATGTCGTCACCACTTTCCCGAGGGTGATCGCGTCCTCTCCGGTTCGCAGGGCGTTGACTGCCCCACGAACTCCCATTCGCACAGCGGCTACGCCCGGAAACATCCCGAGAGCGTCCCCGGTGACGCTGACAAAATTGCCCCAGAAGTCGGAATCGAACTCGCCCTTCGTGAAGCCGTCTTTCAGGGAAGCCCATACTTCGGTGTCGGACAGTCGCATGGTCAGGGCGGTGGCGCTCAGCGCTGCCGCGGCGAGCAGCAGAACCGCTGCCGCCACACCTCCTGTCGCCACGAACAGCGCCACCAGGCCGATCACCCCCGCGGTGAAACTCAGGATATCCGGCAGGTTCTCGGTGAACCAATCGGCGAATTCATCGAGCCAACCCGGCTCGTGCGGAGCCAGCTTCTTCGTGGCGTCTCGAATCTTGCTGGCGCGGTAGCGGGCCTTCTCCTCGTGTTCCTCGGCGAGTTTCTTGGCCCTCCCGATGACCTTGTCGAGCTCGGCCTCGGCTTCTGTCACCGCGGTGTTGGCATGGGTGAGACTCTTTTGTGCCTTGTCGTGCTCGGTTCCCTTGGTGTGAAGGTCCGCGTTGTTCTTGGCTGTTGCGGCGTGTCCCTTCGCCGCGTCAACGGAAGCCCGGGCGTCCTTGGCCTCCTGCTCTAGCTTCCTTGCCCGACGCTGAAATTCCTCGAGCTCGTCCTCCCAACTGCTGAGGTGACGAGCAGCCTTCCGGATGGAGTGTGCGGCGTTCTTGATATTGAGCGGGAGGGGGCCACCCTCGAGTTGCTCACGGAAGGCGACAGCCGCATCGCCCTTCCAGTAACTCCCGTCCATGAGCTTGGTGACGAGCCCATGTGTCTCTTCCAGGACCTTGGCGCAATTGCTGAGCTTCTTGAAGAGGCCGTTGACCGTGTCGATATCGCCTGGGGTTGGATTGAAGCCCAGATGCGGACAGTCAGGATTGGGGATGGACGGAGAGGACTGCAGTCCCTGTGGCAGGCGTCCCTCGCGGACTGCGGGAGAGTTGGCGTACGGAAGCTGTTCCCGGCCTGGTGCGTACGTCATTTCTTGCCATTCGCGGTACTGTGCTTGGACTTCCTCAGGGCTTCTTCCAGTGCCTTGTCCACTTCTTCATAGCTGCTCTTGCTCTGACCGATAATCTTGGCGAGATCCTCGGTCTGCTTACCGATCTCCTCGGCTCCGTACTTCCAGTCGTCCTGAAAGTCCTCGCACGCCGAGTCCAGGTCGTCCGTGCCCAGGCCTGTGACGGTCGCATCGCTCAGCGCCTTGCGAAGGCCTTTCAACGAGGTGCTGGACTTGTTCAAAAGCTTCATGAAATGTGCGAGTTCGTCGCCGTTCACGGCGAGCCGGTCAGCCACGTGCCGGTGTCCTCTCCCCGTCCGGGGCCGCTCCGTGGGGAAGCAACCCAGCTACAGTTGTGGCTGTTACGGCAACGGCAGGCAAAAAGCGCTCCCTCGGGACCCCTGCAGGACAAATACTTGGCCAAGTGCACTTCGCAGTGAACGCAAGTAATTATGGGCAGCTAGGGCTCTGGAGGGTGTGACGTGTGCCGCGATCTTGCCTGAACGAGTGACCCAGCTCCCGGCCGGTTTACGCGGCAGCGATCCGTGGCGAGGTCTGCGGAACGCTGACGAGGCTTTCCGCTCCGCGGTGCGGCCGTGCTGTTGCCGTCAGAGGTCACCCGGTTGCGGCTTGGCCGCTTCTCCTGCCGGTTCCATCAGGATCGTGTGGGTCTCGTGGACCTCCTTTGCTGTCTTGGAGGGGACCTGGAAATCGACCATCACGACGCCGCTCGGGAGGCGGTGAGGAGTTGAGACTGGGCACCGGTCGGGAGTTCGACGACAAAGCGGGTCAGGCGGTCGCGTTGACCGGTGGACGGTTCGCTTTCGGGTGCCGCTTCGGGTGCCGAGGAAGCGCAGGCATCGGTTCGTCAGGACGAGGTCGGTGGGTCAGCCCTCGGGGTGGCGGGGGGCAGGGGACCGTACGGGCCAGGGTGCCGGGCGCGGCCAACAGGAGAAGGTCTTTTTCAGGTCCTGGAAGGCAGTGTCCTCGAGACGGAGGTCACTCGTGTCGTCTTCGGTTTCTCATGCCCATGGACGGCCCATGACTGTGGGCCGTCCATGGGTTCGTCAGCGGTTGACGGCTTGGATCTCCTGGACGGTGACGTTCTGGGTGGCGCCGAACGTGCCGTCGGGCAGGTCGTCGCCGGCGCCGTCTGAGCCGGTCCAGTGGATCTTCCAGGTGATGGTGGCCTTGAGCGGGTAAGTCGCGTTCCCCGAGGAGCGCAGGTACTTCACACCGCACGGCGGTGTCTCGTCCACCTTACCCTTGGCGTAGGGCTCACCGATGCGGCCGCCGTTGATCTGGCAGACGCCGGACGCGGGGTAGGCCGTGGCGTCCATCGTGCCCGGGTCGATCTTGAGGGAGACCGGTTCGGCAATGGTCGTGGCGGAGATGCCCAGAACCGGCACGGTGGCGGTGACGGACACCGGCTTGAACTGAGTCCCGTCGAGCCACGCCCAGGTCGGCAGGTTGACCTTGGTGGCATTGGCCGGGGCGAGGGTCACCTTGGTGCTGGGGACGCGGATCTCGTTGTAGGCGAGTTCGGCCAGAACCTTCGTCGTGACGGCCTGCGGGATGTCGGCTGGTGGCTTGGTGTTGGAGTCCACCCAGAAGATCGGCTTCGTGCAGTCGAGAGCGCCTGGGTCTCCCTCGCGGCCCGGTGTGACGTAGGAGTCCCACCAGTAACCCTTGCCGGTCTTGTCCTGGTTGAAATCCTTGTAGGGGTGACCGTTGACGTAGCGGTCGCGCTGCTCGGCGTCCCACTCGTAACCAGTGGACCCGGCTTCCCAAATCGGTTCCAGATACGCCTTGAGCTGCGCCGGGCTGTACTTGGGTGCGTAATAGCACGCCGGCGGGGTCCACGTCGTCGTCGAGGTGACGGGGCCGACTGACTGGCCGGCGCCGTTGTTGGAGCGGTCGTAGACGACGGCTCCCGCGGTCGCAGAGATTCCGCCCTTGCCGTCCGAGTTGCCGGATGGTCCCGTGGGCTGCTGGGCCCCCTGGCCCTCACCCGGCCCATACGCTGAGGCAGTGCCCGGCAAACCCAAGCCACACGCGGTCACGAGCACGCTGAGTGCCAAGATCCGCCTCAGTCCGGTCACCCGGCGCATGTCTTGTCCCCCCGCTTCGAGATCAGGTTGCTGGCTTGCCACACGCCCTGTTTGTTCTTCTGCAGGCGCGTGTTGTACAGCACGTATGGGCTCTCCTTCGAGGGTGTCCTGTCAACCTTGTTGGTCTTGCGATTCTTGTTGAACCCCTTGCTCTCGTCGGAGCAGTAGACGACGGACGCCGTGGTCTCGCCTGTGAGTGTGACTTTGGGGGCGTAGTAACGCGTGGTTCCCGTGAACGACAGGTTGGCCTTCACATAGGCCTGCACCCAAGCCACCGCATCGGCCAGGGCCTTGTCTCGGTAGTAGAACGACAGGCCCGGCGCACTGGCGTTGCCCCGGAGGATGGCGTCATTCGTCGCGTCGATGCGTCGGGCGGTGTCTGCGAGGACCGCTTCCTCGGTCGTGTCGACGGCCTTCCAGTCTTCGTATTTGTCCGTGACATCCGAGGGCAGCTTGATCTGCGGGCGGTCCGTAGTGCTTGAAGCCGACGCGGTGGGCGAAGTCGTCGTCTTGCTTCCCGTGTCAGCTCCCGCGATCTTGTCATTGGCCTTGGAGTTGCCGCCCCCGCCGCCGCAAGCCGTCAGCAGCAGGGCCGCTGCCGCGGTGAGCGCGGCAGCAACGGGCAAAGAGCGGCGATTCACAGTTGAGCTCCCCGTTGAGACAGAAGTTAAGTCAAGAGGTCTGACGGTATCGGTATGCTTCCCGGTTTCACCAGAGCGAACTTCCCTCACGATGTGCTCAGTTCAGGGGGGACTGGATGTTTTTGGGTACCTGGTACTCCCGGTTCGCGCTCGAGCACGGCGGTCCGGCAGGGACCGTTGACCCGTCTGTCGTCCTGTCTGGAGCCCTGCACAGGCGAGTACTTCGGGCGTATCAGCAGGAGACGGGGCCATTGATCTCCGTGCGACGGGCGATAGGCCCGTTTCCTGGGCGGTCAGCCATGGCGGCAGAGGCCGAGAACAGACTGACCGATGACGTGGGAACTACCCTCGCTCCACTCCCTAGGAGCCGGGTTACGGCTGGCACCGGTCGGCTCCGCGCGTGGAAACGATCTTCGTCATCTCCCAGACCCCCTTCGCGTTCTTCTCGACCTGCACGCCATAAGAGACATAGCTGTTCCTGGTCACCTTGGTCTTCTTGACCTCACCGGTCTTGATGACCTTGCTGTAGCCCTTGCTCTCGTCTGCGCAGTACGTGAGCGATGCCTTGTTCTTGGACTCGACGGAGACCTGCCGGTCGTAGTAGCGGACGGTTCCGGTGACCGTCAGTCCCGCATCCACGAATGACTTGACCCACTGTTGTGCCGTCGCAGCGCCTTCACGTTCCGTGTAGTACTCGAGAGCGGGGAGCCTGGGGTTCTGGGCTCCGATGGCTGCGTCGAGCCCGCGGACGAACTCCGCATTGTCTTTGAGGATTGCGTCTCTACTCGGGTCGCCGACCTGCTCAGGGGTAAAGATGAGCGTGTCGTCAGCCGGCAGTTCGATCGTCGGGCGAGCGGACGAGGTCGTCGTCGAAGCGCTCGGTGAGGCTGATGCGGAGTCTGTGGCGGCATCCGCGATCTTGTCGTTGGCCTTGGAATTGCTGCTCCCGCCCCCGCAGGCCGTCAGTAGCAAAGCTGCGGCAGCGGTGAGTGCGGCGGCAGCAGGCAATACGCGGCGCTTCACTGTGGTGGACTCCCCGTGAGACTGAAGTTCGTCAAGAGCGCAAACGCTATCGGTGGGGTTCCAGCTTTCGCCAGCGCGAACTTCACTGCGAACATGCGCAGGGGGATGTAGGGGGATGCAAGGGGGATGTGGATGGGGCATCCACAGTGCTGTCCAGCGAGGACCGCACTTTAGGGCGGGGTTCGACGCCTCGGCGCGCAGCAACCGTTTTGTCACGCGGGGCCGAGAGCTACGCATAAGCCTCGAACCGACGTGACCCCGGTCGCGTACCACGATGTTCGAGTCGATGTCGTCGGTGAGGAGCCCCAAGGGGACCGCTGTGGCCGGGGCGTCGTAGTGCTCCCAGGCCTCGGCGATGCCCTGGAAGACGAGGGGGGGTGCGCCAGGAAGCGGGCTTCTGGGCGGGGTGGGCCAGCCAGTTGAGGGTGTCACCGTCGATCGTCTTCGTCTAGGCGATCAGTTCGTAGCCGAGATCGTCGTTGAATTCCTCCGGCGCTCGTCCTCCTCCCCTCCAGCAGGCGGCCCGCCGGGTCATAGGCGTACGTCCGTGTGTCGCCGACGGGGGTGAGCACGCGCACCAGTCGGCGTTCCGTGGCGTGCTCGAAGGCGTATCATACCCCCCTTCGCGTCCGTAGCCGACGCGGAGGGTCTTGCGCTAGGGCGTCCGTCGCCTCGGGCGATACGGCCCAAGGCGACAGGCACGGCAGTGGTGGTGGCGCCGTGGGCGTCGGTCACCGACAGCGGCAGGCCGGCCGGGTCCGCGGAAAGGCCATGGTCAAACGCCCTCAAGTGCGCCCAAAGATCCCCTTGACGCCTTCCCAAGTCTTCACTCAGGCAAAGTAATCCTCGACGCTCCCTTTGCACTCCATTGGTTGCTGGTCGAAAAGCGGCCGAAGGACAGTAACCCTGGCCGCCCCTTGCTCGTGGGGCGCAAGTGGTGTCCAGACACGGGGGTTTGGGTGGCGGATCACGTCAAGGTGTCCACGTCGGAGCTGAAGGAGATCAGCAGGTCGGTGGCCCGACTCAAGGCCAACTTCGAGCAGGCCAGGGACCTTGTCGACAGCTACGGCGCCGAGATCGGATCGGGAGACGTCGCCTCCGCGCTGGACGACTTCGCCGACGACTGGAAGAAGAAGCGCAAGGAGCTCTGCGACGGGCTGGAGTTCCTCGGCAAAACAGCGGGCGCGGCTGCGAAGGCGTACGACGGTGTCGACCAGCATCTGGCGGACGCGCTGCTCAAAGCCCAGCCGGGGGCCGAGTGAGTCACGACTTCTCCGGTGTCGACTGGCAGACGGCCCGGTATGACGACAAGGAGTTCGCGCCCGGCGACCCGTACGAGGTCGCCCGGCTCGGCAAGCGCATCGCCGACACCGCCAAGCTCATCGAGGAGCAGGCCGGCCGGCTCGACAACCTCGTGGACGGGCACGGGTGGGACTCCGACGCCGGGCGGGCGTTTCAGGAGAAGACCCGTGACACCGTCGGGCTGCTGACCAAGACGCATCAGCGGTACGCGGCCGCCGCTTCAGCACTCGGGTCGACCGTACCGTACGAGCCGATCGCCGACACGGTCCGCGAGAACTGGGCCACCGCCCTCAACCACGCGCAGAACATGGTGCGTACGGCCCTGAAGAAGGCGCAGGCCGCCGATGCGGACGGCAGTCGTTACCAGAAGCAGATCGACCAGCATCCCGGGCCCGACGAACATCCCGACAAGCAGAAGCTGAAGCTGCAGAAGGACGCCGCGGACGGGGAGTTGGAGGCCGCGAAGCGGGATCTGCGGCGCGCGCTCGAGTACCGGGACACACAGGCGGGATACGCGGCCAAGGCCATCCGGGACGCGCTCGACCACGACGGGCTGAAGGATCCCGCGCATCACTGGTGGGACGGCTGGAAGGACTGGGTCGCGGAGGTCGGGCACTGGGCGGGGGTGGCCGCGGCGGTTCTCGGCGTGCTGGCCCTCGCGCTCAGCTGGGTGCCCATCCTCGGTGAGGTGCTCGGCGCTCTGGCGCTCGTCGCCTCTGTCGTCGCCCTGGTCTGCGACACCGTCTCGGCGCTGGACGGCAAGGGCACCTGGCTGGACGTCGCCATCGACGCGGTCGGTGTGCTGTCCTTCGGGGCCGGGCGGATCCTGGGAACGACGGCCAAGGAGGCGGCCATGGCCGCCCGGGCCTCGTCCGCGGTCAAGGACTTCCAACTGGCCCGGGAGGTCGGGCTGAATCCGGTGACCGCCCGCGACCTCGCCGAGGCGCTCAACGGAGTCAAGCCCGGGGAGATGGGCAAGGCACTCGCCGAAGGACCCGCCAAACTGCTGCCGAGGATGAAGTCGGTGGTCAAGGAGACGTTCAACCTCAAGGGATACGTGAACGACATCCGCGACGCCCCGGAAGTGCACGCGGCGGCTAGAGCCTTCGCCGAGGAGGCGCCGAAGATGTCGGAGATCGCGGACTCCTCGTTCAAGACCATGGCAGGCCAGGCAAAGGCCCTCTACTACGGCAGTCAGGCACTTCCTCTCCTGGCCGGCTGGGCGAACCTGGCCCACACCCACCCCGGCGAGCCGTTCGTCACGGGACCGAACTGGTTCCAGGGAGCGAAGGAGCTTCCGGTGATCGGTGCCGGCGGAACACCGTTCTACAACTGGCACTGGAGCACCAGCGGCTGACCCGGTCGGCCGGCTGGAACCCAGCGCGGAGAGAGCAAGGATCACGTGGCGAGCGACGAAGAGCGGTCCGTCGACGAACTGTTCGCGGACCTGCCCGAGAAATGGCAGCGGGCGCTGGAAGAGGTCGGCATGGGGTTGCCGGAACTGCGTCGTATCGCAGCCGGGCCCGACGGCATGCAGCGCGTGCGTCGCATCCTCTCCGAGTTCTCCACCAGTCCTCGCACCGAGCGGATGGGGGACGGCAGGGGCTCGGCGGTGTGGCCCTGGGGCCGGCTGCTTCTGGTGGCCGTCGCCTCGATCGTCGTATGCCTGCTTCTGAGCCTGTTCCTGGGCAAGTTGGCGGGGTTGGTGGGCCTAGGGCTCGGGATGCTGGTGATCTGGCTTGTCTTCAAGACGCCGGACAACCGCGGAGTCCGAATCGCACGGTTCCTCACGGCGGCGGCCTACTTTGTCACCGTCCTCATCGGGACGAGCTTCGTCAACGCCTGGTATCTGCAGGTACGGGGCGTGGAACAGACGGTCACCCTTGTCTCACCGACCCGTCAATGGACCCACGGCACCAGTGAGACGTATTGCAGAGTCCGGCTGGCGGACGGTTCCGTTCACGAAGTGATCGACAACAAGGACAACTGCGCCGACCGAGTGGGGCAGACGACCAAGGCCGTGGTCGACCCCGCGGACCACTACAAGCCTTCCCTCGGTACGAAGTCGGACATCGGCGGCATCGCGGAGGGGTGCGTCTTCCTGGGCGCCGCCGTGGTCCTCGTACTGACGCCGGTCACCGCCGCCGTCCTGGGGCGACGTGACCGCAACCGTACGCTCAGGACTGCGGCGTGAGCGAAAGAGACCCGGCGGACGAGTCGTTCGCACGATTGCTCAGCAGCACGCGACGTACAGGGGATCAGGTTGGCCTGGGCCTGGATCTGATCGGCCCGTACGCGTTGCTCGTGGGCGCGCCCGCGCGCACGGAGGCGACCAGGGTCGGCCTGAGAATGCGGCCCGTGGTCGAACCGACGGGGCACTACTGGCCGTTTCTCACAGGCGTGTCGAACCTCGGCCTCGGCTCCTGGTACTACCTCTGCCTGGGCGGTGCCACGGCATGAGCGACGACACGCGGGCAACCGGACAGCCGATCGAGCCGAACGAAGCGGGTGTGACCATGGGCACGGCTACCGACCCCGCCCCCGTCCCGCCACCCCCCTCCGACTACCGCCTGGCCGTCCCCGAAGGCTGGGAGCGGATCGTCCTCGACCCCGACCGTTGGCCCCACCGCATCGACAAGCTCGTCAACCGCGGCCTGCGCCGCACGAAGGCGACCCCGCAGCTGAAGGCGGCGCTCGCGGAGCGGATGCGGGCTCAGGCGGAGGCGGCGCACGCCAACGGCGGGCTGGAGATGTACGTCGTCAACCAACTCCTCGGCCAGGTACCGGTGTCCGCCGGGCTCGTCGTCACGCTGCTCAAGCCCCCGCCCGGTACGGCCGCCGGCGAGCTGTCCGACATCGCGCTCTCCCTCGGCGCCCGGGGTGAGGACGTCACCCTGACCGGCCTCCCCGCCGGTCCCGCCGTACGGCACCTGTACCGCCGCCGCCCCGCCCCCGACGACGCGGACGGCAACAAGCTCACCGTCACGCACCTGGACGTCTACCTCGCCGTCCCGCAGGCCGATCAGCGGCTGCTGCTGTCCTTCTCCACCCCCATGGAGCCGCTCGCCGACGCGCTGGTCGGCCTCTTCGACTCCATCGCCCGCACTCTGCAATGGATGGCCTGATGCCCGCCTTCTCCTCATCGACCGTGCATCTGAAGGCGCCGGACGACGCCGTCCGCCTGCCGGTACGGGAACCGGTCGACCTCGCCGCATGGGCGGCGGAGGCGGCCCGGGAGCGGACGGACGACGAGCGGCTGGTAAGGGCGCTGGCCGAGGAACTCCACGAGGCCGCCGCCGACGCCCGCACCCGTGGCCCCGTCATCGCGCTGTCGTACGTCCCGGAGCCCCACCGGGGCGAGTTGGCCCGCATCGAGCTCTCGGCGCTGCTCGCCGACGACACGTACCCGACGATGACCGTCGACCTCCTGGCCCGCTACCTCACCACCATCACGGCGATCTCCTTCCGCCCACCCGAGGCGGAGTACCACGACCTCCCGGCCGGCCCGTCCGTCCGTGTGCGGCACGCCTACGTCCAGGACGCCGACCGGGACGGCACGGGGACCGTCCTGGAGACCTGTGCGTACGGGATCGTGCCGGACGAGGGGTGGGGGCTGGTGCTGCTGACGTCGTGGCGGGCGATGGCCCGGACCGACGAACTGTGCGCGCTGACCGACGACTTGGCCAGGACTGTCACGATCGGGTGAACCCGGACCGGGCAAAGATCACGACACGGTGGCTCAAAGGCTTCGTGAGCGAATCGTGCAGGCCTCATGGGTGGAGCGTGATGAACGTCCCGGTACGGGTGGGATGTCGGGGCGGCGCCGGATTCACTGACGCACAGGTGGCGGAGGGTTCCGAGGCCGCGCACAACTGGGCAGTACCCACTTCGAGTTGCAGGTGGATAACGGTGTGGGAGGTGCGGTCCAGGAGTCAGGACGCGCCTTGAGGGGCTTATGTGCGGCTGATACGGTGCCATGGCTTGACACTCACTTCTGTGCTGGACAGCCCGCCGGTCGCAACCCGGGGTCAGTGGTCGGGAAGTGTGAAGTGTCCATATTGGTAGGCAATTTCTTGGGTGTACGGGGAGCTGTTGCGTGAAGATCCAAGAGCGTACGGGGGCGGGCGCGGGACGTTCCGCGGTTCCGGCTCAACCGTCGGTCGGTGACCGGCTTCCCACTCCTCCTCGCGAGCGCAAACCCGCGCTGGCCGCGTTGGCGGTGCTGTTGATCCTGCTGGGTGCGCTCGGTGCCACGACGCTGGTGCTGCAGGCGGGCGACCGGATCGAGGTCATCGAGCTGACCGGCGACCTCCAGGCCGGCGACTCCATCACCGACGCCAAGATCACCTCCGTGATGGTGAACAAGGACTCGGGCGCCGAGTTCGTGCCGTGGTCACAGCGCGAGCTCCTCAAGAAGCTCCAGGCCAAGTCCACCCTCTACAAGGGCACGGTCCTCGTCGGCCCGATGTTCGCGACGAAGAACGCCCTTGCGCAGGGCAAGGCGACCGTCGGCGTCTCCCTCAAGGAGGGCCAGTACCCGACCGGCCTGAAGGCCGGGGACAACGTCGCCGTGTACCGCGTGGGCAGCAACTCCTCCTCCAGCAGCAGTTCCTCCAGCTCCTCCTCGTCGAACAGCTCGTCCGGCGGCGGCAATTCCCTGCTGGTCGAGCGGGCCGTCGTGGCCAACGTCAAGGACAACGGCAGCGGTGACGTCATCAGCAGCACCAGCCTGCCCGTCACCCTGACCGTCGACGCCTCCGACGCCGCCGCCCTCGCGCAGGCCGCGTCCGACGGGTCGGTCGCCGTCGTCCTCATTCCCGGCAACTAAGAGGCGGCACCCAACCCATGGCCCTCATCGCCCTCGCCGCCGACAAGGGTTCCCCCGGCGTCACCACCGCGGCCGTCGCGCTCGCCGCGGTCTGGCCGCGTCGCGTGCTGCTCGCCGAGACCGATCCGGCCGGCGGCGACCTGGTGTACCGCAGTGCCGCCGCGCACGGCGGGCCGCTCAACCCCAACACCGGCATGCTGTCGATAGCCGCGACGGCCCGGAGAGGTCTCGTTCCGGACCAACTCTGGGACCACGTGCAGCCGTTGAGCGGCGGACTGGAAGTGCTCGTCGGGCTCGGGATCGCCGAGCAGGCCGCCGGTCTCACCGGTCTGTGGCCCACCCTCGGGCACGCCTTCGCGAGCCTCGCCGACTCCCCGAACGCTCCCGCCGACGTCATCGCCGACTGCGGCCGCATCAGCGGCGACACCCCCGCCGTCGACCTGTTCCCGCACGCCGCCCTGGTCCTGCTGATCAGCCGGACCGAGCCGGAGGCGATCGCCCGCGTCCGCGACCGCGCCCTCGCGCTCGCCAACAAGCTGCACGGCGGCCCCCGCGGCGCCGCGAGCCTCGCCACCCCGCTGATCGGCGTGATCCTGATCGCCGACACCAACAGCGCCGGCAAGATCGCGGGCCAGGTCAACGACATGCTGGTGCACGCCCAGACCGGTGCCCGCGTGGTCGGCACCATCGCCGACGACCCCGCCGGAGCCGACCAGTTGGCCGGCCGCAAGCGTGGCCGGCTGGAGAAGTCCCTGCTCATCCGCTCGGCCCGCAAGGTCACCGCGGACCTCTACCAGCAGTACGGCGCCGCCTGGTCCGTACCGACCCATGGCCAGGTCAGCGGCCATGCGGGGGCCGGGGCATGACCGCTGTCGACCACCAGTTGGTCAAGCGGTTCCGGCAGGACGCCGGTGACCGCATCGCCGAGCAGCGCCGGCTCGACCAGGCGAACAACGTCACGCCGATGTCCACCGAGGACGAGCGGCAGTACGCGCGCGCGGTCATAGCCCAGATCCTGGAGGAGTACGCCCGCACCGAGATCAACGCCGGGCGCACCCCCCTCGACGCCGAGACCGAGGAGCAGTACGCCGCCGCCGTGCACGCGGCGCTGTTCGGTGTCGGC
This sequence comes from Streptomyces sp. NPDC002144, assembly GCF_053593695.1. Classification (NCBI taxonomy): domain Bacteria; kingdom Bacillati; phylum Actinomycetota; class Actinomycetes; order Kitasatosporales; family Streptomycetaceae; genus Streptomyces; species Streptomyces sp. NPDC002144. The sequence goes on from NZ_JBSFDB010000015.1 coordinate 124,978, forward strand.
CGGCTGCAACCGCTGCTGGACAACCCCGAGGTCGAGAACATCGACATCAACGGGTGCGACCAGGTCTTCGTCGGGTTCGCGGACGGGCGGGAGGTGAAGGGGGAGCCCGTCGCCGAGACGGACGAGGAGCTCATCGAGCTGATCCAGGTGCTCGGCGCCTACTCGGGTCTGTCGTCCCGGCCCTTCGACTCCGCCAACCCCCAGCTCGACCTGCGTCTTCCGGACGGTTCGCGTCTGTCGGCCGTCATGGACGTGGCCCGGCGGCCGGCGCTGTCCATCCGCCGTGCCCGTATGGGCAAGGTCTTCATCTCCGACCTGGTCGGCAACGGCACGCTGGCGCCCGAGGTCGCGCACTTCCTCGCCTGCGCCGTCCGGGCCCGCAAGAACATCATGATCGCGGGTGCGACGAACGCCGGTAAGACGACTCTGCTGCGGGCCCTGGCCAACGAGATCCCGCCGCACGAGCGTCTGATCACCGTCGAGCGCGCGCTGGAGCTCGGGCTCGACACCTTTCCCGAACTCCACCCGAACGTCGTGGCGTTCGAGGAACGGCTGCCCAACTCCGAGGGACAGGGCGCCATCAGCATGGCGGAGCTGGTGCGCCGGTCGCTGCGTATGAACCCCTCCCGCGTGATCGTCGGTGAGGTCCTCGGCGACGAGATCGTGACCATGCTGAACGCGATGTCGCAGGGCAACGACGGCTCGCTGTCCACGATCCACGCCAACAGCTCCAGCGAGGTCTTCAACCGTATCTCCACCTACGCGCTCCAGGCGTCCGAGCGGCTGCCCATCGAGGCCAGCCAGATGCTGATCGCGGGCGCGGTGAACTTCGTCGTGTTCATCCAGCGGCGCAACAACTACCAGACGGGCGGCCGCCTCCAGCGCATGGTCACCTCGGTCCGCGAGGTCAACGGCGTGGACGGCCGGGTGCTGTCCAGCGAGGTGTTCGCCGAGGCGCCGGACGGCCGGATCGTGCCGCACGCGCCGATCTCGTGCCTGGAGGACCTGATGCAGCACGGCTACCGGCCCACCGGAACGTGGGGGTGAACACGATGACTTCAGTGGCACTCGGGTCGCTCGGCTCCATGGGCGGCCTTTTCTCCACCACCGTCCTGTACTCCATCGGGTCCGGTGTCGCCGTCGGCGGCGGCCTCGCGCTGTTCATGGTCGCCGTCCGCGGACTGCCCGTGAAGCCCGACCACGAGAAGCAGAAGGCGGCCGAGCGGGCGAGCGAGCTGATCAGGTTCGCCGGTCAGCGTGGATCGCTGGCCGCCATCATCGGCCTGGTCGTGCTGCTGCTGACGCGCTGGGCTGTCGCCGGGATCGCCGCCGGTGTCCTCGTCTTCTTCTGGGACCGGCTGTTCGGCGGCGCCGCCGAGGAACGGGCCGCCATGCGGCGCGTGGAGGCCCTCGCCTCCTGGACGGAGTCGCTGCGCGACACCATCGCCGGGGCGGTGGGCCTGGAGCAGGCCATCCCCGCGTCGGCGCGTGCCGCGGCCCCGGTCCTGCGTCCGCACTTGGACTCGCTCGTCGACCGGCTGCGCTCCCGCACCCCGCTGCCCGACGCGCTCCAGCAGCTCGCCGACGAGATCAACGACGCGTCCGCCGACATCATCGTCGCGGCCCTCATCCTCAACGCCCGCCTGCGCGGCCCCGGTCTGCGGCAGGTCCTCGGCGCGCTCGCGAAGTCGGCGCGTGAGGAAGTGGACATGCGCCAGCGCGTGATGGCCCAACGGGCCTCCACCCGCCGCTCGGTGCAGATCGTCGTCGCCGTCTCGGTCGCCTTCGTACTCGGACTGTCCATCTTCAACCGCGAGTTCGTGGCGCCGTACGGCACGGCGGTCGGCCAGCTCGTCCTCGCCTGCGTGTGCGGTCTGTTCGCGCTCGGTTTCTGGTGGCTGCGCAAGCTGTCGACCATCGAGACGCCCGAACGCTTCCTGGTCCGCGACGAGGCCGGGGTGCAGTTCGTCCGGCCGCGGATGCCCGCCCAGCCGTCCGCCCAGTCGTCCGCCGGGTCGGAAGAGGGAGTACGACGGTGAACCTCACCATGCCGGTCGTCGTCGGCGCGGTCCTCGGCCTCGGCGTCTACGTCCTCGTGCGCGCCCTGATGCCGTCCAAGCGCAGCGCGGTCTCGCAGGTCGCCCGCATCGACGCGATGCGGGCGCGCGGGGCGGCGTACGAGTCGGCGCGCACCGCGCGGGACCAGGGCCGCCTCGGCTCGCTGCGGGCCGAAGTCGGCGAGCGGGTGGCCGAGTTCTATCTGCAGCAGGGCTGGGAGCAGCGCTCGCTGCGGGCGGACCTCGCGGTCCTGGAGCGCAGCTGGGAGAAGTTCCTCGCGACGAAGGTGCTGCTGGCGGTGGCGGGTCTGTTCTTCGGCCCGTTCCTGTTCGCGGTCGTGTGGACGATGGGCTTCGGCCACAGCCCGATCATCCCGGTCTGGCTGGCGCTGATGTTCGGGGCGGTGTTCTTCTTCCTGCCCGACCTGGAGGTACGGCGGGACGCGGCCGACAAGCGGCGCGATCTCCGGCGGGTGATCGGCGCCTATCTGGACCTGGTGTCGATGAGCCTCGCCGGCGGCCGCGGTCTGCCCGAGGCGCTGATGGCGGCGGCCGAGATCTCCGACGGCTGGGCCAACCAGCGCATCCGCAACGCCCTCGCCGACGCCCGTATCACCGGTGTCAGCCAGTGGCAGGCGCTGGGCGCGCTCGGCGAGGAACTGGGCGTCGAGGAGCTCAAGGACCTCTCCGCCTCGCTCGCCCTGGTCGCCGACGACGGTGCCAAGGTCCGCGAGTCCCTCGCCTCGCGCGCCGAGACCATGCGGCACCGCGAACTCGCCGAGATCGAGGGCAGCGCGGGCGAGAAGTCCCAGTCGATGCTCGTGGCCCAGCTGCTGCTGTGCGCCGGCTTCCTGGTGTTCCTGATCTTCCCCGCGGCCATGCGGGTGTTCCAGGTGCAATGACAAGGACCCGTACCACCGACGCCATCCAGCCGCCGAACCGCTTCTGAGAGGAACAACCCATCATGAACACAAGGGACTTCACCACCGGCATCCCGGCCGTGGACTTCCTGGTCACCTTCCTGCAGGGACGGGTGCAGCGCGCCCGCTCCGGCGAACTGGACCGCGGTGCCTCCGCGGTCGAGTGGGTCATCATCTCCGCGGTCGTCGTGGCGATCGTCGGCGTGGTGGCCGCCATCATCAACGCGGCGCTGAGCGACGGCGCCAACAAGGTCGGCAACTGCATCAAGGGCGCCGACGCGGGCAAGACCTGCTGAACGCCCGTACGAGATCAACGGGGTTGTCGGTGCGCGTACGTCGCTGGGTACGCCGACGGGTGGAGGCCGCCTCCGCCCGCGGCGACTCCGGTATGACCGCGATCGAGTTCGTGCTGCTCACGCCGGTCCTCTTCTTCATGATCTTCGCGACCGTGCAGTTCGCGCTGTACTTCTTCGCCGACCACGTGGCGCAGGCGGCGGCCCAGGCCGGCGCCCGCAAGGCCCGGGCCACGGCGCATGACGAGCCGGGCGGCTGGCGGGGCGAGGCAGGGGACGTGGTGGACAGCTACATCCGCCAACTGGGTCCGCAGCTCGTGCTGTCGCCGGACGTGAAGATGGTGCAGCCGGACCAGAACACCGTGGGCGTGGAGATCACGGCACGGATCCCCACGGTCTTCCCCGGGCTGAACCTGACCGTGCACGCGCAGTCGGAAGGACCGGTGGAGCGGTTCGTGCAGGACAACGGGGGGAACTGATGGACGCCCACAGGGGTGATGACCGGGGACTGTCCACCATCGAGGTGGTGATCCTCGCCCCGGTGATGATCCTGTTCATCCTGGTGCTGGTGGCCTTCGGTCAACTCGTCGACGGCCGCGGCGCGTTGGACGGCGCGGCACGGGACGCCGCCCGCGCGGGCTCGATCCAGAAGGACCACGGCACCGCGATGGCCGAGGCGCGGAAGGCGGCGGAGGCGGACCTCTCGGAGGTCTGCTCCGGCCCGGTCTCCGTCGTACAGACCAGCCAGGGCTTCGCGCCGGACACCATCTTCACGGTCGAGGTCAGCTGCCAGGTGCGGGGCCTGGCGATGCTCGGCCTCGACGTCCCCACGACCCTCACCTCCAGATTCAGTTCGCCCCTGGACCCCTTCCGGAGGACGGCGTGAGCAATGCCGTGCGCATGTGGTGGTCCGCGCGCCGGGCGCGGCTCGACGACCGCGGTTCGGGCGCCGGCGCGGTCATCATCTTCGCGATCGTCTTCCTGTCCCTGTCCGCCTTCGTGATCGACGGCGGCCTGTCGATCTCCAAGCGCGAACGGGCCGCCGACATAGCGGAGCAGGCGGCCCGTTACGCCGCCCAGGACATCGACCGGGAGGCCCTCTACGACAACGCGGGCGGTCCCGCGCCGATCAACTACCAGGACTGCGACACCCGGGTGAAGACCTTCGCCCGGCAGATGGACATGTCCGGCGCGGACATCGCCGCGACCCACTGTGTGGCGGCCGACGCCGAACAGGTCCAGGTCGAGGTGCAGTTGACGTACACGCCGGTCTTCACGGGGATGTTCTACGGCGGTGACGTGGTCGTCCACGGCCAGGCGGTGGCGCAGAACGAGGTCGGCTGAGGCGCGGGCTTCAGTGATGCGGGTGCCCGTGCCCGTGCCCGTGCTTGTGCTTGCCCTGTTCCGGTCCCTGTCCGTCACGAGGGCCGTGTGCCCCGCCGCAGGTGTCGGTGGGCTCGGGCGTGGGCGCGGGTTCGGTCTCCGTGGGCGGGGTGACCGGGGGCGTCCCGCCGTCGTCCGGCGGGGGAGTGGTCTCGTCGACGGGCGGCGGACCGGAGGTGGCCGGGGGCGTCGGTTCGCCGCCGGTTCCGCCCGCGGGCGGGGGAGCGGGGTCCGTCTCCTTCGGTACGGTCGTCGGCGTCGGGACGGGCTCACTCGGTGCGGCGGTCGCGGGTACGTCCGTGGAGTCGACGCGGGGCTCCGACACGGCCGTACCGCCGGCCGCCTTCGTCGCGGCGACCAGGTCCACCGGTACCGAAGTGGCGCCGTTCTCCCCCGACTTGACCCGCCCCTTCTTCACCGACGGCCCCACCGGAGCCTCGGCCGCCGGTGTCCGTGCCGCCGGTCCGTCCGCCACCGGGACCCGGCCCGACGGAGCGGTGGGCGGGCCGCCGTTGCCGAGCACGAGGACGAGTGCGGCCGCACCCGCCACGACCACCCCGGCCGCGGCGGCCACCGGCTTGGCCCCGCCGGCCAGGGCGTGACGCACCCCGTGCAGCACGCCGTGAGTCCCGGTCGCGGAGCCCGCCGTGGCGAAGGCGAGCAGGAACTTCCCCGCGCCCCCCATCGCCAGCACCAGCAGCGCGGGCCCGACCAGCGCGGGCAGACGGTCGTTGGCGCTCATCAGCGCCGCGAGCCGCGCCCGGCAGTCCGCGCAGTCGTCCACGTGTCCGAGCAGCCGCTCGGACTGGCGCGCCGAGGCCGCCCCGCGCACGTACGCCGGCATCCGCGCCCAGTGCACCTGGCACGCGGGATGGTCGGGTGCCCCGGTCTGCGCCCGCAGGAACGCCTGCCGCATGCCTTCACGCGCCCGGTGCAGCAGGACGGCGGTCGCCCCCTCCTTGGTGCCGAGCTGCGGCCCGATCGCCGCCAACGGCTGCCCCTCGGCCTCGGCCAGCCACAGCGCCTTAACCCACCGCTCGGGCAGCTGCTCCAGCACCCGTACGACGAGGTCCACGGAGGACACCCGCTCGGCCGGATCGCCGCCCTGCGCGGGCACCTGCGCCTGCTCGTCGCCGTGCGGATCCCGCGGAGTCTCGCGTACGGCGGTGCCGGCGGCGGTCGCGAGATGGCGGACCGTCGTCATCAGGTACGCGGGGACGTTCTCGATCTCGTGCCCCTGAGCCAGGCGGCGCCAGACCCTGAAGTGGGCCTCGGCGACGAGGTCCTCGGCGGCATGGGCGTTGCGGGTGAGCGAGCGGGCGTACGCGACGAGGCGGGGTTGCTGCTCCTCGTAGACGCGGGCGTACGCGGCCGTTGAACCGTCGGGCATGGCGGAACGCTCCAGTTGCTGCCTGCTGGGGGAGGGACGGGGCAGAAGGGTTGTAAGCCTAGATGGCAAAACTTTCAATCAAAGTTTCGCGAGCACCGTAAAGTGACGCACGTCACGCCGGAATCTTCCGTAGCGGCGTAATGCAATCGCCACTTGCGTGCTCCAAGAAGTGCAAGGACTCACCGGCACCGCCGCCCGCGCCCGACCCCGACGGAGACCGCTCGTGTACATAGCGCTCGAACAGCCCACCGGCGCCCATCTGCTGACGCCCGACCACGAGGAACTCGCGGTCCCCGTGACCCTCCGCTACAGCTCCGAGGACCCGCTGGCCGTCCACCTCGTCTTCCCCGCCTGGATCTCCCTGGACGAGGAGGAGGTCACCTGGACCTTCGCCCGCGCCCTCCTGGAGGAGGGCCTGGACGCCCCCGCCGGCCTCGGCACGGTCCACGTCCGCCCGTACGGCCCGACCGACACGCTGGTGGAGTTCCGCGCCCCCGAGGGCGTGGCGGTCGTCCGCTTCCGCACGGCGCACCTCCGCCACTTCCTCCACCGCTCGTACACGGTCGCGGAGCCGGGCGGTGAACCCCTCCGGCCGGCATTGGACCGGGGGCTGGCGACGCTGTTCGGGGCTGCGTGAGACCTCAGTCGGCCCGGCTGTGCCCCTTGCCGCCGCCACCGGCCTGTCCCTCCGGGCGGACCGCGTCCTCGGCCTTCTTCGCCAGGTCGACGTCGAGCTTCCTGAACTCCCGTACGACCGTGTCGGACATGTCGGCCAGGGCGTCCAACTGCTGGGTGATGTCCTCGCGTCCGTCCTCCCAGTTGGACTCGAAGTCCCCGAGGGCGTCGTTGACACTGCCGTCGCCGATGTCGTCCCGGTAGGACTCGAAGAGCTTCTTGGTGTGGTTCAGCCGGGACTTGAGGGAGCGCAGTTTGCCCCCGTACTCCTCGAGTTCACTGAGCGGCAGCGCGAGGTCGCTCTTGCCCTTGCCCATGCGTCCGTCCCCCGTTCCGGCGATCTCGTAGTCTTGGCGGCACCGTACAACTGAACGACGCTACAACTTAACGACGTTGGCACGAGCGATCGAGAAGACTTCGCGAAACGGGGGAACCGGATCCGTCATGGCCCGCTACATGGAGGCGCTGACCGTCGAGCGCGGAGGTTTCCGGATCAAGGTCCCCGAGTCGTGGTGGGAGTTCGACGTCCGCCCCGAGTCGCGCGACGACTCCATCCGCCGCATGGTGAGCGAACGGATGCGGCAGCACCCGGAGTTGGCGCCGCACCGGGACACCTACGTCGGCTTCCTGCGGAAGGCGGCGGCGGACGCGTGGAAGTCCGGTGCCCTGTACTGCGGTTGCATGGCGGAGAGCTTCGGCGGCGAGACGCCGATCACGGGCTCGGTGACGGTGTCCCTCGTCGGCGGCCGTACCCGCGACGGCGCGCCCCTGTCCACCGACCCCGCCGCGATCGCCGCGGGCCTCGCGCCCAAGGAGGCCAGGAAGGAGGGTGACTCCTGGCGGAAGGTGACGACGGTCGACATCCCCGGCGTGGGCCCGGCGGCCCGCACCCACGGCATCGAGGACGTCGCCGTACCGGACGACTCCCTGGGCCGCACCCTCCGCGCCGTCCTCATGCAGACGTTCATCCCCGTCCCGGGCCAGGAGGGCAAGGTCGCCCTGGTGGCGGGCAGCAGCCAGGTTCTGGACCTGGCCGACTCGTTCTTCGACATCTTCGACGCGATCACGTCGACGTTCCGCTTCACGGGTTGATCCGCATCACGCCGGTGGCTCCTTCACCTCGAACGTAAGTGCACGGTAAGTTCGCGTGTGCATACGGGTGTTGACGACGATGTGCGCGTGACGGGGGTTGCGGAATGGCGGGGCAACGGCCACGGGACTGGTATGTCCTGGACCTGGACAGGGACCCGACACCGGGTGACCCGGACCGCGTACGGACGCTCGCCAGAACCCTGCACGAGTTCGCGGAGGACGTCTCCGGCGCGCTGAAGGTCGTCAAGGGCATGGCGGACGACGACGCGACCCTGCAGTGGGCCGGGAAGTCCGCGGAGGTCTTCAAGGACGAGTTCTCCGGTGTGCCGAAGAACCTCAAGAAACTGAAGAAGTCGTACGAGATGTGCGGCGACGCGCTGGCGGCGTACTGGCCGAAGCTGGAGCGGGCGCAGGCACTGGCGGACAAGGCGCTGGCGAAGGGCAGGGAGGCACAGCACGATCTCTCCTCCGCCAAGTCCCGCCTCGCGTCCGTCGATTCCTGGGTGGCCCGGGCCACCAAGGAGGCCGACAAGTACAAGGACGACCCCACCGGCAGCAAGTCCGCCGCCGACAAGCCCGACGAGTCCAAGGTCCGCGCCGCCACCCGCGACGCCCAGGCCGCGAAGTCCGCCCACACCAAGGCCCGGTCCGACGTCACCGACGCCCAGGACGCCCTCTCCGCCGCCAAGAAGATGGCCGAGGACGCCCGCAGGATGCGCGAGGACGCGGCCCGCGAGGCCAAACAGAGGATCGACGACGCCTCCGACGCGGGCATCCGGAACCGCTCGTGGTGGGAGGACGTCGGCGACTGGTTCGAGGACAACTGGGACACGATCGTCACGGTCTGCAAGGTGGTCGTGACGGTCGTCGGCATCATCGCGATGATCATCGGCGGCCCGATCCTGGGGGCGATCGTCCTGGTGGCGGCCCTCGTGGTCCTGGCGGACACCCTCTACAAATACTCCAAGGGCCAAGCGTCCCTGTGGGACGTGGGGTTCGCGGCGCTGGACTGCATACCCGGGGGCAAGGGGATCACTTCGCTGGGGAAGCTGGCGAAGGGGATGAGAGCCTTCGGTAAAACCGGGCTGAAGGGCATGGCCTTCGGCGTTCGGGGGTTCGGCGAGACCGCTCGTGTCCTGGGCCGCCAGATGAAGAAGCTCATCACCCGCGGCGACCCGGTCGACCTGGCCACCGGCGAGCTGGTCATGTCGGCGACCGACGTGCTGTTGGACGGCGTTCTTCCCCTCGTCCTGGAACGCCACCACCGCACGAGCGTCCGCAGCGGCCGTTTCCTGGGGCCTTCCTGGACGTGCACACTCGATCAACGCCTGCTGCTCGACGACACCGGCGTGCGGTTCGCCGTTGACGACGGCATGGTGCTGCATTACCCGGTGCCGGATCCGGAAGTTCCCGTACTGCCGGTGGAAGGCCCCGCCTGGCCGCTGAGTTGGGATGTCGACGGCGCACTCGCCGTGCACCATCCGGAGACGGGCCGCACGTTGCGTTTCCGGCCGCTGCCCGACCACACGTCGGGCGAGCTCCCGCTGTCGACGATCAGTGACCGGAACGGCAACACCGTCACCGTGACCTATCGGGCGGACGGAACGCCCGCGGAGATCACCCATCACGGCGGCTACCGCATAGGAGTGACCTGCGGGAACGGCAGGATCACGGAACTGGTCCTGCACAGTCACCCCGAACGGCCGACCCTGGTCCGCTACGGCTACGACGACCACGGCAATCTCTCGGCCGTCCACAACTCCTCCGGGTTGCCCCTGCGGTTCGCCTATGACGACCACCGGCGTCTCACGCGCTGGGAGGACCGCAACCGCGTCTGGTACAGCTTCGAGTACGACAACGCCGGCCGCTGCGTGGCCGGCCACGGCCTGGACGGATTCCTTTCCTACACCTTCGCGTACGACGAGGAAGCTCACCGCACCGTAGCGGTCGACTCGTTGGGCCACGCCACGCACTACCAGTTCAATGAGGCCTACCAGCTCGTCGAAGAGACAGACGAGTTCGGCCACAGGGTCACACAGGAGTGGGACCACCGGGACCGTCTGCTGCGCCGCACCGACCAACTGGGCCGCTCGCTGACCCTGGAGTGGGACGAGGCGGGCCGACTCACCGCCGTCGAGCTGCCCGACGGCTCGGTCTCCACCACCCGCTACAACGACCTCGGCCTGCCGGAGGAGATCACCGAGTACGACGGTGCCGTCCTGCGACAGCGGTGGGACGAGCGCGGCAACTGCACCTCGCTGACGACCGCGGACGGGGCGACCACCGTCTTCACCCGCGAACCGACGGGTGCCCTGGCCACGTTGACCGACGCGACGGGCGCCGTCCACCGCTTCACCAACAACCCTGCCGGACAACCAACTTCTGCCACAGACCCGCTCGGGGCGACCTCCACCTACTCCTACGACCCGTTCGGCCGATGTGTTGCCGTCGTGGACCCGCTGGGAGGCCGGACCCTGCGAACCTGGTCCCCCGAGGGCCTGCTGACCTCGATAACCGGCGCCGACGGCAGTGTGGAGAGCTGGACCTACGACGGCGAGGGCAACCAACTCACCCACACCGACGCGCTGGGCCGAACGACCACCTTCGCCTACGGCCCCTTCGACCTGCTCACCTCGCGCACGACGCCGGACGGCGTACGCCACAGCTTCCGGCACGACACGGAACTGAGGCTGATCCAGGTGACCGGCCCGCGCGGGCTCACCTGGGACTACTGCTACGACGCGGTGGGCAACCTGGTGTCCGAGACCGACTTCGACGGCCGCACCCTGTCCTACAGCTACGATCCGGCCCGCCAACTGATCAGCCGTACGAACGCCGTCGGGCAGAAGGCCGAGTTCGCCTACGACGAGGTCGGCAACCAGATCAGGGCGACGTTGGACGGCAGGGCGACCACGTACGCCCACGACCGCGCCGGCCGGCTCGTCCAGGCCGTGGGCCCGGATGCCACCCTCGTGTACGACTACGACCGCGGCGGCCGTATCACCGCCGAGGCCATCGACGGCAGGGTCCTTGCCACGGCCTACGACGTCCTCGGCCGCCCGGTGAACAGGACCACCCCGAGCGGCGCCGTCGCAACGTACGGGTACGACGCGGCAGGACGCCGTACGGCGCTCAGGGCCGGCGATCGCACCCTGGCGTTCTCCTACGACCACCTCGGCCGGGAGACGACGAGGTCGACCGACACCGGCCTCACGCTCGCCCTTGCCTGGGATGCCGGGGACCGACTCACCACGCAGCAGCTCACCTCGCCCACCAGCCCGCGCCCTCTCGCGCACCGCAGCTACACGTACAGGCCGGACGGCCACGTGACCACGCTCGACGACCGAACGGCAGGACGCCGCACGTTCGAACTCGACAGCGCGGGACGCGTCCTCACCGTACGCGCGCAGGGCTGGACGGAGTCGTACGCCTACGACGAGCAGGGAAACCAGACACGCGCCGCCTGGCCGGATCGCTTCTCCACGCAGGAGGGGCGTGGCGAGCGCGTTCACCAGGGCAACCGCGTCCTACGCGCCGGTGCCGTTCACTACGAGTACGACGCCGCCGGGCGGGTGGTGCTGCGCCGCCGCACACGGTTGTCACGCAAACCGGACATCTGGCGCTACACCTGGGACGCCGACGACCGGCTCACCTCGGTGGTCACCCCCGACGGCACGGTCTGGCGCTATGTGTACGACCCACTGGGCCGCCGAGTCGCCAAGCGACGTCTGAGCCCGGACGGCCGGAGCGTGACAGAGGAGACCCGGTTCACCTGGGACGGCCCGCACCTCGTGGAGCAGACCACCGTAAGCACCGACTCCGCCGAGGTGTCCACCCTGACCTGGGAACGCGACGGCGCCCGACCGCTGACCCAGACGCAGCGCACCACGCTCGCCGACGCGCCCCAGGACGTCGTCGACGAGCGGTTCTTCGCCATCGTCACCGACCTCGTGGGGACGCCGACCGAACTCGTCACGGACCACGGTGACATCGCCTGGCGCTCCGATGCCACGCTCTGGGGCCTGACGGCGCTGGACGGGGCGTACGACACGTCCACACCCCTGCGCTTTCCCGGCCAGTACTTCGACCCCGAGACCCAGCTCCACTACAACTTCTTCCGGTACTACGACCCGGTCGCCGCGGCTTACATCAGCGCCGACCCCCTCGGCTTGGACGCGGGCCCGAACCCACGCGCATACGTACCGAACCCGCTGTCGTGGCTCGACTACCTGGGCCTGCTCACCTGTGCAGAGAACGCCGACCTGCTCGCGAAGAACCTGGCGCGGGAGGGACGGGCCAAGAGCGCGGGTGAGGCCGCCGCCCACCTCGTGCCGTCGGGCATGAAACGAAACGGGGCGGCCCAGGCCAGGGCCCTGCTGGAGAAGTACGGCGTCGACATCAACGACGCGGCCAACGGGGTTCCGCTGGGACATCCTCGGCCGCACAACTTCACGCATCGGAAGATGTTCCTGACACGGTTGAACGGCCACCTGAACCTCACGGTGGATCGGATGACAGCTGCCGGATACGGAGCGCGTGCCATCCGCAGCGCACTGCGTGGGGAACTGCGCTCTATCGGACAACAGGTCGAGAGAGAGCTGGCGAGCGGGCAGCCGTCGGCGAACGCGGTGTGGACGGCACCATGATGGACCTTGCCCAGGTGACGATGAATACGGATGGTGACGCGATGTCTGACGTGGCAGAGAAGCCTTTGTCGGTGTATCGGCTCCTGCCGGGCCTCAGTGAATACCAGACGCTGCATCTCAACAATTTCGATGCGGCGCAGGTCATGCGCTGGCAGCGTAACGGAGGCCCAGCGGATCGGCCCACTCGGCTGCGTGCCGAATGGTTGGGAGAGAAAGGCTGGTCCAAGAGCGACTTCCCTACCGGATACCACGGTGCCCCCGTGCTCAGCCGTCGCCTTGCCGAGCAATTCGGGGATGAGTTGCATACAGCTGGCAGTCTCGTGCCCGTCGACATCGACGGTGCGAAAGACGACGAATACTTCCTCTATTTGGTGGATCAGGTAGTCGACTGTCTGGACCTGCGCAGGTCGTCCAAGCCGAAGAGGATGGATGGGGAAGTCAAAAAGGCGGTTTTCCGTGTTGAAGCGTTGCCGACGCATCTTCCGGCCTTCCGCCTGCCTCAATTCCCCGGAGCAGTCCAGTGGAACGGCTGGGCGGCCGAGCGGCTCGTGGAGCTCACAGGGGATCAGATCGAGGCCCGTCTGACCTGGTCACAGGATCCGACGGCGAAGGTTCATCCCGATCCGTGGGGCTTTTGATCTGACATGTTCGCCGGAGTCGATGGTCAGCGGTTGATCGCCTGGATCTCCTGGACGTTCATGTCCTGGGTGGTGTCGAAGGTGCCGTCGGGGAGGTCGCCCCTGGCACCGCCCGTGCCCTCCCAGGAGATCTGCCAGGTGATGCTGGCCTTCAGGTGGTACGGCGTGCCGTTGGTGGCCTTGAGGTACGTGATGCCGCACGGCGGGGTCTTGTCCGCGTCGCCCGGCTTGTACGGGGTGCCGATCGAGCCGTCGTCGTTGATGGTGCAGTCGCCGGAGGCCGGGAAGGTCGTCGCGTCACCGGTACCCGGGTCCAGGTGGAGGGCGACCGGCTTGGCCGTCGTTTCGGCCCAGAGGTTGGTGCGGGGGAGTTCCGCGCGGACCTTGACCTCCTGGAACGTGCCCTTGTCCAGCCAGACCCACGTGGGCAGGTTCACCGTGGACTTGGCGGTGGGTTTCAGCTCGATCTCGGTGTTGGGGACCTTGATCTGGTTGTAGGCGTAGTCGGCGAGCATCTCGGGCGTGGGGGCGTGCGGCACCTTGGGGACCACGTTGGCGTCCTGCCAGAACATGATGCGGCCGCAGTCCCAGGAGTCCGGGTCGTTCTCGTCCGGTGCGACGCTGCGCCAGAAGTACCCGTCCTTGCCGATGTTGTAGTCCTTGTAGCCCTCGGCGACGCTGTTGGTGTCGTCGAAGTTGTTCTCCGGCTTGCCGTCCTGGTAGTGGTCGGTCCACAGGCCTTTGCCGTACCAGGACTCATGGATGCCGACGTCTCCGTCGCCGTCCGTACGGTCCACGAAGTCCTTGAGCTCCTGACCGGTGAACACGGGTTCGTACCAGCAGGCGGGGGGTTTCCAGTTGACGTCCACGGAAGAGATCGAGCCACGCTTGCCCCCGGTGGGGCCGCTGACTTGGCGGACCTTGATCGTGGAGTAGGTGGCCGAGGCGTAGATGTCACTGCCGTGCTTGCCGCCCGACGGGGTCTTTGACTGCCCTTCGTGGCCGGGAGAACCGAGTGCCGAGGCGGGTGACGGGAGTAGAGCGGCACCGAGGGCAAGCGAGACGAACAGCCCGGCCCTGCGCGTGTAGGTCATGGTCAGCACGCCCCCGGCCGGGTCTCCACGGACATGGTTTTCCAGACGCCGTCGGCCTGCTTCCCGAGACCCGTCTGGTACTGGACCAGCGGGGATTCACCCTTTGGGGTGCCCGACGTCTTTCCGGTCTTCAGGTCCTTGCTGTAGCCCTTGCTCTCGTCCACGCAGTAAATGAGGGTGGCCCGCTTCTTCTCGTTGCCGAGGTAAGCGATCCGGGGGTTGTAGACCTTGACCGCGCCCACGATGGTCAGACCCTTGTAACCCTTGACCCACGCGGAACCAGTACTCATCGCGGAAGTCCCGCTGTAGAAGGACAACGCGCTGTACTCCGGATCGCCGGCGATGATTGCCGCGTACGACGCCCTTAGCCGTTCCTTGCCGTCGTTCAGTGCGGTCTGCAGCCCGGGATCACTGTTCGTCCAGCCCTCGAAGTCGGCCTTGAAGCTGGCGGGCAGGCTGATGACGGGGCGCTGCGTTCCGGAACCCGCCGAGGCCGAACCCGACGGGCTGGCCGAACCCGTGTCCGCCCCCTTGATGTCGTCCGAGGACGACTTGTCACCCCCACCGCACCCGGTGAGCAGCAGCGTCGCCGCCAAGGTGAACGCGGCGGCAGTGGACGGCAGTGCGCGGCGGGCCACGGTTGATCTCCCCCGAAGTCGGCTGTGTGCAACGGGGAACGAAGTTATCAGGGGCAGGTAAGGGGGCCTTGAGCGGCGGCGGGGGATTGTGTGGGGAATGTGAGGAGTGAGGGTGTCGCGGACGCGAACGGGCGGACGATCCAGGGCGGGGCAGGTCTCAGTCATGTATCCGGGCTGCGGCCTTGTGAATGAGAGTTCATAAGATCTCTGTAGGCTCAGTACACCCAAGCACCCACCCACCCGCACACCTTCCAGCAGCACGTCCAGCCACCGCCCGCCCACGACCCCAGGACACCCGCCATGCCACGACGCCGCACCTCCAGCTCGTCCAGCTCGACGGGCAGGTCAACCGGCAACTCGACGGGCAGCCCGGCAGTGAACTCGTCGGCTCCCAGGAACCGGACCCCGCAGCCCGTCCGTATCCGGCGTCGCAGCTTCGGGGACTTCGTCAAGGCGTTCTTCGCGTTCGTCGCGCTGCTCGTGCTGGTCGTCGGCGTGCCGGGTGCGCTCGCCGTCACCATCGGGTGGCCGCTGCCCAGCGGGGCGCCCAGCCTCGACTGGCTGCAGCAGGAGATCACCGTCTGGACGTTCATCCACATCCTGACCGTGGTGGTGTGGCTGGCCTGGGCGCAGTTCACGGCCTGCGTGCTGGTGGAGGTGAAGGCCGCGCTGAGCGGGGTCGGCGTACCCGGGCGCGTTCCGGGGGCGGGCCCCAGCCAGATCCTCGCCCGGCAGCTCGTCGCCGCGCTGCTCCTCGTCGGCGCCACCGCCGCCAGCCTCACCCCGGGGCTCTCGCAGCTCGGTCACAGCCTGGAAGGGAATCAGAAGCCGACCGTGGCCGCCGCCCAGGCGACGCCCGGTCTCTTCGCCCAGCAGCAGGAGCAGGCCGCGCACACCGCCGCCGCCCTCGCCGAACAGGCGTCCCACGCGCAGGCCGACGCCGCGGCCAGCGCCAAGCAGCACGGTGACACGAAGTACTACCGCATCCAGCCGCCCGAGGGACGTCACCATGACTCCCTCTGGGAGATCGCCCAGCGGCACCTCGGCGACGGACGCCGGTACAAGGAGATCTACGAGCTCAACAAGGACCGGGTGCAGCCGGACGGTTCCCGGCTGTCCGAGGCCAGTCTGATCCGGCCCGGCTGGATCATGGAGATGCCCGGGGACGCGCACGGCGGCGAGCTCGTGGAGATGCCGGACGCGGGCGCGCACGTATCGCCCGAGGTGCAGCAGCAGATCCACGACTACGCCAAGTCCGGTGCGCACGCGGAGGAAAGAGGCAGCCGGCAGGTCTCGGTGCCCCAGCAGCGGCCCGCCGCTCAGCAGGAGCACCACCAGCACCAGCAGCAGACCACCACCTCCGAGTCCGGCTCCAACTCCAACGCCAACTCCTTCGGTCTGTCCGAAGCCCTCCTCACCGCCCCCCTCCTCGCCGCCGGTCTCCTCGGTGCCCTCGGCCGTCGGCGTCGGCAGGCGTTGTGGCAGTCGGCGCTCGGTGCCGTCGGCGGCCGGCGCGGTATGGAGCCGCCCACGCCGACGGGGGACGCCGCCGACGCGCAGGACGCGCTCCTCGTGGGCGCCGACCCCGAGGCCGTACGACTGCTGGACCGCTCCCTGCGCGGTCTGGCCGCGCAACTCGCCGGGGAGTCACGGCCGTTGCCGACCGTCTACGCCGCTTGGCTAACCAACGGCGACCTGCATCTGCAGCTCGCTCAGCCCGCCGGGAAGCCGCCGGCGCCGTGGCAGCTCGGGCAGGACCAGACGTTCTGGATGCTGGCCCGCAGCGATGCCGAGCGGTACGAGGACGTCGACACCGCGGCGCCGTACCCCGGTCTCGTCAGCCTCGGGACCATGGACGACTCCCGGCTGCTGCTCAATCTGGAGGCCGTGCCCGGCATCGTCTCGCTGAGCGGGCGGGAGGCCGACCGGGCGGCCGTCTTCGCCTCCGTGGCCGCCGAGTTGGCGACCAACGGGTGGTCGGACCGGATGACGATCACGCTCGTCGGCTTCGGGGAGGATCTGACCCCCCTCGCCCCCAACCGGCTCCGTCACCTCGACGGCATCGACGACCTGATCGAGACCATGGAGGCCGAGACCCGGCAGCGGCGCGGGGCTCTGGGTGCCGCCGGTCACGACTCCGTGCTCACCGGGCGCACCGGGCCCGCCCAGCACACCCGTTGGGCGCCGCACCTCGTCCTGCTCGCCGCCCAGCCCTCCCCCGAGGACGCCGTCAAGCTCGCCGAACTGGCCTCCGACGCCAGCAGGTTGGGCATCGGCTACCTCGTCGGCACCGAGACCGGCGATCTGCCCGGCGCCGCCTGGGAGATGGAGATCACCGGCGCGGGCAAGCTGCTCGCCCCGCTCCTCGGGCTCGAACTCGACGCCCAGCTGCTGCCGTCGGCGCAACAGCGGGCCGTCGTCGAGCTGTTCGTCGAGGCCGACCCCGAGCGCGATCCCCAAGGACCCACGCCCACACCGCCGTTCCTCGTCGACATCAGCGAACAGGGGCGGCCCGCGGTGTACGCGCGGCTTGTCGGGTCGTACGAGATCATCGGGCTGGAGACCCCGGACGGGGAGCGCAGTGCGCTGCTCCACGAGGCGCTCGCGCTGTTGCTGCTTCACCGCGAGGGCGTCCATCCCCGGGTGCTGGCCTCCGCGTTGTGGCCGAGGGGTGTCACCGAGGACGTACGGGACGCGCTGCTGGAGCGGCTGCGGGCCTGGCTCGGTACCGATCCGGACGGCAGCCCCCGGCTGTCCGCCGACGCGACCGGGCGGCTCGTGCTCGCCAAGTCCGTCGTCTCCGACCTGGACGTGCTGCGCTCGCTGTACCACGAGGCCACCCAGGGCAAGGGCGTCGACAGCCGGGTCGTCCGCGGGCGGCTGCTCACCGACGCGCTGGTCCTGGTCCGCGGCCCGCTGCTCGCCGACCGGCCCGAGGGACGCTACCGCTGGCTCACCCACGAGATCATCGACGCCCAACTGCCTTTGCTGGTCGCCGACATCGGGCTCGCGCTGTCGGCGTTCCACCTGGAGAAGGACCGCGCGGAGAAGGCCATCGAGGCGCTGAACGCGGCGCTCAACTCCGCGCCCGCCGACGAGCGCCTGTGGAACGAGCTGCTGCGCGCCACCCACGCCACGGGTGACACCGACCGTCTGAAGTCCCTCGCCGCCGACCTCGTCGACCGCAGCGGTGCCCGCGGGCTGCCCGCGCGCACCGAGGCCCTCCTCGACGAACTGCTGCCGTCCTGGCGCACCGGCGTCGCCGCGGTGGGATGAACGCCGGGGTGAGCACGGGGGCGCTGGTCGCCGTCGCCGCGCTGTGGGGCGCGGCGGCGGGATCGCTGCTGCCGCGGGCCGCGTACCGGTTCTCGGTCCCGTCGGGGGAGAGCTGGCGAGACGCGTGCCCGGGGGAGCACCCCATCGGCGGACGGCTCGGCGGGTGGCTCGGCCGGGCCCGCTGCGGGGAGTGCGCGGGCGGCCTCACCGAAGAAGTCGGCAAGGAGGGGCGAGCGGCTGCCGGAGAAGCCGGCAAGGAAGCCCAGGCATCCGCCGGGGAGGCCGACACAGCCGTCGGGGCAGCCCGGGAAACCGCGCCGACGCCGTCGTACGGCCCCAGTACCGCCGCCCTCGTCCTGGCCACCGCCCTCGTCTGTGCCGCCCTCGCCGCCGCCACCGGGACCCGGCCCGAGCTCGCGGTCTGGCTGCTGCTCGCGCCCGTCGGGGTGCTGCTGGCGGTCGTCGACTTCCGGGTGCAGCGGCTGCCCGACCCGCTGACGCTTCCCCTCGCGGGCGCCGCGCTCGTGCTGCTCGGGCTCGTCGCCCTCGTACCGGAGCACGCGGGCGACTGGCCGACCGCGCTGTACGGCGCCCTCGCGCTCGGCGGTGCCTTCTTCCTGCTGTTCCTCATCAACCCGGGCGGCATGGGCTTCGGGGACGTGAAGCTGGCGCTGGGGCTCGGAGCCGTGCTCGGGTGGTACGGGTGGGCGACGGTCATGCTCGGGACCTTCGCCGCGTTCCTGCTCGGCGCGCTGTACGGCGGCGCGCTCGTCGTGGCGCGGCGGGCCGGGCGCAAGACGGCGATCGCGTTCGGGCCGTTCCTGATCACGGGGGCGTTCCTGGGGCTGCTCATAGGGGCGTACGCGGCCTGACGTCGGGCTTGTCGGAGGGCTGGCGTAGGCTGGTTCGGTCCGTGCACCGCGGACGCAGCCGTCCACAACCCTTGACGAAAGGGACGCCCGGTGACCGAGAAGGCCGACCTCCAGTCCGTGCTCGACCGTGCCGCCGCCGGTGGACGCATCACGCCGGAAGAAGCGCTCGACCTCTACCGCGACGCCCCGCTGCACGCGCTGGGCGCGGCCGCGGACGCCGTACGCCGCCGCAAGTACGCGGGCACCGAGCACATCGCGACGTACATCATCGAGCGGAACATCAACTACACGAACGTGTGCGTCACGGCGTGCAAGTTCTGCGCCTTCTACGCCGCCCCCAAGGACACGGCCAAGGGCTGGACGCGCGACCTGGACGACATCCTGCGCCGGTGCGCGGAGACCGTCGAGCTGGGCGGCACGCAGATCATGTTCCAGGGCGGCCACCACCCGGACTACGGCGTGGAGTACTACGAGAAGCACTTCAAGGCCATCAAGGACGCCTTCCCGCAGCTGGTGATCCACTCCCTCGGCGCGTCCGAGGTCGAGCACATGGCCCGTATCTCCAAGGTGTCGGTCGAGGAGGCCATCAGCCGTATCCACGCGGCCGGCCTCGACTCCTTCGCCGGCGCCGGCGCGGAGCTGCTCCCGGAGCGGCCGCGCAAGGCGATCGCCCCGCTGAAGGAGAGCGGCGAGCGCTGGCTGGAGATCATGGAGACCGCCCACAGGCTGGGCGTGGAATCCACGTCGACCATGCTGATGGGCACGGGCGAGACCAACGCCGAGCGGATCGAGCACCTGCGGATGATCCGTGACGTGCAGGACCGCACGGGCGGCTTCCGGGCCTTCATCCCGTACACCTACCAGCCCGAGAACAACCACCTGAAGGGCCGTACGCAGGCCACGATCTTCGAGTACCTGCGGATGATCGCCATCGCCCGGGTCTTCCTGGACAACGTCCAGCACATCCAGGGCTCCTGGCTGACCACGGGCAAGGAGGTCGGCCAGCTGTCCCTGCACTACGGCGCCGACGACCTCGGCTCGATCATGCTCGAGGAGAACGTCGTCTCCTCCGCCGGAGCCAAGCACCGCTCCAACCGCCTGGAGATCATCGACCTGATCAGGAAGGCGGGCCGCGTCCCGGCGCAGCGCTCGACGACCTACGAGCACCTGGTGGTCCACGACGACCCGGCGAACGACCCGGTCGACGAGCGCGTGATGTCCCACATCTCCTCGACGGCGATCGCGGGCGGCACGGCACACCCCGAGCTGAAGCTGCTCGCCTCCAACTGACCTGCCCGTGCTGACGATTCACGTGGCGGACGAGGTCCGGTGCGGCGCGGAGACGGTCAAGGGCGGTGCCGTGGCGGTCGAGGGAAGCGCGATCGCGGCGGTGGGTCCGTCGGAGGAGCTGCGGGAGCGGTTCCCCGGGGCGCGGGTGCGCATGTGGCCGGGGGTGCTGGGGCCGGGCCGCGTCCACGAGGGTCCGCTGCCGGACGCCCCGAGCCCCCGCGAACGCGTCCACGCGGTGCTGAAGTCGGGGGCGACGGCCGTCCTGCGGGAGTACGTCGACTCTCCCGAACTGCGCGCGGCGGCCGCCCGGAACGAGGTGCTGGTCCTGGCCTCCGCGCAGTCACCGGCGATCACCGTGCACGGCAGGGCGGACCTGGCCGTCTTCGACGGGACCGGCGCCTGCCTGGCGACGGTGTGCGCCGGGCGGCTGGTGCACCGGCGCCGCTAGGACCCGCCGCTGTCCGGCGCTATCCGGCGAGGGCCTCACCGAATGCCCCCGAACTCTGCTTCACCCCACTGCAGTCGGTCGCCGCGTCCGTGCCGCTGCCCTTCGCGCACTCCTGGTCCCGGAACGTCGACCACATCGACACCCAGGCGATCTCCTTCTCCTCGGCGAACGTCCGCACCTGCGCCGCGTCGGAGAGAGTGAACGTCTCGCCGGCGACGTCGTTGACCCCGATCATCGAGGTCAGCGCCATGCCCTGCCAGGCATCGGCGGCGGAGAGCCCGAACACCTTCCGCAACTGGGTGTGCGCGGCCTTCGCCGAGGTCAGCGCGTAGTCCCCCATGTCCCCGGCGTACGACTCGCCGTAGTTCATGGTCATGAGGTTGACCGTGGAGACCTGGACGTCGTACGTGTTCGCGGACTCCAGCAACGCCAGGCTGTCGGAGTCCAGTCCGGACGGCATCACGGGCAGCGTGAAGGAGACCTCCAGGTCGGGCCGTTCCTTCTGCAGCGCCGCGATCGCCTCCGACCGCAGCGCGACCGTGTCCGTGTCGGTCAGTTCGTCGCCCTCGATGTCGAAGTCGGCCTGGCTGGAGCCGGCGGCGTCAAGTGCCGTGCCGTAGGCGGCCGCCAGCTTCGCGACACTGTCGCAGGTCGCCGCGAGTTCCTTGCCGGAGGCCCCGCCGAAGGAGACGCGGACCGTCCCGCCGTCCGCCGTGAGCCGGGAGATCCGGGACTTCACCGCCGTGTCCGCTATCGCGTCCTCCCCGTTCCACTGGGGCGTGCAGTCACTGCCGCCGGAGATCACGAAGGCCAGGTTGTACGTCGACGGCGACCCGCTGGAGTCGTTGGCGGAGGCCTCGGTCGCGCTGACGTAGGGGGCGTAGGAGGTGGCGCTTGAGGGGGCATCGGCGGTGGCGCTGGCGGTGGCGCTTGAGGAGGTGTCGGCGGTCTGCTTCGGCCCTGCGGAGCATCCCGCCGTGGCCAGGGCAAACACACAAGTGAACCCGGCGGCCGGCCTCAGCAAACTCGGCATGGACATGCACCTACTCTCGTGATTTCCGTCTCAGGTCCGAAACAAAGCCCTATTCAAAAGGAGAACGTCTCACACGAAGCCTGTGCTCACGAACTCGGGAAATCCATGGGAAGTTCATGGGAGGCGTGGTATGAATCGGGCCAACCGGGCGGAACGAAGGGGATTTTCGGTGCACTCCCTCCCGAGGTGAACCGCGCAGGCATTCACAGAAACTCTCAGCCGGGGGACAGGTTGGGGGCCTTCTCATATGCGCCTCACAAGAAGTCGAGTTCCGGTCACATAAAGCCTGCCTAATGTCCGGGGAATGCATTCCGAGCCTGCCATCGAAAACCGCGCGAACCCCGGGGGTCGCCGCCGCAAACGCGGCAACGGGCCCGTCGAGGGGCCTGTGTTCGTTGACAACTCCGGACGCCGTTCCAGGCTGCTGAAGCGGTTCGGCCTCCTCGTGGGCGTCCTGTGTCTCGGGTACGCCGTCGTCCTGGGCCTCGCCTTCCTGGGCATCGGCACCTCGGTCACCCCCTCCTCGCTGCTGCCCTTCCGGGGCGGCCAGGCGGGCCCGTCCGGCAACGGCCCCGCCGGCTACCGGCAGCAGGGCGGCATAGGCAACCGGATCGGCGCCCGGCCCAGTGACATCCCCTCGGTGCCGCCGTCCGGCACGCCCACTCCGACCGCGTCCGCCACCGCGGCCAACTGACCGGAGCGCCCAGCCACATGACCATGACGACGTCCCCACGCGGCCGCCGGCGCGCCCCCACCCGTATCGAACGGGCGGCGGGCAAGGCCGCCGCGCTGCAGAAACCCCGCGTCATCCTCGCGCTGCTGCTCCTGCTCGCGCTGACCAGCATCATGCTGCTCGACGGCTATCTGCGCGCCGAGGTCGGCGGCGACGAGCGGGTGCGCGACGGAGCCAGCTCCAGCAAGGTGCCGGACAAGATTCTCGGCGGCGGCCCGATCCTGACCTTCCGCGGCGGACAGGCCACCACGCTCTCGGTGCCGGACAAGACCATCGCGCTCACCTTCGACGACGGCCCCAACCCGACCTGGACGCCCCAGGTACTGGCCATCCTGAGGAAGTACGACGTCCCCGGCACGTTCTTCCTGGTCGGCTCGATGGTCTCGCGCTACCCGGGCATCGTGAAGACGATGGTCCAGCAGGGCAACGAGGTGGGCATCCACACCTTCACCCACGTCGACCTCTCCTACCAGAGCACCGCCCGGGTCAACCGTGAGATGACGCAGACCCAGCTCGCGCTGGCGGGTGCGGCCGGCATCACCACGACCCTGTTCAGGGCGCCGTACTCCTCCGAGACCGACGCCATCGACAACTACAGCTGGCCCGTCTACCAGCGGCTCGGCAAGGACGGCTACACCAGCGTCTTCGTCGACACCGACAGCGACGACTGGAAGAAGCCGGGCGTCTCGAAGATCGTCCAGTGGGCCACGCCGAAGAGCGGCAAGGGCGCTGCGGTCCTCATGCACGACGCGGGCGGCGACCGCTCGCAGACGGTCAAGGCCCTGCCCGAGTACATCGAGAAGATGAAGGCGAAGGGCTACACCTTCACCACGGTCAGCGGGGTCATCGAGAAGGACAACGCGGGCGCGGGCAACAACCGGCCCGGGGGGACGACGCTCGCGGGAGATGCCGCGGGCGCCACGGGAGAGCGGTCCGCGAACGGCCCGGGCGCGGCGGCGAACATGAGCGGCTCGAACGGTGCGAACCGCTCCCGGCTCCAGGCCGCCCACCGCACCGCGACCGGCGCGACCCTCTACGAGGGCAGGGCGCTCGTGTTCGCGGTCGCCGTCGCCGAGTGGACCGTGCCCACGCTGTCCGTCGGACTCGTCATCGTCGGTGTGGCCGTCATGGGTCGCTTCGGGATGATGCTGATCCTCGCCCGCCGCCACTACCGGCAGCGCAACAAACGCCGCTTCGGCTGGGGACCGACGGTCACCCGCCCGGTGAGCGTGATCGTCCCGGCGTACAACGAGAAGGAGTGCATCGCCAACACCCTCGAGTCACTGTCGAGGAGCACCCACCCGATCGAGATCATCGTGGTGGACGACGGCTCGACGGACGGCACCTCCGAGATCGCCCGCAGCGCCGCCATGGACCTGGGCATGCACAACGTCCGCGTCATCCGCCAGGAGAACGCGGGCAAACCGGCCGCCCTCAACAACGGTGTGCGCAGCGCCCGTCACGACATCGTCGTGATGATGGACGGCGACACGGTCTTCGAACCGGACACCGTACGGCAGCTGGTGCAGCCCTTCGCCGACCCCGAGGTCGGCGCGGTCGCCGGCAACGCCAAGGTCGGCAACCGCGACACGGTCATCGGTGCCTGGCAGCACATCGAGTACGTCATGGGCTTCAACCTCGACCGGCGCATGTACGACGTGCTGCGCTGCATGCCGACCATCCCGGGCGCGATCGGCGCGTTCCGCCGGGAGGCGGTGCTGGGGGTCGGCGGGATGAGCGAGGACACGCTGGCCGAGGACACGGACATCACGATCGCCATGCACCGCGCGGGCTGGCGGGTCGTCTACCAGGAGCACGCCCGCGCGTGGACCGAGGCGCCCGGCTCCCTGAGGCAGCTGTGGTCCCAGCGCTACCGCTGGTCCTACGGCACCATGCAGGCCCTGTGGAAGCACCGCAAGTCCCTGACGGACAAGGGGCCTTCGGGGCGCTTCGGCCGGGTCGGGATGCCGCTGGTGGTGATCTTCCAGATCGTCACCCCGGTCTTCGCCCCGCTGATCGACGTCTTCACCGTCTACTCGATGATCTTCGTCGACTTCCAGGCGGCGCTGTACGCCTGGCTGGCCGTCCTCGGCGTCCAACTGGTGTGCGCCGCCTACGCGTTCCGCCTGGACCGGGAGAAGTACCGCTACCTGCTGATGATGCCGCTCCAGCAACTGGCCTACCGGCAGATGATGTACCTCGTCCTCATCCACTCCTGCATCACCGCCCTGACCGGCGGCCGGCTGCGCTGGCAGAAGCTGAAGCGCACGGGTGAGGTCGGGACACCGGCGGGGGTGAGCTGATGGGAGCGCACAGCAGGGGGGCGGTGAGGCCGGAGGCGCCCATGGACATGGCTCTGTCGCCCCGGGCCGAGTCCGCGCCGCCGGCGAGGGTCTCCGGCCGGGACCGCTACTTCGACGCCCTCCGGGCCCTCGCGCTGATCCGCGTCGTCACCTACCACACCTTCGGCTGGGCCTGGGCCGGCATGGTCTTCCCCTCCATGGGGATCATGTTCGGTCTGGCCGGCACCCTGATGGCGAAGTCCCTGGAACGCCCGGCCGGGCAGGTGATCAGGAGCCGGCTGCGCAGACTCCTGCCGCCGTTCTGGTTCTGGGGCTTCTTCGTCGTGCTGGCGATGCTCGTGCACGACTGGATGCCGGGCTGGGAGATCGTCTACTGGGTCCTGCCACTGGGCGACCCGCCCGGCAACGCGTGGGGCGAACAGGCCTGGGAGATTCTCTGGTACCTGCGGACGTACCTCTGGTTCGTCCTGCTCTCCCCGCTGCTCCTGCGCGTCTTCCGGCTCGCCCCGATCCCCGTCCTGTTCCTCTCCCTCGCCCCCGTCCTGATCCTGAACTTCGTCTGGTCCGGCCCCGACAACCCCTTCGGCAGCGCCCTGTGGGACCTGTCGACGTACCTCTTCTGCTGGATCCTCGGCTTCGCCCACCACGACGGCGTGCTGCGGCGGCTGCGGCCCGCCCTGGCCGTCGTGCTCTCCCTGGCGGCGGTCGGGTACGGCGGCTGGTACGCCTTCGCCCACCAGGCCGACGCCGGCACCTACGACCTCGACGAGATCCCGCTCGCGCAGGCCTTCTGGTCGGCGGGCTATGTCCTGCTGCTGATGTGGGCCAAGGCGTACTTCAGGATCGACTTCGCCCGGCTGACCCGCTTCCGCCGTACCGACCGGCTCGTGACGATCTTCAACGCGCGCGCCGTGACGATCTACCTCTGGCACGAGATCGCACTGATCCTGGCGGTCCCGCTGATCGACCGGTTCTGGAACGTCCCCGCGTTCGAGAAGTGGCTTCCGCTGGACAGCCAGTGGTTCATGTTCGGCATCGGCTGGATCCTGATCGCGGGGTTCGTCCTTGCGTGCGGATGGGTGGAGGACGTGGCCGGGAAGAAGAAGCCGAGGCTTCTTCCCTGAGGGCGGGCTGCAAGAATGGCCGCGTGACCCGCGCATCCCTGGACAAGCAGCCGCACGAAGTCGCCTCGATGTTCGACAACGTGGCGGAACGGTACGACCTGACCAACGACGTGCTGTCGCTCGGCCAGGACCGGGCGTGGCGCAGGGAGGTGGCCAGAGCCGTCGACGCGCGGCCCGCGCAGAAGATCCTGGACCTGGCCGCCGGTACGGCGACCTCCTCACTGCCGTTCGCCCGCACGGGCGCGTACGTCGTCCCCTGCGACTTCTCGCTCGGCATGCTCCAGGTCGGCAAGCGCAAGCACCCCTGGCTGCCGCTGACCGCGGGCGACGCGACGAAGCTGCCGTTCAAGGACGACACCTTCGACGCGGTGACCATCTCCTTCGGCCTGCGCAACGTCCAGGACTTCGACGCGGCCCTGCGCGAGATGCACCGGGTGACCAGGCCCGGTGGGCGGGTCGTGATCTGCGAGTTCTCCCACCCGACCTGGGCGCCCTTCCGCACGGTCTACACCGAGTACCTGATGCGCGCCCTGCCGCCGGTCGCCCGCGCGGTCTCCTCCAGCCCCGACGCGTACGTCTATCTCGCCGAGTCCATCCGTGCCTGGCCCGACCAGCCCGCGCTGGCCGGGCACCTGCAGAAGGCCGGCTGGTCGAAGGTGGCCTGGCGCAACCTCACGGGCGGGGTCGTCGCCCTGCACCGCGGCTTCAAGCAGAGCTGACGACGGCGTAGGGGTCGCCCGGCTCGTCCAGCTCGCGCTGCAGCCCGCCGGTCGGGGGGCGCGGAATGCGCGGCTCGCGCACGCCTCCGCCGCCCTCTCCCTCGCCGAAGTCGAACCACACGTACACCATCGAGTCCCGGGGCACCTCGGCGCCGGGTGCGGGGTACTGGCGGACGACGTACTCGACGGCGGTGAGATGGAAGTCGGGCCGGTCCGGCGCGTTGATGAACAGACCGCGCGACTTCGCCGCCTCGCGCGCGTCCATGGCCATCAGTCCGACGAGCCTCGGAACTCGTACTTCGGGTGTCTTGGGCGGTATGTGCACAGATGTCACCCCCAGCGGTACTGGAAGGGTAACCGCGCGAGGGTGGTGACCGGAAGCCTCAAGTATCTTTCTGTAGCCGTCCGTTACTTTGAGTAGCCATCCTGGAGGTCCAGCCGGAAGCAGAGGGCGTCCTCCGGGAGCGACGGGTGCGGAAACGTCTGCGCGAGTTCCATCCCGAGGCGCTTGGTGACCGCGATGGACCGTTCGTTTCCCGGTCTGACCATCGCCACCACGCTCGGCACCCCGGCAGCCCTGAGCCGCTCCAGCGTCATCCGCGCGGCCACGGTCGCGTACCCCCGGCCCCAGAACTCCCGTCCGAGCCGCCAGCCGATCTCGATCTCTCCCGTGGGACCCCACTCCCGCGGCCAGGGCTGGGCGCCGGTGAAGCCGATGACCTCGCCCTGCTCGCCGACCATGGTCCACAGACAGAAGCCCAGCTCCGCGTCGTGCCGGCGCTGGCGGGCGGTCAGCTCCTCGTAGACCGACAGCTCCGCGGACCTGCCGCCGTGGAACTCCATGACCTCCGGGTCGTCGAAGACCCGGTGCCAGGCGATCGCGTCCTCGTCGGTGGGGACGCGCAGCCGTACGACAGGCAGAGCTCGGTTCACGGGGCAGCCCTTCAGCCGGGTGATCAATTCTGCTGAATAGACTGCCCATGTCCAGTGCCGGTCGGCACGCAGATTTCGAACTTGGGGAGATCCCGCCGTGACCGTCGAGACTGAGCCCCTCTCCGAAAACACCGCCGATGTGATCGTCGTCGGCGCGGGGCCGGCCGGCTCCACCACCGCGTACCACCTCGCCAGGGCCGGACTCGATGTGCTCCTGCTGGAGAAGACCGAGTTCCCGCGCGAGAAGGTCTGCGGTGACGGCCTCACCCCGCGCGCGGTCAAGCAGCTCGTCGCCATGGGCATCGACGTCTCCGAGGAGGCCGGCTGGCTGCGCAACAAGGGCCTGCGCATCATTGGTGGCGGCGTCCGCCTCCAGCTCGACTGGCCGGATCTGGCCTCCTTCCCGGACTACGGCCTGGTCCGCAAGCGCGACGACTTCGACGAGCAGCTCGCCCGCCAGGCGCAGAAGGCCGGCGCACGGCTCTTCGAGCGCTGCAACGTCGGCGCCCCGATCACCGACGAGCGCACCGGCCGTATCACCGGCGTCCACGCCAAGTTGGGCGAGGAGAAGCGCGAGGTCACCTTCCACGCGCCGCTCGTGGTGGCCGCCGACGGCAACTCGACCCGGCTGTCCCTGGCGATGGGCCTGCACCGCCGCGAGGACCGCCCGATGGGCGTCGCCGTCCGGACGTACTTCACCAGCCCGCGCCACGACGACGACTACCTGGAGTCCTGGCTGGAGCTGTGGGACCGCCGGGGCGCCCAGGACCGTCTCCTGCCCGGCTACGGCTGGATCTTCGGCATGGGCGACGGCACCTCGAACGTCGGCCTCGGCGTCCTCAACACCTCCGACGCCTTCAAGGAGCTCGACTGGCGCGAGGTCCTCAAGGCCTGGTGCGCGTCCATGCCGGAGGACTGGGGCTACACCCCGGAGAACATGACCGGCCCGATCCGCGGCGCCGCCCTGCCGATGGCCTTCAACCGCCAGCCCCACTACACGCGCGGGCTGCTGCTCGTCGGCGACGCCGGCGGCCTGGTGAACCCCTTCAACGGCGAGGGCATCGCCTACGCGATGGAGTCGGGCCAGATCGCCGCCGACGTCATCGTCCAGGCCCACGCCCGCGCGACCCCCGCGGGGCGCGAGATGGCGCTCCAGCGTTACCCGCGGGTGCTGAAGGACACCTACGGCGGCTACTACACGCTGGGCCGCGCCTTCGTGAAGCTCATCGGCAACCCGAAGGTCATGAAGATCGCGGCCCAGCGCGGCCTGACCCACCCGGTGCTGATGAAGTTCACCCTGAAGATGCTCGCCAACCTCACCGACCCGACGGGCGGCGACGCGATGGACCGCATCATCAACGGGCTGAGCAAGGTGGCCCCGAAGGCATAGCCCGCGTCACCGCGGTCACGGGCGCACCCGGAAGCGCCAAAACAGAAACACCGGGCATATGGATCGCATCAGGATCCGGGCCGGGGCCTCAACGCCCCCTGGCCCGGACCCGGGTGACGGCACACACTGAAAACAGCCCAGCAGCTACCCGGCCCCGATCGCAGGTGTGGCACCCATGAAGACCCCGGCAGCCCTTCTTCTCCTCGCCCTCGTCGTGGCGGTCCTGGCGGCCGGCACGACGGCGTACGCGCGCCGTCGCGGCAACGGCGGCGGCCGGACGGTCGTCCGCTGCCGCGATGGGCACCTCTACACGACGACCTGGATCCCCGGGGTCTCCTTCAAGTCCGTCCGCCTCGGCCGGTACCGCTGGCAGCACTGCCCGATCGGCAGCCACTGGACCATGGCCACGCCGGTACGGGACGACGAACTGACGCCCCTCGAGCGTGAGCTGGCCGCCACCCACCACGACAGGCGCGTCCCCTGACCCCGTCCGGCGCGTGCCCCGACCCCCCGACCGTCAGCCGCGGCTCAGCTCGGCCGTCCTGGCCGCGCGGCGGGCGGACGCCTACCGACCATGTGAACGGCCAGGTCTACCTGGACCGGCTCTCCGGGCGGGACCGCAAGGAGGCACTCAGGCGGATGGCTGACCGGCGCGACGACCGCCGCAAGATCGGGCCCGAACTCGGTGACGTCCCGGCACGGCTTGTGCAGCACCCAGCACCCAGCAGCCGCAGGCGAACTCCGGCATACCCGCAGACGCTTGCTCGCGGGCGCCAGGGGAGTGGCAGACACGCTGGCCTTATGGCACCAGCTCGCGAAGGTCGCCTCCGTACGGAACGTCCCCCGCGACTACGGCGACGGACGCGCACGCGACCGGCTGTCCGCCAACATCTCGGAGTGGGACAAGCCAGGCATGGCGCATGGTAAGGCGACAAAGGAGTGCACAAAAGAGGAAAACGGCGCCGAACTGGGGCCCAACTCAAGGGCAGCCTCCGCGACTCCAGTAGTACGGTCCTCACCGGCGACAACAGCGCTCACTCGCTGGCGGTCAAGGGGTCAAGAACGGCGTGACGGAGGGCCGCTGCCCCCGAGCGGCTGCGGCCCTCCATGTCGTGACGGGAGTCAGAGCACCCGCACCGCGCCGGTCGGCGGGTCGTACGACAGCGGCTTCTCGACCACACCGGTCGACGGGTTCTGCGCGCCGACGAACATGCCGTCACCGACGTACACCGCCACGTGGTAGGCGCTGCCCGCGCTGCCCCAGTACAGGATGTCGCCCGGCTGCAGGTTGCTCAGCGAGACCTGGGTGCCGGCCGTCGACTGGTCCTGCGAGACGCGCGGCAGGCTGATGCCGACCTGCTTGAAGGCGGTCTGCACGAGGCCGGAGCAGTCCCAGGAGTTGGGGCCGGTGCCGCCGGAGACGTAGGCGTCGCCGATCTGTGCCTTCACGAAGGCGATGACCGCGGCGGCCGAACCGGTGGCCGTCGAGGAGCTCGTGGAGGCGGTGCTGGTCGTCGTGGCGGCCAGCGTGGTCCGCTCGGCACTGCGGGACGCGGCCTGCTCGGCGGCGGCCTTGCGGGCGGCCTCCGCCTTCTTCTTGGCCTCCGCCTTCTTCTTGGCCGCGGCGAGGTCCGCCTTGGCCTGCTTTGCGGCCTTCGCGGCGGCCGCGTCACGCTCCGCCTGCAGCTGGTAGTTCGCGGCCGCCTGCTGCGTGGCGTCCGCGGACTGGGCGACCTGAGCGGCCAGGTCGGCCGTCAGGGTGGGCAGTTGCAGGGTCTGCGTCGTCTCGGCGGCGCTCGCCGAGGCCGACGCACCCGCCGCCGCCATGCTGAGAACGCCACCGGCAACTCCGGCACGCACCGCGAGACTCGTCGTCGCGTTGCGGCGGGGTTTCCGGTGGCTGCGTATGTGAGCGGTGTGGGACATGAGAACAACCGGTATCAGGGGCTCCTCCATACCTTCAAGAAACGTGTGGTGCGCCACAGTTGCTCAATGGGCGGCCCAAATTCCCCTCGCGGAGTTCTTTATTGACGCCGTAACGGACATTGCGGACGCCGTCCATCGGGCCCGTGATCACGGTCTTTCGTCTATACGCCCGAATTGCCCCGCACCTACCATCGGTTGAGACCGTTGGCCAAGCCCGGTTCTCAGGGGGCTCTTGTGAATGTGGCGGAGGTCACGCAACGGTTACGAGATCGCCCGCGTCCTGCGCGAAGATCACGACCTGATTGCGGCCGGATCGCGACCGGGACTCGCTCGTGAACGCGTGCACGCGTCCACACCACACCCCGCCCCTCCCTCTGATGTGTGAACGCGGTCCTCTATCAAGACATCCGGTCCAGCACCAATTTGCATGCAAGGGAAGTCTCTTGATATTGAGACGCCCCCCGCGAACTGCGCCGACGAGCAAAAATGTCACCTCTGGTGATCAGTCGGACGCCTCTCGTGCGAAGATCACCGCTCTTCCGAGTCCATGATCCTTCGTCAGGTGGTGGAGATCACAAAGCTTGTGCAATACCCCGTGTCGCAGATCACAGAGCGTCGGGCATAAGATGCGAGGCAGTTGGGCTTGTGACCTGCTTCACATGTTCTCGATCTTCGCCGGGACGAGCGGGGTGAGAGAGACGTATGAGGCCGGTGTGAGTCCGATGCCATCGCCAGCAGTCAGTGCCGACTGAGAGGAGCGAGGAGCGGTGAA
Source organism: Streptomyces sp. NPDC002144 (assembly GCF_053593695.1). Taxonomy (NCBI): domain Bacteria; kingdom Bacillati; phylum Actinomycetota; class Actinomycetes; order Kitasatosporales; family Streptomycetaceae; genus Streptomyces; species Streptomyces sp. NPDC002144. The sequence goes on from NZ_JBSFDB010000015.1 coordinate 156,623, forward strand.
CGCCTATGCGCCCATCCTCGTACTGGGAGCCCTCGGGGCAGGCTTTGCGATCTTCTCCGTGGTCATGGCCACGCTGATCGGTCCGAAGCGGTACAACCGGGCCAAGCTCGAGGCCTACGAGTGCGGTATCGAGCCGACCCCCACGCCGGCCGGCGGCGGGCGCTTCCCCATCAAGTACTACCTGACGGCGATGCTCTTCATCGTCTTCGACATCGAGATCGTCTTCCTCTACCCCTGGGCCGTCACCTTCGACGCCCTGGGGATCTTCGGGCTCGTGGAGATGCTGCTCTTCGTGCTCACCGTCTTCGTCGCGTACGCGTACGTATGGCGGCGCGGCGGCCTGGAATGGGACTGAGGGGCCTTTAACGACATGGGACTCGAAGAAAAGCTGCCGAGCGGCTTCCTGCTGACCACCGTCGAGCAGGCCGCGGGCTGGGTGCGCAAGGCGTCCGTCTTCCCGGCCACCTTCGGCCTGGCCTGCTGCGCCATCGAGATGATGACCACCGGCGCCGGCCGCTACGACCTGGCGCGCTTCGGCATGGAGGTCTTCCGCGGTTCGCCCCGCCAGGCGGACCTGATGATCGTCGCGGGCCGGGTCAGCCAGAAGATGGCGCCGGTGCTGCGGCAGGTCTACGACCAGATGCCGAACCCCAAGTGGGTGATCTCCATGGGGGTCTGCGCCTCCTCGGGCGGCATGTTCAACAACTACGCGATCGTCCAGGGCGTCGACCACATCGTCCCGGTCGACATCTATCTCCCCGGCTGCCCGCCGCGGCCCGAGATGCTGATGGACGCCATCCTCAAGCTGCACCACAAGATCCAGAACTCCAAGCTCGGCGTGAACGCCGAGGAAGCGGCCCGCGAGGCGGAGGAAGCGGCGCTCAAGGCCCTGCCCACGATCGAGATGAAGGGGCTGCTGCGGTGAGCGACGCGAACGGCACCGGCGCGAACGGTTCCGCGAACGGGGTGAACCCCGAGAAGGACCTCGGCGCCTCCAACCTCCCCGGCCAGCGCGGCGAGGGCGGCGAGGAGATCCGCGTCCAGCGCGGCATGTTCGGCGCCAACAACGGCGGCGACACCTCCGGCTACGGCGGCCTGGTCCGCTCGGTCCGTCTCCCGGGACCGGCGGCCCGCCCCTACGGCGGCTGGTTCGACGAGGTCGCCGACGAACTGGAGGGCGCCCTGGAGGAACAGGGACTGCTCCCCGACAACGCCATCGAGAAGACGGTCGTCGACCGCGGCGAACTCACCTTCCACATCGAGCGCGAGCACCTGCTGCGCGTCGCCCGCACCCTGCGCGACGACCCGGCCCTGCGCTTCGAGCTGTGCACCGGCGTCAGCGGTGTCCACTACCTCCACGACAAGGGACGCGAGCTGCACGCCGTCTACCACCTGCGCTCGATCACCCACAACCGGCTGATCCGCCTCGAGGTCAGCGCCCCGGACGCCGACCCGCACATCCCGTCCCTGGTCTCCGTGTACCCGACCAACGACTGGCACGAGCGCGAGACCTACGACTTCTTCGGGATCGTCTTCGACGGTCACCCGGCCCTGACCCGGATCATGATGCCGGACGACTGGCAGGGCCATCCGCAGCGCAAGGACTACCCCCTCGGCGGCATCCCCGTCGAGTACAAGGGCGCCCAGATCCCGGCTCCGGACCAGCGGAGGTCGTACTCGTGAGCACGCAGTCAGCAGCCGCGGCCGCTTCGGCCCGCGAGACCACCGAGGGCACCGTCTACACGGTCACCGGAGGCGACTGGGACGAGGTCGTCCAGTCCGCCGCCCGCGCCGACGACGAGCGCATCGTCGTCAACATGGGCCCCCAGCACCCCTCCACCCACGGGGTGCTGCGCCTGATCCTGGAGATCGAGGGCGAGACGGTCACCGAGGCCCGCTGTGGCATCGGCTACCTCCACACCGGCATCGAGAAGAACCTCGAGTTCCGCACGTGGACGCAGGGCACCACGTTCGTGACGCGCATGGACTACCTGACGTCCTTCTTCAACGAGACCGCCTACTGTCTCGCCGTCGAGAAGCTCCTCGGCATCGAGGACCAGATCACCGAGCGCGCCAAGATCATCCGGGTGCTCCTGATGGAGCTGAACCGGCTCTCCTCGCACCTGGTGTGCATCGCCACCGGCGGTATGGAGCTCGGCGCCACCACGATCATGATCTACGGATTCCGTGATCGTGAAATGATTCTCGACATCTACGAGCTCATCACGGGCCTGCGCATGAACCACGCGTACATCCGGCCCGGCGGACTCGCCCAGGACCTGCCGCCCGGCGCGGTGGACCACATCCGCGAGTTCGTGAAGAAGATGAGGAAGAACCTCCCGGAGTACGACAAGCTCGCCACCGGGAACCCCATCTTCAAGGCCCGTATGCAGGACGTCGGCTACCTCGACCTGGCCGGCTGCATGGCCCTCGGCGCGACGGGACCGATCCTGCGCTCCACCGGCCTGCCGCACGACCTGCGCAAGGCACAGCCCTACTGCGACTACGAGACCTACGACTTCGAGATCCCGACCGCCGACACCTGCGACTCCTACGGGCGCTTCCTGATCCGCCTCGAGGAGATGCGCCAGTCGCTGGGGATCATCGAGCAGTGCCTGGACCGGCTGCAGCCCGGGCCGGTCATGGTCGCCGACAAGAAGATCGCCTGGCCCGCCCAGCTCGCCCTGGGACCGGACGGGCTCGGCAACTCCCTCGACCACATCAAGAAGATCATGGGCACCTCCATGGAGGCCCTGATCCACCACTTCAAGCTGGTCACCGAGGGCTTCCGCGTCCCGCCGGGACAGGCGTACGCGGCCGTCGAGTCACCCAAGGGCGAACTCGGGGTGCACGCCGTGTCCGACGGCGGCACCCGCCCCTTCCGGGTCCACTTCCGCGACCCGTCCTTCACCAACCTGCAGGCCATGGCGGCGATGTGCGAGGGCGGCCAGGTCGCCGACGTCATCGTCGCCGTCGCGTCCATCGACCCCGTGATGGGAGGCGTCGACCGGTGACCACCAGTTCTTCCGAGCGGGGCGTCAGCCTGGGCATGCCCGAACTGCCCGCGCCCGCCTACCCGGACGACGTCCGAGCCCGGCTGGAGACGGACGCGCGCGAGATCATCGCCCGCTACCCGGACTCCCGCTCGGCCCTGCTGCCGCTGCTGCACCTGGTGCAGTCGGAGGAGGGCCATGTCACGCGCACCGGGATGCAGTTCTGCGCGGACGTGCTGGACCTGACCACGGCCGAGGTCACCGCCGTCGCGACCTTCTACACGATGTACCGGCGCAAGCCGAGCGGTGACTACCAGGTGGGTGTCTGCACCAACACCCTGTGTGCGGTGATGGGCGGCGACGCGATCTTCGAGGAGCTCCAGGAGCACCTCGGCGTCGGCAACGGCGAGACCACCGAGGACGGCAAGGTCACCCTGGAGCACATCGAGTGCAACGCGGCCTGCGACTTCGCGCCGGTGGTGATGGTCAACTGGGAGTTCTTCGACAAGCAGTCCCCGGCCAGCGCCAAGCGCCTCGTCGACGACCTGCGCGCGGGACGGGAGGTCGAGCCCACGCGCGGGGCGCGCCTGTGCACCTTCAAGGAGACCGCGCGGATCCTGGCCGGCTTCCCCGACGAGCGGCCAGGGGCCGTCGAGGCGAGCGGCAGTGCGGGACCGGCGTCGCTGGTGGGCCTCCGCCTGGCAAAGGGGGAGACCGCACCCGCGCGCGTGGTCCATCCACGGGACGGCGGACCGCACGACGAGCAGGACAGGGCCGTGCACGAGCCCTCTCCGACCGAGCACCTCAGCTCACACGACGCGCCACAGGACACGTCGGCCTCCGACCCAGCCCACCCGGCAGGGCCTGCCGCCGAGGAGGGGGAGTGATGACCTTGGCACCCGAACTCAAAGACACCAGCCCCGAGAAGCTGCTCGCACCCGTGCTGTCGGCCTTCTGGGACGAGGACAAGTCCTGGACGCTGGACGTCTACCGAAGGCACGAGGGCTACGAGGGGCTCCGCAAGGCGCTCGCCATGTCGCCGGACGACCTGATCGCCTACGTCAAGGACTCCGGTCTGCGCGGCCGCGGTGGCGCGGGATTCCCGACGGGAATGAAATGGCAGTTCATTCCCCAGGGTGATGGAAAGCCACACTATCTAGTTGTCAACGCCGACGAATCGGAGCCGGGGACCTGTAAGGACATCCCGCTCCTCTTCGCGAACCCGCACAGCCTCATCGAGGGCATTGTCATCGCGTGTTATGCCATCAGGTCGTCGCATGCCTTCATCTATCTGCGTGGTGAAGTCGTCCCCGTCCTGCGGCGGTTGCACGAGGCCGTGCGCGAGGCCTACGCGGCGGGCTACCTCGGCGAGAACATCCTGGGCAGCGGGCTGAATCTGGAACTCACCGTGCACGCCGGCGCCGGCGCGTACATCTGCGGTGAGGAGACCGCACTGCTCGACTCGCTCGAAGGCCGCCGTGGTCAACCGCGGCTCCGTCCCCCTTTCCCTGCGGTGGCGGGCCTCTATGCGTGCCCGACTGTTGTGAACAACGTCGAGTCGATCGCGTCGGTTCCCGCGATTCTGCATCGGGGCAAAGAATGGTTCCGGTCGATGGGCAGCGAGAAGTCCCCGGGCTTCACGCTCTACTCGCTCAGCGGCCATGTCGCGAGCCCCGGCCAGTACGAGGCCCCGCTCGGCATCACACTCCGCCAGCTGCTCGAGATGAGCGGCGGGATGCGGCCGGGACACCGGCTGAAGTTCTGGACGCCGGGCGGTTCCTCGACGCCGATGTTCACCGACGAGCACCTCGACGTGCCCCTCGACTACGAGGGCGTGGGCGCCGCCGGCTCGATGCTCGGCACCAAGGCCCTGCAGTGCTTCGACGAGACGACCTGCGTCGTCCGCGCCGTCACCCGCTGGACCGAGTTCTACGCCCACGAGTCCTGCGGCAAATGCACACCGTGCCGTGAAGGCACCTACTGGCTCGTGCAGTTGCTGCGCGACATCGAGGCCGGCAAGGGCACCATGTCCGACCTCGACAAGCTGAACGACATCGCCGACAACATCAACGGCAAGTCCTTCTGCGCCCTCGGCGACGGCGCCGCCTCGCCGATCTTCTCCTCGCTCAAGTACTTCCGCGAGGAGTACGAGCAGCACATCACCGGCCGGGGCTGCCCCTTCGACCCGGCGAAGTCGACGGCCTGGGCCGACCGCCCGGAGGTGAACGCATGACCGTGACCACCAACGCTCCCGCGGGAGGGGGAGAGGCGGCGGTCCCGCCGGAAGATCTCGTGACGCTGACCATCGACGGCGCCGAGATCAGCGTGCCCAAGGGCACCCTGGTCATCCGGGCCGCCGAACAGCTCGGCATCGAGATCCCCCGCTTCTGCGACCACCCCCTCCTCGACCCGGCCGGCGCCTGCCGCCAGTGCATCGTCGAGGTCGAGGGCCAGCGCAAGCCGATGGCGTCCTGCACCATCACCTGCACCGACGGCATGGTCGTGAAGACCCACCTCACCTCACCGGTCGCCGAGAAGGCCCAGCACGGGGTGATGGAGCTGCTGCTCATCAACCACCCGCTGGACTGCCCGGTCTGCGACAAGGGCGGCGAGTGCCCGCTGCAGAACCAGGCCATGTCGCACGGCCAGGCCGAGTCCCGCTTCGAGGGGAAGAAGCGGACGTACGAGAAACCTGTCCCGATCTCCACGCAGGTGCTGCTCGACCGTGAGCGGTGCGTGCTGTGCGCCCGCTGCACCCGCTTCTCCAACCAGGTAGCGGGCGACCCGATGATCGAGCTGCTGGAACGCGGCGCGCTGCAGCAGGTCGGCACCGGCGAGGGCGACCCCTTCGAGTCGTACTTCTCCGGCAACACCATCCAGATCTGCCCGGTGGGCGCGCTGACCTCGGCGGCGTACCGATTCCGCTCCCGCCCCTTCGACCTGGTCTCCTCGCCGTCGGTCTGCGAGCACTGCTCCGGCGGCTGCGCGACCCGCACCGACCACCGGCGGGGCAAGGTCATGCGGCGGCTCGCGGCCAACGACCCCGAGGTCAACGAGGAGTGGATCTGCGACAAGGGCCGCTTCGCGTTCCGGTATGCGCAGCAGCGCGACCGGCTCGAGACACCGCTGGTACGCAACGCCGAGGGCGACCTCGAACCGGCCTCCTGGCCGGAGGCGCTGCAGATCGCGGCCCAGGGTCTGCTCGCCTCGCGCGGCCGCACCGGCGTCCTCACCGGCGGCCGCCTCACCGTCGAGGACGCCTACGCGTACAGCAAGTTCGCGCGCGTGGCGCTCGACACGAACGACATCGACTTCCGCGCGCGCGTGCACAGCAGTGAGGAAGCCGACTTCCTGGCGTCCCGGATCGCCGGGCACGGCCGTGACCTGGACGGTACGGGCGTCACGTACACCTCCCTGGAGAAGGCGCCGGCCGTCCTGCTGGTCGGGTTCGAGGCCGAGGAGGAGGCCCCCGGCGTCTTCCTGAGGCTGCGCAAGGCCTGGCGCAAGCACGGGCAGAAGGTGTTCTCGCTGGCCACGCACACCACGCGCGGCCTGGAGAAGGCGGGTGGTGTCCTGCTTCCCGCGGCCCCCGGTACCGAGACCGAATGGCTGGACGCGCTCGCGAGCGGGGTCGGCCTGGACGGCGACGGTGCGACGGCCGCCGAGGCGCTGCGCGGGGAGGGCGCGGTCATCGTCGTCGGCGAGCGGCTCGCCGCCGTCGCGGGCGGCCTCACCGCCGCCGTACGGGCCGCCTCCGCCACCGGCGCCCAGCTGGTGTGGATCCCGCGGCGCGCCGGAGAGCGCGGCGCCGTCGAGGCGGGCGCGCTGCCGTCGCTGCTGCCCGGCGGACGCCCGGCGACCGACCCACGCGCGCGTGAGGAGGTCGCCGCGGCCTGGGGGCTCGCCGAACTCCCGCACCGCTACGGCCGCGACACCAGCCAGATCGTCGAGGCCGCGGCCAACGGCGAGCTGCAGGCCCTGCTGGTCGCGGGCGTCGAGATCGCCGACCTGCCCGACCCGGCACGCGCACGTGAAGCACTTCACGAGGCCGGGTTCGTGGTGTCGCTGGAGCTGCGGCCCAGCGAGGTCAGCGAGCACGCCAGCGTCGTCCTGCCGGTCGCCGCGGTCGCCGAGAAGCCGGGCACCTTCCTCAACTGGGAAGGCCGCGTGCGCTTCTTCGAGGCCGCGCTCAAGCCCGACCAGATGACCCGGCGTCTCGCGCCGACCGACGCGCGCGTGCTGCAGATGCTGGCCGACGCCATGGACGTCCACCTGGGCCTGCCGGATCTGCGCACCATCCGCGCGGAGATCGACCGGCTCGGCCCCTGGGACGGCCCGCGGGCCGGCGGATCCCTGGAGAGCGCGGGCGTGCTGCCGCGGCCGGCGGCCGGAGAGGCCGTCCTCGCCGGGCACCGTCTCCTGCTCGACCTCGGCGTCCTCCAGCAGGGCGACGAGGCGCTCGCCGGAACCCGGCACGCCGCCCACGCGCGCCTGTCGGCCGCGACGGCCGCCGAGGCGGGTGTCAAGGACGGCGACGCCCTCGCCGTGACGGGTCCCGCCGGAACGACCGAACTGCCCCTGCGGATCACGGAGATGCCTGACCGGGTGGTCTGGCTTCCGCTGAACTCCGTCGGCACCGGCGTCGCCTCCGACACCGGGGCGCTGCCCGGCGCCCTCGTCCGCATCGGCCCGGCGACGTCCGTCGGCGAGGCCCCGAAGGAGGTGGAGGCATGAACCCGTACCTCGCCGCTGAAGACCTCTCGATGTTCGGCCGCGACCCCTGGTGGCTGGTCGTCATCAAGGCCGTCTTCTGCTTCGCCTTCCTGATGGTGACCGTGCTGTTCTCCATCGTCTGGGAGCGCAAGGTCGTCGCCTGGATGCAGCTGCGCATCGGCCCCAACCGGCACGGCCCCTGGGGCATGCTCCAGTCGCTCGCCGACGGCATCAAGCTGATGCTCAAGGAAGACGTCATCGTCAAACGCGCGGACAAGGTGGTCTACGTCCTCGCGCCGATCGTCGCGGCCATCCCGGCCTTCATGGCGATCGCGGTGATCCCCTTCGGCCCGGCCGGCAACGAGATCTCGATCTTCGGCCACCGCACCACGATGCAGCTCACCGACCTGCCGATCGCGATGCTCTACATCCTCGCGGTCGCCTCGGTCGGCATCTACGGCATCGTGCTCGCGGGCTGGAGTTCCGGATCCACCTACCCGCTGCTCGGCGGCCTGCGCTCCTGCGCGCAGATGATCTCCTACGAGATCGCCATGGGCGCCGCCTTCGCCTCGGTGTTCCTCTACTCGGGCTCGATGTCGACCTCGACGATCGTCGCGCAGCAGCACGACCGCTGGTACATCCTGCTGCTGCCGGTCTCCTTCATCCTCTACATCGTCACCATGGTCGGCGAGACCAACCGCGCCCCCTTCGACATGCCGGAGTCCGAGGGCGACCTGGTCGGCGGCTTCAACACCGAGTACTCGTCGATCAAGTTCGCGATGTTCATGCTCGCCGAGTACGTCAACATGGTGACCGTCTCGGCCGTGTCGACCACGCTCTTCCTCGGCGGCTGGCGCGCGCCCTGGCCGATCAGCACCTTCTGGGAGGGCGCCAACCACGGCTGGTGGCCGCTGCTCTGGTTCGTGATCAAGGTGCAGCTGCTGCTGTTCTTCTTCATCTGGCTGCGCGGCACGCTCCCACGGGTCCGCTACGACCAGCTGATGAAGCTCGGCTGGAAGGTCCTCATCCCCGTGTCCGTGGTCTGGCTGATGCTGGTCGCGACCGTGCGGGCGCTGAGGAACGAGAACTACGGCTTCGCCGACATCGCCCTCTACATCGGCGGCGGCGTCCTCGCCCTGCTGCTCCTGTCCTTCGTCGTCGACATCTTCCGCGAGAAGGCCAAGGAGAGCGAACAGCCCGCCGCGCAGCCCGCCGGATTCGACCCCATGGCGGGCGGATTCCCCGTACCGCCACTGCCCGGACAGGAGCTTCCGCCGGTTCCCCGGCGCAGCCCGCGCCGGGAGCGGGAGCTCATTGTCAGTGGTGGACCGGATACTGCCAGTGACGGATCTACGGATGGAAAGGAGGCGTCCGATGGCTGAGGAGCCGAAGGAGACCAAGCCCGGTTTCATGAACCCCGTCGCCGGCTTCGGCGTGACCTTCAAGGCCATGTTCAAGAAGCGGCTGACCGAGCAGTACCCGGAGCAGAAGAAGACCACCGCTCCGCGCTTCCACGGACGGCACCAGCTCAACCGCCATCCGGACGGCCTGGAGAAGTGCGTCGGCTGCGAGCTGTGCGCCTGGGCCTGCCCCGCCGACGCCATCTACGTGGAGGGCGCCGACAACACGGACGAGGAGCGCTACTCGCCCGGCGAGCGGTACGGGCGCGTGTACCAGATCAACTACGCCCGCTGCATCCTGTGCGGCCTGTGCATCGAGGCGTGCCCCACGCGCGCGCTCACGATGACCAACGAGTTCGAACTGGCCGACTCCAGCCGCGCCAACCTCATCTACACCAAGGAGCAGCTGCTCGCCGGCCTGGAAGAGGGCATGGTCGACTCCCCGCACGCGATCTACCCGGGGACCGACGAACAGGACTACTACCGGGGCCTGGTGACCGAGGCCGCGCCGGGCACGGTGCAGCAGGTGGCGCTCTCCAAGGGGGAGGTCCCGCAGGAGGCCGCCTCCACCTTCGGCGAGGAAGAGCCCGCGTCGGAGAAGGTGATCGGCCGATGAGCCCACTGCAGCTCGCCGCCTACTCCACCTCCACCGGAGAGGCCTTCCAGTTCTGGGTCCTCGGCACCGTCGCCGTGATCGGCGCCCTGTCCACCGTCTTCATGAAGAAGGCCGTGCACAGCGCGCTCTCCCTCGCCGGCACCATGATCATCCTGGCGGTCTTCTACCTCGCCAACGGCGCCTACTTCCTGGGGATCGTGCAGATCGTCGTCTACACCGGCGCGATCATGATGCTGTTCCTGTTCGTGGTGATGCTCGTCGGCGTGACGGCCGCGGACTCGTTGAAGGAGACCATCAAGGGCCAGCGCTGGCTGGCCCTCCTGTGCGGCCTGGGCTTCGGCATCCTGCTGCTCGCCGGGATCGGCAACGCCTCCCTCAAGCAGTTCGACGGCCTGGCCGAGGCGAACGCGAACGGCAACGTGCAGGGCCTCGCCGCCCTGATCTTCACCAAGTACGTCTTCGCCTTCGAAATCACCGGCGCCCTGCTGATCACGGCCGCCATCGGCGCCATGGTGCTCACCCACCGCGAGCGCACCGAGCGCGCCAAGACCCAGCGCGAGCTGTCCGAACAGCGCGTGCGCGAGGGCAAGAACGTCCCGCCGCTGCCGGCCCCCGGTGTGTACGCCCGGCACAACGCGGTCGACATCGCGGGCCTGCTCCCCGACGGCACCCCGTCGGACCTCACGGTCAGCAAGACGCTGCGCGATCGCGGCCAGATCCGTGACGTGTCCGCCGAGGCGCTCAACGACCTGCGGGCGCTGGAGCAGCGCGCACAGGAGCGCCTGGAGCGCACCGAGATCGAACCGGCCACCTTCAAGCGGGAGGAGGCGTCGAAGTGAACCCGGTCAACTACCTGTATCTCTCGGCCCTGTTGTTCACGATCGGTGCCACCGGCGTGCTGATCAGGCGCAACGCCATCGTGGTGTTCATGTGCATCGAGCTGATGCTGAACGCCTGCAACCTCGCGTTCGTCACCTTCTCCCGGATGCACGGCAACCTCGACGGCCAGGTCATCGCGTTCTTCACGATGGTCGTCGCCGCCGCGGAGGTCGTGGTCGGACTCGCGATCATCGTGTCCCTGTTCCGTTCCCGCCACTCGGCCTCGGTCGACGACGCCAGCCTGATGAAGCTCTGAGGGGTCGCTGAATCGTGGAGAACCTGATTGCGCTGCTGGTGGCGGCGCCACTGCTCGGAGCGGCCGTACTGCTGTGCGGCGGCCGGCGGCTCGATGCCGTCGGCCACTGGATCGGCGTCCTGATGTCGACCCTCTCCTTCGTGTTCGCCGTGATCCTCTTCGCCGACCTGCTCGGCAAGAACGCCGAACACCGCACCCTGATCCAGCACCTGTGGACGTGGATCCCCGTCGAGAGCTTCCAGGCGGACGTCACCTTCCGCCTCGACCAGCTCTCGATGACGTTCGTCCTGCTGATCACCGGCGTCGGCTCGCTGATCCACCTGTACTCGGTCGGGTACATGGAGCACGACGAGCGCCGGCGCCGCTTCTTCGGCTATCTGAACCTGTTCCTCGCGGCGATGCTGCTCCTGGTCATCGCCGACAACTACCTGCTGCTGTACGTCGGCTGGGAGGGCGTCGGTCTCGCCTCGTACCTCCTCATCGGCTTCTGGCAGCACAAGCCCAGCGCGGCGACGGCGGCGAAGAAGGCCTTCCTGGTCAACCGCGTCGGCGACATGGGCCTGTCCATCGCGATCATGCTGATGTTCGCGACGTTCGGCACCTTCGCCTTCGGACCGGTCTTCAGCCACGCGGGGGACGCCTCGGAGGGCAAGCTCACCGCCATCGCCCTGATGCTCCTGCTCGCCGCCTGCGGCAAGTCCGCCCAGGTGCCGCTGCAGTCCTGGCTCGGGGACGCGATGGAGGGCCCGACCCCGGTCTCGGCCCTCATCCACGCCGCGACGATGGTGACCGCGGGCGTCTACCTGATCGTCCGCTCCGCGTCGATCTTCAACGGCGCGCCGGACGCGCAGACGGCGGTGGTCGTGGTCGGAGCGGTCACGCTCCTGTTCGGTGCGATCGTCGGTTGCGCGAAGGACGACATCAAGAAGGCGCTGGCCGGCTCGACCATGTCGCAGATCGGCTACATGGTGCTGGCGGCGGGCCTCGGCCCCATCGGCTACGTCTTCGCGATCATGCACCTGGTGACGCACGGCTTCTTCAAGGCCGGGCTCTTCCTCGGCGCCGGTTCCGTCATGCACGGCATGAACGACGAGGTCGACATGCGCAAGTACGGCGGCCTCCGGAAGTACATGCCGATCACCTTCATCACCTTCGGCCTCGGCTACCTCGCCATCATCGGCTTCCCGGGTCTGTCCGGCTTCTTCTCCAAGGACAAGATCATCGAGGCTGCCTTCGCCAAGGGCGGCACCGAGGGCTGGATCCTGGGCACCTGCGCCCTGGTGGGCGCGGCGATCACCGCCTTCTACATGACGCGCGTGATGCTGATGACGTTCTTCGGAGAGGAGCGCTGGAAGAACCAGCCCACTCGCTCCCCCGAGGCGCCGAGCGCGGAGCCCGCCGCCGAGCACCGCGGCGAGCACGCCGAGCCGCACCCGCACGAGTCCCCGAAGGTCATGACGATCCCGATGATCGTGCTGGCTTTCGGCTCGGTCTTCGCCGGCGGGTTCTTCAGCATCGGCGACCGCTTCCTGCACTGGCTGGAGCCCGTCACCGGGCACAGCGAGGGCGACTCCCCGCTCAGCGCCGGGGCCGTCACCGGCGCGACGATGGTCTGCCTGGTCATCGGCGTCGGCATCGCGTACGCCATGTACGGCCGCCGCCCGGTGCCGTCCGTCGCCCCGCGCGGGTCGCTGCTCACCCGGGCCGCCCGGCGCGACCTGCTGCAGGACGACTTCAACCACGTCGTCCTGGTCCGCGGCGGCGAGCACCTCACCCGCTCCCTGGTGTACGTCGACCACACCCTGGTCGACGGCGTCGTCAACGGCACGGCGGCCTCGGTCGGGGGCCTGTCCGGACGCATGCGCAGGCTGCAGAACGGCTACGCGCGCTCCTACGCGGTCTCGATGTTCGGCGGCGCGGCGATCATCGTCGCCGCGACCCTGCTGATGAGGGCGGTCTGATACCGATGTCCTTTCCTCTGCTGACAGCGACGGCGGTGCTCCCGGCGATCGGCGCGATCGCCACAGCCGCCGTACCGGCCGCGCGGCGCACCGCCGCCAAGTGGCTGGCGCTGACCGTCTCGCTCGCCACCCTCGCCCTGGCCGTCACCGTCCTGGTCCGCTTCGACCCGGACGGCGGCCGCTACCAGCTCACCGAATCCCACGCCTGGATCAAGGACTTCGGGGTTCGCTACGAACTCGGCGTGGACGGCATCGCGGTGGCGCTGATCGCGCTGACCGCCCTGCTGATCCCGTTCATCATCCTCGCGGGCTGGCACGACGCCGACCCACTGGAGACCGGAAGCCGTCGCTGGCGTCCCACACAGGGTTTCTTCGCCCTGATCCTGGGCGTCGAGGCGATGGTGATCATCTCCTTCGAGGCCACCGACGTCTTCCTCTTCTACATCTTCTTCGAAGCCATGCTCATCCCGATGTACTTCCTCATCGGCGGCTTCGGGGACCGTGCCCACGAGCACGGAGAGGAGGCGGCGTCCACGCAACGGTCGTACGCGGCCGTGAAGTTCCTCCTCTACAACCTGGTCGGCGGCCTCATCATGCTGGCCGCGGTGATCGGCCTGTACGTGGTCGCCGGGAACTTCAGCCTCCAGGAGATCGCCCAGGCCCGCGCGAACGGCTCGCTGCACATGGCGACCAGCACCGAACGCTGGCTGTTCCTCGGCTTCTTCTTCGCCTTCGCGGTGAAGGCGCCGCTGTGGCCGCTGCACACCTGGCTGCCCAACGCCATGCAGGAGTCGACCGCCCCGGTCGCCGTCCTCATCACGGCGGTCGTCGACAAGGTGGGCACCTTCGCGATGCTCCGCTTCTGCCTCCAGCTCTTCCCGGAGGCCAGCAAGTGGGCGACGCCCGTGATCCTCGTCCTGGCGCTCATCAGCATCGTCTACGGCGCGCTGCTCGCGGTCGGCCAGCGGGACATCAAGCGCCTGGTGGCGTACGCGTCCATCTCGCACTTCGGCTTCATCATCATGGGCATCTTCGCGATGACCAGCCAGGGCCAGTCCGGCGCGACCCTCTACATGGTCAACCACGGGATCTCCACGGCCGCGTGGATGCTGCTGGCCGGGTTCCTGATCTCCCGGCGCGGCTCGCGGCTCATCGCCGACTACGGCGGCGTGCAGAAGGTCGCCCCGGTGCTCGCCGGCACGTTCCTGATCGGCACGCTGGCCACGCTCTCCCTGCCGGGACTCGCGCCCTTCGTGAGCGAGTTCCTCGTCCTGGTCGGCACGTTCACGCGCTACCCGGCGATCGGCATCATCGGCACCTTCGGCATCGTCCTCGCCGCGCTGTACGCCCTCGTCCTCTACCAGCGGACAATGACGGGCCCGGTGAAACCGGAGGTCTCCGCGATGCCCGACCTCAGAGCCCGTGAACTGGTGGTCGTCGCTCCGCTGATCGTTCTGCTGATCTTCCTGGGCGTCTACCCGAAGCCGGTGACGGACATCGTCAACCCGGCAGTGAAGTCGACCCTGTCCGACGTACACAAGAAGGACCCCAAGCCCGAGGTGGAGGCGGTGGCCAAGTGAGCGCAGCAGCCGTCCACAGCCTGTGGACAACGGCGGCAACGGCGGCCGAACCGATCTCGAAGATCAACGCGCCGAAGATCGAGTACGGGCAGTTGTCGCCCACCCTGATCGTCGTGGGCGCGGCGATCGTCGGGGTACTGATCGAGGCGTTCGTGCCGCGCAGGTCGCGTTACTACGCCCAGGTGTTCGTCTCCGCCGTCGCGCTCGTCGCCGCCTTCGCGGCGGTCGTGGCGCTCGCGGCCGACGGATACGGCACCACCAAGGCGCACATCGCGGCGATGGGCGCGATCGCGGTCGACGGACCGTCCCTGTTCCTGCAGGGCACGATCCTGCTGGCCGGCCTGGTCGGCCTGTTCACCTTCGCCGAGCGGCGCCTGGACCCGGCGGCACACGGCAACCGGGTCGACTCCTTCGCCGCGCAGGCCGCGTCCGTGCCGGGCAGCGACAGCGAGAAGGCGGCCGTGAAGGCCGGGTTCACCACCACCGAGGTGTTCCCGCTGCTGCTGTTCGCGGTCTCCGGAATGCTGGTCTTCCCCTCGGCCAACGACCTGCTGACCCTCTTCGTGGCCCTGGAGGTCTTCTCCCTCCCGCTCTACCTGCTGTGCGCCCTGGCCCGCCGCAAGCGGCTGATGTCGCAGGAGGCGGCGGTCAAGTACTTCCTGCTCGGCGCCTTCGCCTCGGCGTTCACGCTGTTCGGCATCGCGCTGCTGTACGGGTACGCGGGCTCGGTGTCGTACGGGACGATCGCGCGGGTCGTCGACGGCACGGTCACCAACGTCGACCCGGCGCTCGCGGACACCATGGGCAACGACGCGCTGCTGCTGGTCGGCGGCGCGATGATCGTCATGGGGCTGCTGTTCAAGGTGGGCGCCGTCCCGTTCCACATGTGGACGCCGGACGTCTACCAAGGCGCGCCGACCCCGGTGACCGGGTTCATGGCGGCGGCGACGAAGGTGGCGGCCTTCGGCGCGCTGCTGCGCCTGCTGTACGTCGTCCTGCCCGGCCTGCGCTGGGACTGGCGGCCGGTCATGTGGGCCGTCGCGATCGTCACCATGCTGGGCGGCGCGATCGTCGCGATCACCCAGACGGACATCAAGCGGCTGCTGGCGTACTCGTCGATCGCGCACGCGGGATTCATCCTCGCGGGTGTCATCGCGACCTCGAAGGACGGCGTCTCGTCCGTCCTGTTCTACCTGGCCGCGTACTCCTTCGTGACCATCGGCGCCTTCGCCGTCGTCACCCTGGTGCGCGACGCGGGCGGCGAGGCCACCCACCTGTCCAAGTGGGCCGGACTCGGCCGCCGTTCACCGCTGGTGGCGGCCGTGTTCGCGGTGTTCCTGCTGGCCTTCGCCGGCATCCCGCTGACCTCCGGCTTCGCCGGGAAGTTCGCCGTGTTCAAGGCGGCGGCGGAGGGCGGGGCGGCCCCGCTGGTCGTGATCGGTGTGATCTCGTCCGCCATCGCTGCCTTCTTCTACATCCGCGTGATCGTGCTGATGTTCTTCAGCGAGCCCAGGCCGGAGGGCCCCACGGTCGCCGTGCCCTCCCCGCTGACGATGACCGCCATCGGGCTCGGTGTGGTGGTCACGCTGGTCCTCGGTGTCGCACCGCAGTACTTCCTGGACCTGGCGAGCCAGGCGGGAGTGTTCGTGCGCTGACCCGCGACGGGCACGCACAAGGCCCCGGTTCCCCCTGCGGGGGCCGGGGCCTTCGCGCATGCCTGATCAGGCGGTCGCGCACGTGACGTCGGGGTTGTACGCCGAGAAGAGCCCGTTGTCGTTGGGCTGGTAGATCCACGCGTGGAGGGTGTAGTAACCGGAGACCGGGTTCTTCTGGAAGGTCTGGCCGAACAGCGTCGGCGTGGCCTGCCCCGTGTCCTTGACGATCCACTCCACCGCGACCAGCTTGCGGTTGGCGCCGACCTCGTCCGTGTCCACGAAGTCGAAGTCGTCGGCGACCTTGTCCGCGTAGACCAGCGCCGCGGGTTTCGCCGGATCGAGTGAGCCGATGTTCGCCTTGTTGACGTAGTGGTAGCCCACGCCCCCCGCAGTGGTGGCGTAGCACCCGCCCAGCGGGACGAAGCCACCGTCCTTGGCGAGGCCCTCGTAGGCGTACTGGGCCGTCGCGTTGTACGTGTCGATGAGATCGGTCCAGACGGAGGGGTCGGTGTCGGCCTGGGCGGGCACGGCGGCCAGCGAGAAGGCAGCGGCCATCGCCACGGTGATGGCGGCCTTGAGGGGCCGAGGGGACATCGCGGTGCTCCTTGCGCTCGGGGATGGGCGGGCCACCCCCGTCCCGCCCGAGCAGCATGTCCCGGCCGTCGGGAGCGCGCCATGCGACGGGAGCCATTGGGCTGACGCCGGGCCCGGCAGGCACAGCCTGTGGATAACTCCGGCGCTGTCGGTCCGGACCCCTATCGTGGAGGCAGTGGTCGAGGGACGACGTACGGGGGACAGGACTATGGGTGGGATGGGCGGGATCAGCGCGATGCCAAGGGTGACCGGGACGGCAGGGGCGACTGAGAGCGAGGCGCTGGCCACGCTGCACCGGGTCTTCGGGTACGAGGCCTTCCGGGGCGAGCAGGAGGCGGTGATCGAGCATGTGGTGGCCGGCGGCGACGCCGTGGTCCTCATGCCGACCGGTGGCGGCAAGTCGCTGTGCTACCAGATCCCGGCCCTGGTCAGACCCGGTACGGGCGTGGTGGTCTCGCCGCTCATCGCGCTGATGCAGGACCAGGTGGACGCGCTGCGGGCGCTCGGCGTGCGCGCCGGGTTCATGAACTCAACGCAGGACTTCGACGAGCGCAGGGTGGTGGAGGCCGAGTTCCTGGCCGGGGAGCTGGACCTCCTCTACCTGGCGCCGGAGCGGCTCCGCCTGGACTCCACCCTCGATCTCCTCTCCCGGGGCAAGATCTCCGTCTTCGCGATCGACGAGGCGCACTGCGTGTCCCAGTGGGGCCACGACTTCCGCCCCGACTATCTGGCCCTGTCCCTGCTCGGCGAGCGCTGGCCGGACGTGCCGCGCATCGCACTCACGGCGACGGCCACGCACGCGACGCACCAGGAGATCACCGAGCGGCTGCACATGCCGACGGCCCGGCACTTCGTGGCGAGCTTCGACCGGCCCAACATCCAGTACCGGATCGTGCCCAAGGCCGACCCCAAGAAGCAGCTGCTGGGCTTCCTGAAAGAGGAGCACGCGGGCGACGCGGGCATCGTGTACTGCCTGTCGCGCAAGTCCGTGGAGGCGACGGCGGAGTTCCTCAGCCGCAACGGCATCGAGGCGGTCCCGTACCACGCCGGTCTGGACGCGGGCACACGCGCGGCGCACCAGTCCCGGTTCCTGCGGGAGGAGGGACTGGTCGTGGTGGCGACCATCGCCTTCGGCATGGGCATCGACAAGCCGGACGTCCGCTTCGTCGCCCACCTCGACCTGCCCAAGTCGGTCGAGGGCTACTACCAGGAGACGGGCCGCGCGGGCCGCGACGGTCTGCCGTCCACGGCCTGGATGGCGTACGGCCTCAACGACGTCATACAGCAGCGCAAGCTGATCCAGCTCGGCGAGGGCGACGAGGCGTTCCGCCGGCGGGCCGCCGCCCACCTGGACTCGATGCTGGCGCTGTGCGAGACGGCCCGGTGCCGGCGCGGACAACTGCTGAACTACTTCGGCCAGGAACCGGACCCGGCCGGCTGCGGCAACTGCGACACGTGTCTGACCCCGCCCGAGACCTGGGACGGCACGGTCGCCGCGCAGAAGGTGCTGTCGACGGTGGTGCGGCTGCAGCGGGAACGTGGGCAGAAGTTCGGCGCGGTCCAGATCATCGACATTCTCCTGGGCAAGCGCACCGGCAAGGTCATCCAGTTCGACCACGACCAGCTGTCGGTGTTCGGCATCGGCGAGGAGCTGACCGAGGGCGAATGGCGGGGCGTCATACGGCAGTTGCTGGCCCAGGGGCTGCTCGCGGTCGAGGGGGAGTACGGCACGCTGGTGCTGACCGAGGCCAGCGGATCGGTGCTGCGGCGCGAGCGGGAGGTGCCACTGCGCAAGGAGCCGAAGAAGCCGGCGACCTCGCGGTCGGCGTCCTCGTCCACCGGCCGGGGCGAGCGCAAGGCCAAGGCCGCTGCGGTCGAGCTGCCCGAGGCGCTGCAGCCGGCGTTCGAGGCCCTGCGTGCCTGGCGCGCCGAGCAGGCCCGGGAGCAGGGCGTCCCGGCGTACGTCATCTTCCACGACGCGACGCTGCGGGAGATCGCCCTGGCCTGGCCGACGTCGGTACGGCAGCTCGGCGGCATCAGCGGGGTCGGCGAGAAGAAGCTGACGACGTACGGGGAGGGTGTGCTGGCGGTACTGGCCTCACTGGGCGACGCCCCGGGTGCGGCTCCGGCGACGGACGGCAAGCCGACGGCGGATGCCAAGCCGGCGGAGGACGACAGGCAGATGCACGACGACTGGCCCGAGATGGACGCGGAGCCGGAGCCGGACGACTGGATATAGGCGGCCGGGAGTGCCGTGGGCTGCGGGTTGTCTGTGACGGTCACACCGCCCGCGCCGCGTACGCCCTGACGTCCGCGTCCGAGTCCGTCGTGGCCGTGGCGAGGGCCGCGCGGGCGTCGGCGGTGCGGTTGTGCCGGGTCAGGGCCAGTACGGCGGCCTTGCGGACATCGGCGTTCGGGTCGGCGAGGGCCTTCGCCAGGGCGGGGACGGCCACGTCGGACCCGGCGGCGGACAGCGCGGTCGCGGCGCCCGACCGGACCTGCCACGCGGAGGCGGACAGGGCGGCCACGGCACGCGCGGCCAGCGGCGGCGGACACCCGGTCGTACCGAGCGCCCCGTAGGCGGCCCCCTGGACCAGCACGTCGGGGTCCTGGGTGAGGTCGGCAAGGGCGGCAAGGATGCTGGCCGACGGGCTGCCGGGCACGGTGTCGTGGGAACCGACAGTCCCCGCACCGCCCTCCGCCCACACCGTCGCCAGCGCCTTGGCGAGGGTCACCCGGACCTCGCGGGACGGGTCGGCGGTGGCGGCCCGGGCCAGTTCCGTGGCGGCGTCGACCGAGACCAGGGCCCGGACGGCCTCGATGCGGACCGGGATCTCCGCGTCGGTCAACGCCCCGGCGAACAGCGCCGCGTCACCCAGGCGCAGGGCGCGCAGGACGTCCAGAGCGGCGGCACGGACGACCGGGTCGGCCACGGTCAGCGCGGCGGCGAGGCCGTCCCGGAGAGTGGTCTCCGCGGGCAGTGTCTCGACGAGTTCCCGGAGTGAGGCGGCGGCCGCGGCCCGCACCTCGGCGGCGCCGTCGCGGAGGGCCTCGGCGAGGGCGGGTCCCGTCCCCGGCGGCACCGTCTCCGTGAGAACGGCGACGGCCTCACGGCGGACGGCCGGCGCGGGGTCGGTCAAGTAGGGCCGCAGCGCGTCGAGTTCGGGTTCCTCCTCGGCGAGGGCGACGAGTTCGAGGAGGCGCGCCGAGGCCCGCTCGGCGTCGAAGGCGTCGGAGGCGTCGGATGCGGGGGTCTGGTCCCCGGCCGGCTCGGAGAAGCCGGCCGAACCCGAACCCGAACCCGAACCCGAACCCGAAGCCGCGCCCAGCCCGGCACCCGTGCGCTCCGCCACCGACGCGGCGCCCGTGACCGCGCCCGTCGCCACCGGTGCCACGTCCCGTGACCCGGCCGTGGCGACTTGCTCGGCGTGGACCTCGCCGAGGTGGCGGGACGGGCCGCCCACCGGCGTGAACTCGTCGATGGGCACGAGGTACGGAGCCACGGGACGGGCCGTGAACTCCATCGCACCGGAGGGGGACTTGTGGAGATCGAGATGGTGGAACCAGGAGGTGTCGTCGCGGTGGGGATGGTCCAGGCGATCGTGGTACAGGCCCCAGCGGGACTCCGTCCGGGCCAGCGACGCGCGCGCGGCCATCTCCGCGCAGTCGCGGATGAAGGTGACCTCGGCGCACCGCATCAGCTCGTGCGGGGTCCGCGCACCCATCGCCGCGATGTCTTCGCGCATCCGCTCGAAGGCCTCGAGAGCGAGCGAGAGCCGGGCGCCCGACTTCGGCGGTGCCACGTAGTCGTTCACGAAGCGGCGCAGCTTGTACTCGACCTGGGTCTGCGGCGGCCCGTCCGGGTTGCGCAGCGGGCGGTAGATCAGCTCGTGCGCCTCACGCAGCTGGTCGGCGGACAACTCCCCTTCGTACGGGGAGTACTGGGCCGCGTCCGCGCCCGCGAGATCACCGAAGACGAACGCGCCGATCATGTAGTTGTGCGGCACGCAGGCCAGGTCGCCGGCGGCGTACAGCCGGGGCACGGTCGTACGGGCGTGGTCGTCCACCCGTACCCCCGAGGCCGAGTGGCCGCCGCACAGGCCGATCTCGGAGATGTGCATCTCCACGTCGTGGGTGCGGTAGTCGTGGCCGCGGCCGGAGTGGAAGGTCCCGCGCGTGGGCCGCTCCGTGGAATGCAGGATCGACTCCAGGGCGGAGATCGACTCCTCCGGGAGATGGCTCAGCTTCAGGTACACCGGCCCCCGGTCGGAGGCGACCTCCGCCGCGAACTCGGCCATCATCTGGCCGGACCAGTAGTCGGAGTCGACGAAGCGTTCGCCGTGCCGGTTTACCTGGTAGCCGCCGAAGGGGTTGGCGACGTAGGCGCAGGCGGGGCCGTTGTAGTCCTTGATCAGCGGGTTGATCTGGAAGCACTCGATGCCGGTGAGCTCGGCGCCCGCGTGGTAGGCCATCGCGTAGCCGTCGCCCGCGTTGGTCGGGTTCTCGTAGGTGCCGTACAGGTAGCCGGAGGCGGGGAGTCCCAGGCGGCCGCATGCGCCGGTCGCCAGGATCACCGCGCCGGCGCGCACCACCACGAAAGCACCCGTACGCGTGTTGAAGCCGACCGCCCCCACGGCCCGCCCGTCCTCGGGGGACGTCAGCACGCGCACCGGCATCACCCGGTTCTCGATGCGGATCCGCTCCCGCATCTCGCGCCGCCGCAGCTGCCGGTACAGAACCTTCTTGACGTCCTTGCCCTCGGGCATCGGCAGCACGTAGGAGCCGGAGCGGTGCACCTGGCGGACCGCGTAGTCGCCGTGCTCGTCCTTCTCGAACTTCACGCCGTACGACTCGAGCCGCTGCACCATCGCGAAGCCGCGGGTGGCGGTCTGGCGGACGGTGGACTGGTCGACGATGCCGTCGTTGGCGCGGGTGATCTCGGCGACGTAGTCGTCGGGCTCGGCGCGGCCGGGGATGACCGCGTTGTTGACGCCGTCCATGCCCATGGCGAGCGCGCCGGAGTGGCGGACGTGGGCCTTCTCCAGCAGCAGCACGTTCGCGCCGTGCTCGGCGGCGGTCAGCGCGGCCATGGTGCCGGCGGTGCCGCCGCCGACGACGAGGACGTCGCAGGAGATCTCCTCCGCCTCGTCGGGGGCGGGGATCTGCAGAGGGGTGTCCACCAAAGTGCCTTTCACCATACGAGTCACCGTCCGGGTGCCGGGCCGGGTCACGTTCCGAGCGAGGAGAGGACGTCGCGGCGCAGCGCCACGCGCGCGGGGTCGTCGTGCGCCGTGCGGTCACGAGGGCGCGGCACCTCGCGTACGGCGGTCAGCCGGCCGTTGCCGAGCAGGGCAACGCGGTCGCCGAGGAAGAGCGCCTCGTCCACGTCGTGGGTGACGAAGACGACCGTCGCGCCCGTGCCGCCGAGCACCTCCACCAGCAGGTCCTGCATGCCGGCGCGGGTCTGGGCGTCGAGTGCGCCGAAGGGTTCGTCCATGAGGACGGCGCGGGGTGCTCCCGCGAGCGCGCGGGCCAGCTGGGCGCGCTGGCGCTGCCCGCCGGAGACCCCGTGCGGCAACTGCCGTGCGTGCGCGGCGAGTCCGACCCGGTCGAGCCAGGAGTCGGCCTGGGACCGGCGTGCGGTGCGGGACAGGCCCTTGATGGCAAGGGGGAGTTCGACGTTGGCGCGCAGGGTGCGCCAGGGCAGGAGGGCGTCCTCCTGGAAGACCAGGGCGCGGTCCGCGGCGGGGCCGGTCAGCGCGCCGCCGTCCTGGGTGATCTCGCCGGCGAGCAGCGGCAGCAGCCCGGCCAGGGTGCGCAGCAGCGTCGACTTGCCGCAGCCGGAGGCGCCGACGACGGTGAGGATCTCGCCGGGGGCGATGTCCAGGTCCACGTCCGCCAGGACCGCGGCGTCCGGACGGCCGAGGGCGGCGCGCCGGAGGGCGAGGCGCGTACCCCGTACCGTGCCCGGCGCTTGCCCCTCGCTCTTCGGTGCCTGCCCCTCCTTCTCCGGGAGGGGAGGGCGGGACGCTTCGGGGTCGGTCACTTCCGGGGTGGTCACTTCCGTGTCAGACGAGGTGCTCATCGCGTGTCTCCTCGGTCGACGGGGCGGTCTCGGTCTTCGCGGTCGCGGCGGCGGGCGACACCGGGACGGTCGCTCGGGGGCGTACGCCGGGGACGTAGGAGGTCCGCGGCAGCCACCGTGTGAGACGGCGGCCGAGCAGTTCCACGGCCGTGGAGGTGACCCAGCCGAGTACGCCGATCGTGACCATGCCGACGAAGACGCCCGCGTAGTTGACGACCGTGTAGTCCTGCCAGGTGCGGTAGCCGACGCCGTACTGGCCGGAGATCATCTCGGCGGAGATCACGCAGATCCACGAGACGCCGATGCCGACCGACAGTCCGCCGAAGATGCCGGGCAGCGCGCCCGGCAGCACGACCGAGCCGAGGATCCGCCAGCGGCCGCCGCCCATCGTGAGTACCGCCTCCTCCCACACGGGCGTCAGCGCCCGGACCGCGTGCCGGGTGGAGACCAGGACCGGGAAGAAGGCGGCCGTGCAGGTGATGAAGACGATGCCCTGCTCGTTGGAGGGGAAGAGGAGGATCGCGACCGGGACCAGGGCGATCGCCGGGATCGGGCGGACGACCTCCAGCAACGGACCGAGCACGTCCTCGGCGAGGCGGGAGCGCGCCACGAGCACGCCCGTCGCCACACCCAGGACGGCGGCGAGGAGGAAGCCGGTGAGGATACGGGTCAGGCTGTCGGTGAGGTCCGTCCAGTAGTCGGGCCCGGACAGCCGGTCGGCGAAGGTACGGGCCACGTCGGCGACCGTCGGGAACTGCGAGAAACGCAGCCACAGGTCGACGTTCAGGCTCGTCAGCAGCTGCCAGACCCCGAGGGCGACGGCCAGCGACGCCACCCGCAGCGCATACCGACCCACCCGCGGCGCACGCCGCCCGCCACGGGATGCAGCCGGGCTTCCCGCGCCTGTCCCGGAGACGGCCGGGTCTACCGTGCCGGCCCCCATTCCCACCCGGTTTGCCGTGCCGGCCCCGGTCCCCGCCCGGCTTCCCGTGTCGGCCCCGGAAGTCGCCCCGCTCACGACGCCCGCCCCAGTGCGTCCGCGTACGTGACGACTCGGGCGCCTCCGTGCGCGGCGATGTACGCCCGCGCGGTCTCCGGGGCCACGAAGGGCAGGAGCTGCTTGCCGGCGGCCACCCAGATCGCCTTGTCGGCGAACCAGAGGGTGCCGGTGGTGGCGTCGGGGACGTAGGCGGCGCGGATGCCGTCCTTGTGCCGGGCCACGTAACTCAGCAGCCGGTCGGGTGACTTGAAGCTCAGTGTCTTCTCGGCGCCCTTGGGCCACACCTCGCTCGCCGCCGCCGGGGGTGCCGAGGCGAGCTGCTGGGCGTAGTCCGCGCCGAGGGCCTTCCTGGCGTACCGGTCGTCGACGAAGGCGTCCACGTCGATGTCCCCGGTCAGCTTGGCCGACTTCAGGACCGAGACGTCCTGCTTCAGCGCGGAGACCAGCTGCGGCTTGATCGCCGGGTCGAAGGTGGAGATGCCGTGGGCACCGTTGTAGAGGTAGACGACCTCGGCGGGCAGTCCGGTGGCCTTGGCGACCGCCTCGGCCGCGGCGACCGGGTGGCCGCCGAGATAGTCGGTGGCCTCCGACTGGGCCTTGAGGAAGGCTTCCAGGACGGCCGGCCGCTGTTTGGCGAAGTCCTCGCGGGCGGTGACACCGTGGAAGGTGGGGAGGTTCAGCTCGGCGCCGTCGTACAGGGCCTTCGCCTTGCCCTGGAAGGCGAGCAGTCCGGGCCACGCGACGAACTGGGACAGCGCGTCCGCGCTGCCCGCCGACAGGGCCGAAGCACCCACCGCGGGCTGCTGGTTGAGCTTCTCGATGCCCTTGTCGGGGTCGATGCCGGCCCGTTGCAGGGCCCGTACGAGTGTGCCGTCGGCCGCGGAGCCGACGCTGGTGGAGACCTTCTTGCCCTGGAGGTCCGCGAGGGAGGCCAGTTTGGAGTCGGGGGAGGTGACGATCGTGTTGAGGCCGCCGCGCAGGTTGTAGCCGGTGACGGAGACCAGACGGGTCGGCCTGCCGAGCTGCTTGCCCCGGGCCGCGTTGATGAGCAGCGGGAAGTCGCCCATCGAGCCGATGTCGATCTTCCCCGCGGTCATCTGCGCGGTGATGGGGGCGCCGGTGGCGTAGTCCTGCCAGTCGACCTTGTAGGTGTGGCCGTCGTCGAGGGCGTTGAGGTCGCGCTCGAAGTAGCCGAGGGAGCGCAGGAGGGTGCCCGCGGTGACCGTGTTGATGGTCTTGGACTGGTAGCCGACGGTGATGGTGACGTTCTTGCCGTCACCGGCCTCGGCGCTGCCACCGCAGGCGGTCAGGGGGAGCAGCAGGGCGGCGGAGACGGGAAGGGCGGTGCGGTTCACGAGTACGGCGCGTTTCACGGGAGTTCGGGCCTCTCACCGGAGCAGATAGGGCATGTTGACCGTCACGGCTCCGGTGGGACAGCGGGCCGCGCAGGGGCCGCAGTACCAGCACTCGTCGACGTGCATGTACGCCTTGCCGCTGCTGTCGTCGATGGCGAGGGAGTCCAGCGGACACATGTCCACGCAGAGGGTGCAGCCGTCGATGCACTTCGACTCGTCGATGGTCACGGGCACGTCGGCCCGCTGGGGCGCCAAAGGCATGGCTGTCTCCAGGAAACGGGTCAGGAAGGGGACTAGCGGGAAGGGGACTTGCAGGAAGGGGACTGCGGGAAGGGGACTAGAGGGAGCGGTGCAGCAGGCCGCTCATGGTGATGCGGTCGCCGCGGAAGCGGATGAACTCCAGGTCGACCGGGCGGCCGTCGGCGAGGTGCGTGAGCCGGTCCAGCATGAGGACGGCCGCGCCGCGCGGTGCTTCGAGCACGGCGGCGGAGTGGGCGTCCGCGTTGACCGCCTCCAGGGTGATCTCGGCGTGGCCGAGCCGCCGACCGGTGATGGCCTCGATGAGGCGGAAGACGTCGGTGTTCTCCAGGTCGGCCCCGAGCAGGGCGGTGCCGATGTCGAGCGGGATGTAGGTCAGGTCGAGGGAGAGGGGGATGCCGTTGAGCCTGCGCAGGCGTTCGATGTAGAGGACGTCGGCGCCGGCGGGGACCCGCAGGCGTTCGGCGGCCGGGGCGGGTGCGGGTGCGGGGCCCATCGTGCGGACCTCGTTGGTGACCCGGCCGTGTTCGTGGAGGGTCTCGGCGAGGCCCATCAGCCGGTCGAGGCCGTGCGGGTACTTCCGCCCCACGACGACGGTGCCGACCCCCGGCTGACGCTCGACGAGTCCCTCGGCCCTCAGCAGGTCCAGGGCCTGCCGGACGGTGTTGCGCGTGGCGCGGTAGTCCGCCGCGAGGGTCGTCTCGTGCGGCAGCGTGCCGTCCGGGAAGCCGTCGGCCAGCAGTTGCTGACGGAGCAGGTCGGCGAGCTGCCGTGCCTGGTCGGCGCGCAGCCGGCGCCGCGCACGGTGGGCGGCGACGGTGGTCGCGCCCTGTCCGGCGTGGTCTCGGATGCGGTCGCTCGGTGGCATGTCCCGAACCATACCGAGCGAGTAGGGAATGAAGTGTTGCGACAGTGTTGCGCCACCTGCCGACCCGTCAGGCAGGGCGATGACCTGGGGAAAGGGCTGGTGCGGGGCAAGATCTGCCAGTCAGGACAGGGCGGTGAGTCCGGGAGCGAACGTGATCAGCAACGGCAGCAGCGGCACGAGCGCGGCCACCGTCGCCGTCAGCGCCCGGTGCCGCCGCCCCAGCCTCAGCGGCGGCTCCAGCAGCCGGTCCACCCGCTCGCCCAGCAGCCGGTGGCTGGAGGCGCAGGACAGCACCCCGCGGTGCTGGTTCAGCTCGATCAGCGCCAGCGCGGTCGTCAGATGCCCGCACCGCCGTGACGCCGTGTCGTCCGCCGCCAGCTCCACCAGCCGGTGCGTCTGGTCGCAGAAGTGGGCGAACAGCGGCACCCGCGGAAACCCGGTGGCCAGCGCGGTCGACAGATGCAGCAGCCAGTCGTGGTGGGCCCGCGCGTGGTCCCGCTCGTGCGTGAGTACGGCGTCCAGCTGGTGGTCGGTGAGCCGGTGCAGCGCGCCCGTCGTGACGACGAGCTGCGGCGGATGCCCCGGCATCCACCAGGCGTCGGGGTACTCGTCCTCCAGCACCAGCAGCGGCCCCCGCGCCGCCGCCTCGAGGCCGGCCGGCAGCTCGGGCGCCCGCTCGCGCAGGTGCGCCCGGGTGACTCCGCGCCGCCGGCGGGCCTCGACCAGTTCGCGGCCGAGCATCGCGGTCGTCCAGGCGGCACCGCAGGCCAGCAGCACCGTGAGGGCGGCGGCCCACACGGGCGCGACGGACAGGTCGTAGGCGGCGGTGACCGCCGGTGGCGCGGGCGCGAAGAGCTGGGTGCGCACCGTGCCGAACACGGCCGCCGCGCCGAGCAGCAGCGCCGCCAGGCAGCACATCAGGACCGTGGCCACCAGGCACTGCCACACCCACAGCGCGACCACGGGCTCCCGCTCGGGCCAGCCGGCCCGCACCAGGGCACGCGGGACCGGCACGGCGGCCGTCAGGGCCACGACACTCAGCAGGAGCAGGCAGAAGGTCATGCCACGGGCTCCGGATCCTGGTCGGAGGAAAGGGGCGAGGGCGGGGCAACCGGCTCGGCGCGCAAGTCGCCCGCCGCCAGTATGACGGCGAAGGACGCCGGAGTCAGGAGACAAGAGCGACCCACTACGTCCCGTGCAGTCACCGTCACACCCCAACTCCCCGCAGCTCTCCGGAGATCGGCGCCTCGCCGGCCCGTCCCTCGCCTGCGACAGGCCTGCTCACGCCACGAATCGTGACGATCCGCGCCCCGCAACCCGGGTACGGTCCGTGCTGTCACCCCCGCCACGAACCGCGCCCTTGTCACTACCATCCGCGCCCCGTCACCCCGCCACGATCCGCCCCGTCACCTCCCCCAGACCCAGCCGCACCCCGTCCGGCCCCGGCGCCCACGCCGAGAGCGTCACCACGTCCCCGTCCTCCAGGAACGTCCGCTTGCCCTCCGGAAGTTCCAGCGGATCCCGCCCGTTCCAGGTCAGCTCGAGGAGCGACCCGCGCTGGGCCGGCTCCGGCCCGCTCACCGTGCCGGACCCGTAGAGGTCCCCCGTCCGCAGGGAGGCCCCGTTCACGGTCATGTGGGCCAGCTGCTGCGCCGCCGTCCAGTACATGGTGGAGAAGGGCGGCTCGGAGACGACATGGCCGTTGATCGCGACGGAGATCCGCAGGTCGTAGCCGCCGGGCTCGGCTTCGGGGCCGGAGTCGTCCAGATACGGCAGCAACGCGTGCGTGCGCCGCGGCGGCGCCACGCGCGCGTGCTCCAGCGCGTCCAGCGGAGTGATCCAGGCGGACACCGAGGTGGCGAAGGACTTGCCGAGGAACGGGCCGAGCGGGACGTACTCCCAGGCCTGGACGTCCCGCGCCGACCAGTCGTTGAGCAGGCACAGCCCGAACACGTGCTCAGGGAACTCCGCGAGCCCCACGGACGTTCCCATGGCGGACGGCACACCCACCACGAAACCCACCTCGGCCTCGATGTCGAGGCGGACCGACGGCCCGAAGACCGGCTCCGCGTCCCCCGGAGCCTTCCGCTGGCCCGAGGGCCGTACGACATCGGTGCCGGAGACCACCACCGTGCCCGACCGCCCGTGATAACCGATCGGGAGGTGCTTCCAGTTCGGCGTCAGCGAGTCCGCCGCGTCGGGGCGGAAGATCTGCCCGACGTTCCGCGCGTGGTTCTCGGAGGCGTAGAAGTCGACGTAGTCCGCGACCTCGAAGGGGAGGTGCAGGGTCACCGAGGACAGAGGGTGCAGGAAGCCCGCGATCGCCTCCTGATGCGCCGGCACGGTCACCCACGCCGTCAGCGCGCGCCGCACGTCCGACCAGGCGGTGCGCCCCGCAGCGAGCAGCGGGTTCAGCGAGGGCTGCGCCAGGAGCGAGGCGTAGGGCGAGCCGAGCGCCCGGGCCGCCGCGCCCGCGTCCAGGACGTGGTCGCCGAGCCGTACGCCGACACCTCGCCGCGCCGAACCGGCGGGCGAGAACACGCCGTACGGAAGGTTGTGCGGACCGAAGGGATCGCCTTCGGGAACATCGAAGGGGGGCATGGGGTGCTGCCTCACTCTCGTGCGTTTCTGCTGGCCGTGCCACACGTTACGGCCGGGTCCGCCTTCTTGAGCAGTGTCTAAAGAGTTTGCAATGTCCGAATTGGCCTTGTCGGAGCACTCAATTCCGGCTTAGCGTCCTTTGGGGGACACGGACGGGGTGGGTCCGGTCCGTAGGGGGGACACGTGGGGGGACCCGTGGCCAGGAGCACGAGCAGTGTGCCGTTCCAGGCGGACCGTGACGTGCCGGGCCTGATCGTCAAGTTCGGCGACTATCCGTTGCACCACGGCGGTGTGGGCGCGATCCGCAGTCTGGGCCGGCTGGGCATCCCCATGTACGCGATCACCGAGGACGCCTACACACCCGCCGCGTCCTCCCGTTATCTCAAGCGGGCCTTCGTCTGGCCGACCACCGGCACGGAGGACCCCGGCCACCTGGTGGAGGGCCTGCTGCGTGTCGGGCGGCGCATCGGCCGCCCCACCGTCCTCGTGCCCACCGACGAGGAGGCCGCCGTCCTGATCGCCGAGCACCAGGACGACCTCGCGGGCCGTTTCCTCTTCCCGCGCGTGGAGCCCGCCCTGCCGCGCCGCCTGGCGAGCAAGCAGGGCCTGCACGAACTGTGCGTGGAGCACGGCATCCCCAGCCCGACGGCCGCGTTCCCGCGGTCGTACGACGACATCGTGGCCTTCGCCGAGAAGGCCCGCTTCCCGGTGGTCGCCAAGAACCGCGAGGCGTTCCTGCGGCGCAGGCGGCCCGCGGTGAACGGCACGACACGCATCGGCACCCGCGAGGGCCTGCTGCGGCTCGCCCGCGACTGGGGCGAGCGGCCCGGGGTGATCCTCCAGGAGTACCTGCCCAGGGAGGACGCCGAGGACTGGATCGTGCACGCCTACTTCGACCAGGACTCCACCCCGCTCGCCATGTTCACCGGCGTGAAGGTGCGCTCCTGGCCGCCGCACGCCGGAATGACGGCGAACGCGTACGTCGTCGACAATCCGGAACTCGCCGACATCGCCGCGCGTTTCATCAAGGAGATCGGCTTCACCGGCATCATCGACCTCGACCTGCGCTTCGACCGGCGCGACGGCCGGTACAAGCTGCTCGACTTCAATCCGCGCGTGGGCGCTCAGTTCCGGCTCTTCGAGAACGAGTCGGGGGTGGACGTCGTCCGCGCCATGCATCTGGACCTGACCGGCCGCACCGTCCCGGAGGGGGAACAGCGAGCCGGTCACCGGTACATCGTGGAGAACATCGACCTGCCCGCCCTGCTCGCCTACCGGCGCAGCGGCTACACGACGCCGCACGCGCCGGCCCGTGCGAGCGGGACGGAGCTGGCCTGGCTCGCGGGTGACGACCCGCTGCCGTTCCTCACGATGCTCGCGCGCTTCGTGCGGCCGGGCGCGAAGCACCTGTATCAGCTGTGGCGGACCAACCGCCGCGGCGGCACCACCAGTTCGGGGGGCTAGCCGACCGTCAGCCGTCCGAGCCGAACCACACGAAGTGGCGAATTCAGCGTCCTGGGGAGGGACTTCGTGATTCAACCGGTTGCGATCATCGGCGCCGGGCCGTTCGGCCTGTCCACCGCCGCCCATCTGCGCGCACGCGGCATCCCGGTCCGCGTCTTCGGCGAGCCCATGGTCAGCTGGCGCGACCACATGCCCGCCGGGATGCTCCTGAAGTCGACGCCCGTGGCCTCCAGCCTCGACGCGCCGCAGCAGGGGCACACCCTCGCCGACTACTGCGACGCCGCCGGCATCAAGCGGCTGGTGACGGACGAGGACATCATCCCGGTCGAGACCTTCATCGCCTACGGCGAGTGGTTCCAGCAGAAGCTGGTGCCCGAGCTGGAGCAGGTGCGGGTGGTCTCGGTCGACCGGGGGAGCGGCGGCTTCGAACTGAAGCTGGACTCCGGCGAGTTGTTCACCGCCCGCGCGGTCGTCGTGGCGACCGGCCTGCACGGCCTCGCCCACCTCCCCGCGGAACTGGCCGCGGCGCCGGACGGCCCCACCCCCACGGGCCCGGTCTCCCACAGCTCACAGCACCACGACCTCACGCGCTACGCCGGCAAGGACCTGATCGTGGTCGGCGCCGGCCAGTCCGCGCTGGAGACGGCGGTCCTGGCGGCGGAGGCGGGCGCGCAGGTGAGGGTGGTCTCCCGCGGCCACGGCAAGGTCGCCTTCGGGGCACCGCCCTGGGACCAGCCCAGGCTGCGCCCCGAGTCGCCTTTCGGCCGTGCCTGGTCGCTGTGGGCACTGAGCTACTACCCGCACCCGTACCGCCGTCTGCCGGCCGGGGCGCGCCACTACCTCGTCCGCCGGGTCCTCGGACCGCTCGGCGCGTGGTGGCTGCGCGACCGCTTCGAGGGCAAGGTGCAGGTCACCGAGGTCGACAGGATCGTGGGAACCGACGCGGACGGTGCCAGCCCGACGCTCACGGTGCGCACCTTCGGCGGTCAGACCGAGAAGCTGGCGGCGGACCACGTCATCGCGGCGACCGGCTACCGCGTGGACATCGCGGCGATGGACTTCCTCGGTCCCGAGCTGCGCACCCGTGTCGCCGTCAGCCGTGGCACGCCCCGGCTGGGCGCCGGGTACGTGTCCTCGGTCCCCGGCCTGTACTTCACCGGCCTGCCGGCCGCGGCCTCGTACGGACCGGTGATGCGGTTCGTCTGCGGCACGGAGTTCGCCTCCCCGAGGCTGGCGAGGCACCTGGCGGCGGCACACGGCTGAACCGCCCACCGCCGACCGGCGAGGAGCGCGTCCGCCCGGCGTGAGGCGCTCCTCGCGAGCTCCCCGGCACCCTCGCGAGCTCCCCGACACCCTCGCGAACTCCCCGACACCCCCCGGTGACAAGGGAGTTGAGCGACGCCCGTCGGCGCTACGGGAGTTGGCGGAGGGGCGGGGGAGAACGGGCCGGTCGACCGGTTCGCGATGAGTCGCCGGGGCGTGCGGTCCGTATTCTCTGATCATGGCCGCACCCACCGCATATGCACTCATCGCCACCGACCTGGACGGCACACTGCTCCGAGGTGACGACACCCTCTCCGACCGGTCTCTCGCCGCCCTCGCGCGCGTGGCCGGCGCCGGTGTCCGGCATCTCGTGGTGACCGGCCGGCCGGCTCCCAGAGTGCGGCCGCTCCTCGACGACCTGGGCGGTCGGGGGCTCGCGGTGTGCGGACAGGGCGCGCAGGTGTACGACCATCGCGCGGACCGTCTGCTGTGGTCCGTGACGCTGGACCGGGAGCTGGCCGAGACGGCCCTCGGCAAGATCGAGGCCGAGGTGGGCCAGGTGTACGCGGCCGTCGACCAGGACGGCGTCGACGGCCTCACGCTCATCGAACCCGGGTACCTCATGCCGCACCCCACCCTGCCCGCCGTACGGGTCGGCCGGCGCGACGACCTGTGGTGCGAGCCCATCAGCAAGGTGCTGCTGCGCCATCCCGACCTGTCCGACGACGAGTTGGCGGCGACGGCGCGCTCGGTGGTCGGCTCGCTTGCCACCGTCACCATGTCGGGGCCCGGGACCGTCGAACTCCAGCCGTGCGGCATCACCAAGGCCACCGGTCTCGCGCTGGCCGCCGAGCACCTGGGGCTCGGCCCGCGGCAGACCATCGCCTTCGGCGACATGCCCAACGACATCCCGATGTTCGACTGGGCCGCCCACGGCGTCGCGATGGCCAACGCCCATCCCGAACTCAAGGCGGTGGCCGACGAGATCACCCTGTCGAACGAGGACGACGGCATCGCCGTCGTCCTCGAGAGACTGTTCTGACCGGGTGGCTCGGTAGACGGCTCAGTAGGCGCCGTACACGTTGTCGATCGAACCGTAGCGCGCGGCCGCGTAGTTGCAGGCGGCGGTGATGTTGGCGACCGGGTCGTAGGGGTCCCAGGAGGTGCCGGACACGTGGTAGGCGGCGAAGGTCGGGTCGATGACCTGCAGCAGACCCTTGGACGGGGTGCCGGCGAGCGCGTTGGAGTCCCAGTTGTTGATCGCGTACGGGTTGCCCGAGGACTCACGGATCACGTTGCGGTAGATGCCGTTGTAGGTGCCGGGGATCCCGTGCTGCGCCATGACCTGGAGGGAGGCCCGGATCCAGCCGTCGAGGTTGTTGGCGTAGCCCAGCGAGGTGGCGGTGGCCACGGTGGGGGTGGCGGCGGAGGCGCTGGTCGCGCCCACGATCGGCAGGGCGAGGACGGCGGCACCCGTGCCGATGACGGCGAGCTTGCGGACGATGCGGGCGCTTCTGGTACGGCGGTGCTGAGCGGCAGCGGACATGACGAGTTTCCTCTCCGTCGCCTGCGAGGTGAGCTGTCGGGTTCGGGCGGGAGATGCCCGGCCGCACCGCCGTACGGCGACACGACTTCACCCCGAGCCGGGCCGGACGTCCTGGGACGTCCGAATCGGCGAACTACCTGGTTCCCCCGCTCCTGCCGTGCGTTCTCGGTTGGTGGAACGGGCGGCGGCAGGATTAGGCGTCCGCCCGACAGGCCGGGAACGTATGCGAGAGCACATGTCCGGAACAAGTACCGGATTCACACATCACCCCTGTTGACCTTGGTCTGAGGCATATGGGGTGCTTGATCCTTTGCGGTTGCCAAGCCTCAACTCGGGCGCGGGAAAAGGCGGATCGGGAGAAATGCACCGGAATGCGGATCATGCTCGGGCGTGAGCCAAGTCACTGGTTTAGACAAGAGAGGCAAAACGGGCAATGCCCTCAACTCGTAGTCAAACAGCCGCCCGTGGGGCAGACCGTGGCGATCGTCCGTTCCGCCATTGGTGAGCGTGTCGGCGGACAGGGGTATCCGGATGGCCTGGCCGCCGAGGAATGCGTGGTCGTCACCGGGGAAAGGTTGACTGCCGGGCTCGGCGTCGGCTTCTGTTCGGGACACGCGCCGCCGCTCCACTTCACGTCGGGTGCGCGAGTCGGTAAAAATCGGTTCATATCAGTTGATCAAAAACATACCGGTCTGATCCGATACCGCCCGGCCTGGACGGGTGGGCGGCATCGGTGATCGAAAGGTGACCGGATACGCTGACTTGAGTGATGGCAGCGACGTATCGACAAACCGCGTAACCGCCAGTAGACACCAGCAGACAGGAGACCCCTCGTGACCGTCGTCGGGCCGTTCGGGCTGAGCGTGCGGGACCAGGCTCTGGAAGCCGATGTCCAGGCCGGATTGGCGGCCGTCGAGGAGGGACTGCTCGAAGCCACCAAGAGCGAGGTCCCCTTCATCACGGAGGCCGCCCAGCACCTGGTGCGGGCGGGTGGAAAGCGCTTCAGGCCGCTGCTCGTGATGCTCGCCGCCCAGTTCGGCGACCCGTACGCGCCCGGAGTCGTACCGTCCGCCGTGGTCGTGGAGCTGACCCACCTCGCCACGCTGTACCACGACGACGTCATGGACGAGGCGGCGGTGCGCCGCGGGGTCGACAGCGCGAACACCCGCTGGGGCAACTCGGTGGCGGTGCTGACCGGCGACTTCCTCTTCGCGCGTGCCTCGCACATCCTGGCCGACCTCGGTCCGGAGGCCGTGCGGGTGCAGGCCGAGGCGTTCGAGCGGCTGGTCACCGGACAGATCCTGGAGACCGCGGGACCGCAGGACGGACGCGACCCGGTCGACCACTACCTGGACGTGCTCGGCGGCAAGACGGGGTCGCTGGTGGCCGTGTCCTGCCGGTTCGGCGCGATGATGTCGGGCGCCGACGAGACGGTCGTGGACGTCCTCACCCAGTACGGGGAGCGCCTCGGGGTCGCCTTCCAGCTCGCCGACGACGTCCTGGACATCGCGTCCGACTCGCACGAGTCGGGGAAGACGCCGGGGACGGACCTGCGCGAGGGCATCCCGACCCTGCCGGTGCTGCGGCTGCGCGAGCGGGCCGCGCGGCTCGGGCTGGCCGAGGACATCGCCCTGTGCGAGCTGCTCGACTCCGACCTCACCGACGACGAGCGGCACGCGGAGGCACTCGCCGGGCTGCGGGCGCATCCCGCCCTGGAGCAGGCGCGGCGCGACACCGTGCGGTACGCGGAGGAGGCGCGCTCGGCGCTGGCGCCGCTGAGGGAGTGCGACGCGAAGCTGGCGCTGATGGAGATGTGCGACGCGGTGGTGCACCGCGCGGGCTGATCCGCCCACGCCCCCTCGCCAGGGGGAATGCCCCTTTGGACGCGGCAGGGGACTCGTCCCCTGCACCGCCGTCGGCCCGGAAGGGCCTCGTTCCCCGGATGCCGTACGGGCTACAACGGACGGGCTGAGCCAGCCCCTCCCGGTGATGCGACACCCACCTGATGTGACGCGCATCACAAGCTTGGACTGAGTCCAGTCTCAGATCGCTTCCGTACTCATACCCAGCAGGCCGACGCAGGGGGTGTCGGCCGGTCTACGGGGAGAAAACTGCATCATGGGCAAGAACACGACGTTCTCGAAGCGCCGTAAGAGCCTCATTGTCACCGCCCTCGCGGTGGCCACCGCCGGCGGTGTCGCCGCCGCCACGATTCCCGCATCGGCCACCACGGCCACCCGCGCCGACCACGCGGGTTCCACCGCGACCCTGCTCGCCACCAGCCTGCGCGGCGCCAACGAGGTGCCGGTGCAGGGCGGCCCGGCCGTGGGGGACAAGGACGGCGCCGCGCTGGAGTTCATCAAGGTCCAGGGCGACAAGGTGTCCGTCGCCGTGACCTGGCGCGGCACCGGCAGGCCGACCATGCTCCACATCCACCAGGGCGCCAAGGGCACCAACGGCGGCGTCAAGATCGACTTCAGCAAGCTCATCGCCAAGAAGGCCAAGGGCCACCACCTCACCGGCACCGTCAAGGTCGACGACCCGGCGCTGCTCCAGGCGCTGACCTCCGACCCCGGCTCCTTCTACGCCAACCTGCACACGTCCCGGTTCCCGGGCGGAGCCGTCCGCGGCCAGCTCCACAAGGTCACCGTCGCCGCCTTCGACTTCCGCGACGCCCTGCACAACTTCCAGGCGTCCGTGGTCAAGGGCAAGCAGATCTACGAGTGCAAGCCGGCCGACGGCGGCGGGTACGCCTTCGCCCAGCGGGACGTCAGCGCCCTGCTCGGCGGCGGCATCAGGCACTCCTTCGTCGCGCCCAACTCCGGTACGCCGCAGTGGGTCGCACCCGACGGCAGCTCGGTGACCGGGGCCGTCCTGACCAAGACCCCGAACGGCACCGGCAACATCCCCGAGCTCGACCTGAAGGCCACGCAGTCCGGCAAGCACCGGGGCCTGCTCGCCGGCACCGCGGAGATCCTGCGGCTCAACACGGTCGGCGGAGTCGCTCCCTCCGGCAGCTGCACGCCGGGCGACATCGTCGGGGTCCCGTACCACGCCGACTACGTGTTCCTTCAGCGCTGACACGGTAGTTGACGCTCAGACCCAGGGCGGCGCCCTCCCCGTCACACCCGTACCCCTACGGGTCGGGGGAGGCGTCGCCCTCTCGCGTCATACCCCAGGAGTACACGGAGTTGCCCCCGAGGTTTGACGCTTGTCCTCCGTCGATTTGGTCAACTGGAAACCACGGAAAACACCACTCCTCACCGATTCGGGTGAGAATGGCGGCTTGGGTGGAAGACGAGTGCTGACAGGCAAGTTGGAAGCCGCCGCCGACGACGGAGGTAGCGCACACATGGCACCGTACGAATCCGACGACAGCACGATCGCCGGCGAGGCCGACGACCTGCGCGCGGGCAGGCGCAAGGCCGCGCGGTACGTCGTCCCGGTCGCGGTGGTGGGGGTGGCGGCGGCGACCATCGGGCTAGTCCCGGCGCTCGCCGACTCCGGCGACCCCAGCCTGCCGAAGATCAGCGCGCAGCAACTCCTCGACAAGATCGCCAAGTCGGACGTGCAGCAGCTGTCCGGCACGGTGAAGGTCACCACGGATCTGGGCCTGCCGAACCTGGGCGGCCTGGAGAGCAGCCTGACGTCCGGCGCCGGGCGCGGATCCGGTGACGGGTCCTCCGCCGACCCCACGTCCAAGCTCACCGAACTCGCCAGCGGCACCCACACCCTGCGCGTGGCGGCCGACGGCCCGGACCGGCAGAAGCTGTCCCTGCTGGAGAACGCGGCGGAGTACAGCCTCATCCACAACGGCAAGGACGTCTGGGGCTACGACAGCCAGTCGAACGAGGTCTACCACTCCACCGCCCCCGACGACGGCGCCTCCGAGAAGAAGCAGGAGCAGCCGCCCGCCACGCCCGACCAGCTCACCAAGGACGCCCTGAAGGCCGTCGACGACACCACCTCCGTGACCGTCCAGGGCACCGCCCAGGTCGCGGGCCGGGACGCGTACCGGCTGGTCGTCAAGCCGAAGGACTCCGGTTCGACGGTCGGTCAGATCACCGTGGCCGTGGACGCGAAGACCGGTCTGCCGCTGAAGTTCACCCTGACCCCGGCGAGCGGCGGCGCCGCCGTCATCGACGCCGGCTTCACGCAGATCAGCTTCGCCAAGCCGGCCGCCTCGACCTTCGACTTCAAGGCCCCCAAGGGCGCGAAGGTCACCGAGGGCGACCAGGGCGAGCACGCGGACGGGCACGCCAAGGGCGCCCCGAAGGTCGCCCCGAAGGGCGCTCCGAAGGGCGACGACAGGAGCGGCCCGTCCGGGAAGGACTCGGGCAAGGGTCCCGACGGGATGAACGTCATCGGCAAGGGCTGGGACTCCATCGCCACCTTCGACACCGGCGGCCAGGGCGTGCCCTCCGGCGCCGAGGCCGGCGGCCAGTTCGGCGGCTTCCTCGACTCCCTCGGCGACAAGGTCACGGGCAAGTTCGGTTCGGGCACGGTCTTCAAGACCCGCCTGATCAACGCCCTGATCACCGACGACGGCAAGGTCTACGTCGGCGCGGTCAGCAAGGACGCGTTGGTGAAGGCGGCGAACGCGGGCTGAGCGAACCTGGTGAAGTCCGCCGCGGTCCGGTGGCGCCTCCGAAGGGGAGCGGGGAACTGCGCCACCGGCCACGACGGCGCCGCGGACGACCGACGACGCGCCCGGTACTTCCAGCGGAGCGCTTGGCCGGGAACCTTGCGCGGCGACCGTTCGTCATCACGGTGAGTAGTCGCCGCGCCACGCGGTACGAGCACGAATCGAGGGAGCCGATGGACGAGGCGTCAGCCCCGGAGCCGGACCGCGCCGAGCCGGGTGACAGCGTCATCGCCACCCGCGCGCTCACCAAGCGCTACCGCGGCGGGCAACTCGCCGTCGACGGCCTCGACCTGACGGTCCCGGCGGGCAGCGTCTTCGGCTTCCTCGGTCCGAACGGCTCGGGCAAGACCACCACCATCCGCATGCTGATGGGCCTGATAGAGCCCACCTCGGGCACCGCCCGGGTGCTCGGCCGCCCCATGCCGAGGAGCTCGCGCGCCGTCCTCCCGCATGTCGGCGCGCTCATCGAGGGCCCCGCTCTGTACGGCTTCCTCTCCGGCCGCGACAACCTGATCCGTTACGACGCCGCCGACCCGACCGCCGACCCGCGCACCCGGCGTGCCCGCGTCGCGGCGGCGCTGGAGCGGGTGGGGCTCATGGCGGCGGCCGGCAAGAAGGCCAAGGCCTACTCGCTCGGCATGAAGCAGCGGCTCGGTCTCGCCGCCGCGCTGCTGCAGCCGCGCAGACTCCTGGTCCTGGACGAGCCGACCAACGGCCTCGATCCCCAGGGCATGCGGGAAATCCGCTCCCTGGTCCGGGAGTTGGCCTCGGACGGCACCACCGTCTTCCTCTCCTCCCACCTCCTCGACGAGATCGAGCAGGTCTGCACCCACGCGGCGGTGATGGCACAGGGCCGCCTCATCACCCAGGGCGCGGTGTCCGACCTGGCTGCGGGCGCGCGCGGCCGGCTGGTCGTCACGACGCCGGACACCGGGGACGCGGCCCGCGTGCTGAAGGAGCAGGGCGCCGCCGACGTCGTCGCCGCCGAGGACCGGGTGACCGCGGAGCCCCCGGACCGGGATCTGGCCGAGGTGAACGCCGCGCTGGTGACGGCGGGTGTGCGCGTGCGTGGCTTCGGAGTGGAGCGGGC
Source organism: Streptomyces sp. NPDC002144 (assembly GCF_053593695.1). Lineage (NCBI taxonomy): Bacteria > Bacillati > Actinomycetota > Actinomycetes > Kitasatosporales > Streptomycetaceae > Streptomyces > Streptomyces sp. NPDC002144. The sequence continues at coordinate 195,445 of NZ_JBSFDB010000015.1, forward strand.
CTCGCTGGAGGACGCGTTCGTGGCGCTGACGGGGGAGGGCTTCGATGTCGCGGGCTGAGACGGCGGTCCCCCGGGAGCTGGGCGAGGTGCGCACGCCGAGCCCCCTGTGGACCTTCGGCTTGCTGCGCAGCGAGTTGGTCACCACCTTCCGCCGCTGGCGCACCCTCGCCCTGCTCGCCGTCCTCGCGGCCGTCCCGATCCTCGTCGGCATCGCCGTCAAGATCGAGACGAGCGACGGCTCCTCGGCCGGTCCCGGCCGCGGTGGCGGAGGGGGCGGCCCGGCGTTCATCGCCCAGATCACCAACAACGGCCTGTTCCTGGTCTTCACGGCCCTCGCGGCGACGCTGCCGTTCTTCCTCCCGATGGCGATCGGGGTCGTCGCGGGAGACGCGATAGCGGGGGAGGCCAACGCCGGCACCCTGCGCTACCTGCTGGTCGCCCCGGCCGGCCGCACCCGGCTGCTGCTCACCAAGTACACGACGGTGCTGGCCTTCTGCCTGGTCGCCACCCTCGTGGTCGCGGCATCGGCGCTCGCCGTCGGAGCCGTCCTGTTCCCGCTCGGCGATCTGACGACCATCTCCGGCACCCGGATCGGCTTCGCCGACGGTCTGGGGCGGGCCCTGCTGATCGCCCTGGTCGTCGCGGCATCGCTCATCGGCATAGCCGCGCTCGGCCTGTTCATCTCGACGCTGACCAACAGCGGCATCGCCGCGATGGCGACGACCGTCGGACTGCTGATCACCGTTCAGATCCTCGACCAGATACCCCAACTGCACGCCCTGCAGCCGTACTTCTTCTCCCACTACTGGCTGTCCTTCGCCGACCTGATGCGCGACCCGGTCTACTGGGACGACCTGACGAAGAACCTCGGCCTCCAGGCCCTGTACGCGGCGGTGTTCGGCTCGGCGGCCTGGGCGCGGTTCACGACGAGGGACATCACGGCGTAGCTCAGGCGGCGGCCCGGGTCTCGTGGGGGAAGCGGGCGAGCGGCGGCTCCTGCGCGAAGAAGCTCTTGGCGCGGGCGAGGGCCGCGGTGTCGTGCAGCACATCACCGCGCCTACTGCCGTTGCCGAGGAGCACTCCGCCGAACCGCATCCCGAGGTACGCGGCCGAGTTGTTCAGGGTGCCGATCAGCGGGTCGGCGACGGACGGCTCGCTGTCGGCGAGCGCGGCGACACCCCAGAGCGTGCGGCCGGCCATGGCCGCCTTGAAGTCGAGACCCGGGGTGCGCAGCCAGCCGGACCAGTAATCCAGGTAGCGCTTGGTCAGACCGGAGACCGAGTACCAGTACAGCGGGGAGGCGATCACGATGTCGGTGGCCGCCAGCGTCGCGTCGAGAAGGAGGGCCGGGACACTGCCGGTGGGCGGGTGGACATGGTCGCTGTCGCGTCGCAGGTCCACGAAGTCGGGCAGCGGCTGCTCGGCCAGGGAGATCCACTGCTGCTCGACCTCGGCGGGCAACTGCTCGGCGGCCCGGCGGGCGAGGAGTTCGGTGTTGCCGTCGGCGCGGCTGCTGCCGAGCACGAACAGGAAGCGACGGGTCATGAGGTCCCCCAGAGAAAGGCGGCGTACGACGATTACTCGCACCTGCATTATATGCGCACACAAGTAGTTGTCCATGGGGTGGCGAGGCGACGCCTGGAGGGCGCCCCCAACGGACGGGACTCAGCCGCGCCGTCCGGCCGCCGCCCCCGTCAGCCGGGCCAGCGCCTCCGTCTCGCGGGGCGGACGGCCGCCGAGGTCGCCGAGACGCCAGTCGGGGACCCAGGGGACGCGATAGACGTCGATGACCTGCTCCAGCGGCCGGATCTGCCGGTCGAGCGGGCGGGGCAGCCGGCCCGGCGCGTCCGCCACCAGGACGAGGGCGTCCAGGTCGAGCCCCTGGGGCGCCTGCCCGCGCCGGAACACCTCCAGGGCGCGCAGGGCGGCGGCCAGTCCGGAGGCATGGGTGCGGGCGACGAGCAGGACGGAGCGCGGGTCGTCCGGTCCGGGCCACTCCCGGCCGCAGTCATGGCCGCCGTACACGGCGGCGAGGGTGGAGACGCCGGCGCCGCCGTGGGTGCCGACCCAGGAGTAGCGCCGGGCGGTGGCGACGGCGTGGGCGGGCTCCTGGGGTCCGGGCTCCGACGGGGCGACCGGTCCGCGGAGCCAGATCTCCGGTCCCTGTTGCATGTCCGTGCGCATGCCCGCTCTCCTTTCTCGCCAAGCCCACGGATCCGCGCGGTGCCGGGCGGCCGGCGAACCGGGGCGCCGATCGCTGGGACGAGTCTGTGACGCGACGGTGACGTGAGAACCGGCAGCGACCGGAGAGACTCGACAGTACGTGAACGACCGGATCTTGACGCCGGGGTGGCGGGGCCCGACGGCGGGAGGGAGCACCATGGAACCCGAACGCGCCGTCCGCTCCACTTCCGACGCATCCGAGTGAGGGAACCGATGTCTCGACTCAGCCGCGAGAAGAAGCGGGAACAGAAGGGGGCCGCGCTCCCCGCGGCCCTCGTGGCGGCACCGATCGACGTCCATGTCCCCGCGGGCGGTCCGGGAGCGGGGGGTGCCTCGATCGGCGGCGTTCCGGTCGTCCCGGCGGCCGGTGAGGAGATCCAGCAGGCCGTCCTCGACCACCTCCACCGCATCGCCCTCGCCACGGGCCATCCCGTTCGGGCCACGATTCACGACGAGCGCATCGGCTGCGTCGTACACCTCCAGGTGGCGGCCGACGGTTCGAGCACGTTCACGGGGGAGCCGGTACGGATGCCTCCGGCGGTCGAGCCGGTTGAGCTGAGCGAGCCGGTCGAGCAGGGGGAGCGGGCAAGGGGTGAGGCCCGGCGACGGGAGGAAGCGGTCCCGTCGGCTTCTGCGGTACGGGAGTCGGCCCCGGCGACGGCGGGCGTAGGTCCGTCGGGGGACGCGGTGGCGAAGGAGCACCCCGCGGAACCGTCCGGTCCCCAGCCCCAGTCCACGCCCTACCGAGACGTGCCCACGCACCTGCTGCGGCCGGCCTCCGAGCCCGTACGGGACGCCGCGCCGACCTTCCCGTTGCGCGCGCTGCCGGAGCCGCCTCAGGACCGCGCACCCGGCACGGTCGCACCGCCCACGGGACAATTCGGGCCGCCCCCGCCCATGGACGCGATCACGCCGCACGCGGTCGGCGGGGCCGACCAGGCATCCGGAACAAGGGCCGACGAGGCACCCGGAGCAAGCGCCGACCGAGCCGCCGTACCCCCGCGCATCACCACCCCCCACCCGCTCCCCGCGCCCCCCTCAGCCGCCCCAGCTCCCAGCCCCCTACCCGCGCCCGCCTCCGCCGCCCCCGCCCCCAACCCCCTCGCCATCCCGCCCCTCGACCCCGGGCCCGAGCCCACCCCGACCCCCGCCCGTGGGTTCGATGCCGTGGCCGAAGCGGTGCTGGGGGACGAGCCGTCCACCACCACCGGGGTTCTCGCGGAGCCGATGACACGGATCAACGAGGCCGTGAAGGCGGGGCGGATAGCCGAGGCGGACGGGTTGGCCGTGGGAGCCGTAGGGGAGGCCATGGCGGTGCTCGGGCCGGAGCACGGCGAGGTGCTGAAGCTGCGCGAACTGACCGCCTACATCGCCTACTTGGCGGGCGACCCGGTGCGTGCGTTCCGGCTGTCCCTCGACCTCGCAAGGACCTATCGGCGCACCGGCGACGCGGAGGGGGCGTACGGCAACGTCCAGAGCGCCGCCTCCGCCTGGCGCGCCGTACGCGACCCGCACCAGGGGCTGGAGCTGGGCCGCGACCTGATCGGCCTGTGGACGGAGCTGACGGCCGAGGACGGGCCGGCCGCCGACGACATCGAGGAACTGGAGTCGGCCCGCGCACGCATGGGCCGACTCACGGAACGCGCCCGCAAGTCGGCGCGGTGACGGTGACGGCGGGGAGCAGCCGAGCATTCACCCAACACGCCGGAACATCCCTGCCCGCGTCGGCGCGGTCAGGCGTCCACCGGAGCCGACGGTGCCACCTCGACCCGTGGCGCCTCCTCCAGCCGCCGCCTCATCTCCCGTGCCGTCCGCCACGCGTCGACGGTGAGCAGGCACAGGGCGCCCCACACCAGCGCGAACCCGGCCCACCGCTCGACCGGCATCGCCTCATGGAAGTACGCGACTCCCAGCAGGAACTGGAACACCGGTGCCAGATACTGCAGCAGCCCCAGGGTCGACAACGGCACCCGGATCGCCGCCGCGCCGAAGCACACGAGCGGCAGCGCGGTCACCACACCGGTCGCCGCGAGCAGCGCCCCGTGTCCGGGTCCCTCGGTGGTGAACGTGGAGTCCCCGCGCGAGGTCAGCCACAGCAGATAACCGACGGCCGGCAGGAACTGGATCGCGGTCTCCGCGGCCAGCGACTCGATCCCGCCCAGATTCACCTTCTTCTTCACGAGCCCGTATGTGGCGAAGGAGAAGGCCAGGGTCAGCGAGATCCACGGCGGCTGCCCGTACCCGACGGTCAGCACGATCACCGCGGCGAAGCCGATCCCGACCGCCGCCCACTGCACGGGCCGCAGCCGTTCCTTCAGGAGCAGTACGCCCATGGCGATGGTGACCAGCGGGTTGATGAAGTACCCGAGCGAGGCCTCGACGACATGGCCGCTGTTGACGGCCCAGATGTACACGCCCCAGTTGACGGTGATGACCGCCGCCGCCACGGCGACCAGCGCCAGCCGCCGCGGCTGCCGCAGCAGCTCACCGGCCCAGGCCCAGCGCCGTACATGGAGAAGCGCGACGGCGACGAAGACCAGCGACCACACCATGCGGTGGGCGAGGATCTCGACCGCGCCAGCGGGCTTGAGGAGGGGCCAGAAGAGGGGCACCAGGCCCCACATCCCGTACGCCGCGAAGCCGTTCAGCAGACCTGTGCGCCGCTCGCCCTTCGACTTCCCGCTCACGGGCACCTCCTCCTCGACGCTCTCGCGCCGTCGCACACGTATGCAGGCAAGAAGGTAACGCCGAAGGCCCCCGCCTGTCATGCCCGTATCGCTATACGGTCATGACAGGCGGGGGTGGTGCGTCCGAGAGCCCGGCGGGGGAGTGCGGCCCTCGGACCTCCGGCGAGGTCAGCCCTTGAGCGCGGCCGTGATCGCGTCGGCGATCGTGCTGGTCGGACGCCCGGCGAGCCGCGAGAGGTCACCGCTGTCGACGACCAGCTCGCCCTTCTCGACGGAGGCGTCGACGCCCGCGATGACCGCGGCGACCGGCTCCGGCAGCCCGGCGCCGGCCAGGATGCCGGTGAAGGCCTCGACGGAGACGGGGTTGTAGACGATCTCCTTGCCGGTCTGCTTGCTCAGCTCCGCCGCGTACTCCGCGAAGCTCCACGCCTCGTCGCCGCCCAGCTCGTACGTCTTGTTCTCGTGGCCCTCGCCGGTCAGTACGGCGACCGCGGCGGCCGCGTAGTCGGCGCGGGAGGCGGAGGAGATGCGGCCGTCACCGGCAGCCTGGACCACGGCGTTGTGCTCCAGCACCGGGGCGAGGTTCTCGGTGTAGTTCTCGTGGTACCAGCCGTTGCGCAGCAGGACGTACGGCACGCCGGAGCCGAGCAGGATCTCCTCGGTGCCGCGGTGGTCGTCGGCGAGGGCGGCCTTCAAGGCGCCCGGGGCGCTGGTGTAGGCGAGCAGGGCGACCCCGGCCGCCTTGGCGGCCTCGATGACGACCCGGTGCTGGCCGACGCGGTCGTTGCCGACCTCGCTGCCACTGATGAGCAGCACCTTGTCGCCTGCGGAGAAGACGTGGTCGAAGGTCTCGGGGGCGTTGTAGTCGGCGACCGCGAGCCTCACGCCGCGCTCGGCGAGGTCGGCGGCCTTGGCCTCGTCGCGCACGACGGCGGTGACCTGCTCGGCCGGGACCTTCTCCAGCAGCTGCTCGATGACGTGCCCGCCGAGGTGTCCGGTGGCTCCGGTGACGACGATGCTCATGATGTGCGATCTCCTTGTGGGGTGCGGATGTCACTAACCCTAGGGGGAGCGCTAACTCTGCGAAAGTACCCACTTTGAAGTAAGGTACTGGCATGGCCGTAAGTGCAGTGGACTCCGTTGTCTCCAAGTACGACACCGGCGAGGCGATGTGCCCGTACCGCCTCGTCCTGGAACACGTCACCAGCCGCTGGGGCGTCCTCGTCCTGATCGAGCTCCTCGACCGCCCGTACCGCTTCAGCGAACTGCGCCGGGCGATCGGCCGCGTCAGCGAGAAGATGCTGACCCAGACCCTCCAGACCCTGGAACGCGACGGCCTGGTCCACCGCGACGCCAAGCCGGTCATCCCGCCCCGAGTCGACTACTCGCTGACCGACCTCGGCCGCGAGGCGGCGGAACAGGTGAGGGCGCTGGCGGGGTGGACCCAGAAGCGGCTGGATGCGGTGCAGGAGGCGCGGGAGCGGTACGACGCCGCGAAGGCCGATGCCGGCTCGTCCGACCAGTGAGCGACGAGGAGTGAGCGGCACCCGCCCGAGGAACGAGAAGGGCCCGGATGCCGTGCGGTGCATCCGGGCCCCTTTGTGTCGCACGCGGCGGTCGTCAGCCGACCACCGTCCAGGTGTCGCCGCCCGCCAGCAGCGTCGCCAGGTCGCCCTTGCCGTTCTGTTCGATGGCGGAGTCCAGCTGGTCGGCCATCTGGGTGTCGTAGACCGGCCGGTCCACCGAGCGCAGGACGCCGATCGGGGTGTGGTGGAGGGTGTCCGGGTCGGCCAGGCGGGAGAGGGCGAAGGCGGTCGTGGGGGACGCCGCGTGGGCGTCGTGGACCAGGATCTGGGACTCGTTGTCCGGCGTCACGTCGACCACCTTCAGATCGCCGGTGACCGCATCGCGGACGACGCCCCGCGAACCGTCCGCCCCGAAGCGGATCGGCTGCCCGTGCTCGAGGCGGATCACCGCCTCCTCCGCCTGCTGCTTGTCCTTGAGGGCGTCGAAGGCGCCGTCGTTGAAGATGTTGCAGTTCTGGTAGATCTCGATCAGCGCCGTGCCCGGGTGGGCCGCGGCCTGGCGCAGGACCTCGGTGAGGTGCTTGCGGTCGGAGTCGATGGTGCGGGCGACGAAGGACGCCTCCGCGCCGAGGGCGAGGGACACCGGGTTGAAGGGGGCGTCCAGCGAGCCCATCGGCGTCGACTTCGTGATCTTTCCGACCTCGGAGGTCGGGGAGTACTGGCCCTTGGTCAGGCCGTAGATCCGGTTGTTGAACAGCAGGATCTTCAGGTTCACATTCCGGCGCAGGGCGTGGATCAGGTGGTTTCCGCCGATCGACAGCGCATCGCCGTCACCGGTGACCACCCACACCGACAGATCCCGCCGCGAGGCCGCGAGCCCCGTCGCGATCGCCGGCGCACGGCCGTGGATGGAGTGCATGCCGTACGTGTTCATGTAGTACGGGAAGCGGGACGAGCAGCCGATGCCCGAGACGAAGACGATGTTCTCCTTGGCCAGGCCCAGCTCCGGCATGAAGCCCTGGACGGCCGCCAGGATCGCGTAGTCACCGCAGCCGGGGCACCAGCGCACTTCCTGATCGGACTTGAAGTCCTTCATGGACTGCCGGGCCGCGGCCTTGGGGACGAGAGTGAGCGCCTCGATCGTGCCCGTGCCTTCCGTGGACGTCTCAGCCATCGATGGCCTCCTTGAGAGCCGTGGCGAGCTGCTCAGCCTTGAACGGCATGCCGTTGACCTGGTTGTACGAGTGGGCGTCGACCAGGTACTTCGCCCGGATCAGCGTGGCGAGCTGACCGAGGTTCATCTCGGGGATCACGACCTTCTCGTAACGCCCGAGCACCGCGCCCAGATTCCGCGGGAAGGGGTTGAGGTGGCGCAGATGCGCCTGCGCGATCGACTCACCGGCCGCCCGCAGCCGCCGTACCGCCGCCGTGATCGGTCCGTACGTCGAGCCCCAGCCCAGCACCAGGGTGCGTGCCTCGTGCGGGTCGTCGACCTCCAGATCCGGTACGTCGATGCCGTCGATCTTGGCCTGCCGGGTGCGGACCATGAAGTCGTGGTTGGCGGGGTCGTAGGAGATGTTGCCGGTGCCGTCCTGCTTCTCGATGCCGCCGATGCGGTGCTCCAGGCCGGGCGTGCCCGGGACGGCCCAGGGGCGGGCGAGGGTCTGCGGGTCGCGCTTGTAGGGCCAGAAGACCTCGCTGCCGTCGGGCAGAGTGTGGTTGGGGCCCTGCGCGAACTGCACGGTCAGGTCCGGGAGTTCGTCGAGTTCCGGGATGCGCCAGGGCTCGGAGCCGTTGGCCAGGTAGCCGTCGGACAGCAGCATCACGGGGGTTCTGTAGGTCAGGGCGATGCGGACGGCCTCCAGGGCCGCGTCGAAGCAGTCGGCCGGCGTGCGCGGGGCGACGATCGGGACCGGCGCCTCGCCGTTGCGGCCGAACATGGCCTGCAGCAGGTCGGCCTGCTCGGTCTTGGTCGGCAGACCCGTGGACGGACCGCCGCGCTGGATGTCGATGACCAGCAGCGGCAGCTCCAGGGAGACCGCGAGCCCGATGGTCTCGCTCTTGAGCGCCACACCCGGACCGGACGTCGTCGTCACGCCCAGCGCGCCGCCGAAGGCCGCGCCCAGGGCCGCGCCGATGCCCGCGATCTCGTCCTCGGCCTGGAAGGTGCGCACGCCGAAGTTCTTGTGCCGGCTCAGCTCGTGCAGGATGTCCGAGGCCGGAGTGATCGGGTACGAGCCCAGGAACAGCGGCAGATCGGCCTGGCGCGAGGCCGCGATCAGACCGTAGGCGAGCGCGAGGTTGCCGGAGATGTTGCGGTACAGGCCCGGCGGGAACGCGGTCGTCGCCGGGGCGATCTCGTAGGAGACCGCGAAGTCCTCCGTCGTCTCGCCGAAGTTCCAGCCCGCGCGGTAGGCCGCCAGGTTCGCCTCGGCGATCTCCGGCTTCTTCGCGAACTTGGTGCGCAGGAACTTCTCGGTGCCCTCGGTCGGCCGGTGGTACATCCAGCTCAGCAGCCCCAGCGCGAACATGTTCTTGCTGCGCTCGGCCTCTTTCCGGCTGAGGTCGAAGTCCTTGAGGGCCTCCACCGTCAGCGTGGTCAGCGGCACCTCGTGCAGGCTGTAGCCGTCCAGCGAGCCGTCCTCCAGCGGGGAGACGGCGTAGCCGACCTTCTGCATCGCCCGTTTGGTGAACTCGTCCGTGTTGACGATGATCTCCGCGCCGCGCGGCAGATCGCCGATGTTCGCCTTCAGCGCGGCCGGGTTCATCGCGACGAGCACGTTCGGCGCGTCGCCCGGAGTGAGGATGTCGTGGTCGGCGAAGTGGAGCTGGAAGGACGAGACACCCGGGAGGGTTCCGGCGGGGGCGCGGATCTCGGCGGGGAAGTTGGGAAGGGTGGAGAGATCGTTGCCGAAGGACGCCGTCTCCGACGTGAAGCGGTCACCGGTGAGCTGCATCCCGTCACCGGAGTCTCCCGCGAACCTGATGATCACCCGGTCCAGCCGGCGGACGTCCTTCGTCCCCGCCGGCCTGCGCTGCTCTCCTACGACGGCTCCGTCCGCCGTGTCCGCTTCTGCCTGCTCCGTTGTCCTGCTGACCTGGCTGGTCACTGAACTGGACCTCCCTCGAGGCGGCTGTCTGGGACCGGCCTTCCCGCAGGCCTTCCCAGGATCAACCCTACGTCCGTTAGGGTCGCCTTCCCTCGGCCATTCGCATGATGGACACGCATTTGAGACGGTCCGACGCCCTGAATTGTCATGATTTCTCGCCCCCCGGCGCTTGCTGTGAAGACGCTCCCCGCGATTCTTCGGTTCTGGGGCTGGACGGACGCTGGACTGACGGCTGAGCGCGCGGCCGCCGGTCCGGTGTCAGCCGGTCATGAGTTGAGGTAGGTGAGGACCGCGAGAACACGCCGGTGATCCCCGTCGCTCTGCGACAGCCCGAGCTTCAGGAAGATGTTGCTGACGTGCTTCTCCACGGCGCCGTCGCTGACCACGAGCTGCCGGGCGATCGCGGAGTTCGTCCGTCCCTCGGCCATCAGTCCCAACACCTCCCGTTCCCGCGGCGTGAGCCCGGCCAGCACATCCTGCTTACGGCTGCGTCCGAGCAGCTGCGCCACCACCTCCGGGTCCAGCGCGGTACCGCCCCGGGCCACCCGCACCACCGCGTCCACGAACTCACGCACCTCGGCCACCCGGTCCTTGAGCAGGTAGCCGACGCCGTGACTGGACCCGGCGAGCAGCTCGGTGGCGTACCGCTCCTCCACGTACTGCGACAGTACGAGTACCCCGAGACCGGGATGTGCCTTCCGCAGTTGTACGGCGGCTCGCACCCCTTCGTCGGTGTGCGTCGGCGGCATCCGCACGTCCGCGACCACCACGTCCGGCAGCTCGCCCTGCCCGTCGAGCTCCGTGATGGTCTTGATCAGCGCCTCCCCGTCCCCGACCCCGGCGACGACGTCGTGCCCACGGTCGGTCAACAGCCGCGTCAGCCCCTCCCGCAGGAGCACCGAATCCTCGGCGATGACCACCCGCACCCTGTCCTCCACGATGTCCGGCCCCCCACGCCCTGTTCCGTCTGCCAGTAGTCCAGCATTCCAGCATCCGGACCCTGAGGGGCCCCGGCAACGCGATTCCCTGGGCAATCAGCGGGAAACAGCCGCACGGCAGGCCCGTTTCCGGCCTGCCGTGCGGGTGATCCGATCATCGGCCGTACGGGAATCGGGCGTACGGGAACTGGGAGTACGGGAATCAGGCGTACGGGAACTGTGCGTACGGGAATCGGGCGTACGGACGCGTCACCGCAACGACCGCTCCCCCCGCCACGGCAGCTCCGCCGTCACCCGGGTCGGGCCGCCCGTCGGGGAGTCCACCACCAGGATCCCGTCCACCGCGTCCAGCCGCTCCGCGAGCCCGGCCAGGCCCGAACCGGTGGAGGCGTCCGCGCCGCCCACGCCGTTGTCGACGACCTGCACCATCAGCCGGCCCTCGACCCGCCACACGTCCACCGCCGCCCAGGTGGCCCGGGAGTGCTTGCTGATGTTCTGCAGCAGCTCCGACACCGTGAAGTAGGCGATCCCCTCGATCGCGGGCGCCGGCCGCTCGGCCAGATCCACCTCCACCTGCACGGGCACGGTGCAGCGGGAGGCGACGGCGGACAGCGCCGCGTCCAGGCCCCGGTCGGTGAGTACGGCGGGATGGATGCCCCGCGCCAGGTCCCGCAGCTCCTGCAGCGCCGTCTTCACCTCACCGTGCGCCTCGTCCACCATCCGCGCCGCCGCCCGCGGATCCTCCGCCAGCTTCTCCTTCGCCAGCCCCAGATCCATCGCCAGCGCCACCAGCCGCGCCTGCGCCCCGTCGTGCAGGTCCCGCTCGATCCGCCGCAGATCGGCCGCAGCGGCGTCCACCACGACCCCCCGGTCCGACTCCAGCTCCACCACCCGCGCCGACAGCCGCGACGGCCCCAGCAGCCCGTGCACCATGACCCGGTCCACCATGGTCAGCGCCCGCACGATCCACGGCGTGGCCAGCGTGAACAACAGCCCCACCAACGCCGTGACGGTGATCTCGAACGGGTTGTCGAGGTAGACCGAGTGATGGGCGTCGCCGAACAGCTGCAGCCCGCCTTGACCGGCGTACACCGGGAAGACCCAGAACCACAGCGGGTACGTCAGCAGCGCCCAGCCGTACGCCCAGAAGTTCACGGCGACCACGAACGAGAACACCGACCAGGGGAACTGCAGCAGCGCGTACAGCAGCGTCCGCCACGAGGTGCCGCTCTTCAGCACGGCCCCCATCCAGGCCATCACCCCGGACTTCCTCATCCGCAGCGGCTCTGGGTCCCCCACCTCCAGCCCCAGCATGCCGCGCGCCCGCGCCCGCTCCAGCGCCCCGAACCCCCGGCAGCCGGCGAGCCCCGCCGCCAGCACCGGGATGCCGAGGAACGTCACCAGCAGACCGGCGCCGAGCGCCACCATGGTCACGGCGTACGTGAAGAGCATGATCCCGATCGGCAGGCTCAGCAGCACATACCCGAACTCCCGCCAGCTGCGCGCCTCGAACGGCGCCCGCAGCCCGGCAGGCAGCCGGCGCCGGCGCGGCTCGGCGAGCCCGAACCCGCTGTCGTACCCGTGCCCGTAGCCCTGTCCGTACTCCGTGGCCATCGGCGTCGTCCGTTCTACTCGTCCCGTTCCTTGTGCGGCTTCTTCCGCCCTACCTCCACCCTGCTGCGCCGCAGGTCCGCGAACCATGGAGTCCGTCGGCATCTTCGGCGGGGGGTTTTCCCTACCCCGCGGCCCCGGAACGGTCGCGCCAGGGCAGTTCCGCCGTGACGACGGTCGGCCCGCCCTGCGGCGAGTCGACGACGAACAGCCCGTCGACCGCGCCCAGCCGCTCGGCCAGCCCCCGCATACCGCTGCCGCCGTCCAGCCGCGCACCGCCCCGGCCGTCGTCCTCGACCTGGATGAGCAGCCGGTTCTCCGCCCGCCACACCTCGACGACCGCGTTCCTCGCCCCGCTGTGCTTGCTGATGTTCTGCAGCAGCTCCGACACGGTGAAATAGGCGATGCCCTCGATGGCCGCGGCCGGCCGCGACTCCAGATCCACCGTCACCTTGACGGGCACGGTGCAGCGGGAGGCGACAGCGGACAGCGCCGCGTCCAGTCCCCGGTCGGTGAGTACGGCGGGATGGATGCCCCGCGCCAGGTCCCGCAGCTCCTGCAGCGCGAGCTTCACCTCGCCATGCGCCTCGGCGACCATCTCCGCCGCCGAGTCGGGATCCTCCAGGAGCTTCTCCTTCGCCAGGCCCAGCCCCATCGCCAGATTGACCAGCCGCGCCTGCGCCCCGTCGTGCAGGTCGCGCTCGATGCGCCGCAGATCCGCGTTGGCCGTGTCGACCACGACCCCCCGGTCCGACTCCAGCTCGGCGATGCGCCGCTCCAGCTCGTCGGAGGGCGACAGCAGCCCACGCACCATCGCCCGGTCCGCGTTGGCCAGCCCGCGCGCGATGAACGGCAGCACCGGCCACAGCACGAACAACGAGGTCAGCGTGGTGACGAAGGTGAGGATGCCCCACGGCAGCCGGATGAAGTCGTACAGCACCGTGCGCCAGGCGACCGGATCCTTCACCGCCATCCACAGCCAGGGCAGGAAACCGCCCGCCGCCGCACGCCGGGGCAGCGGACTCGGCTCGTCGACGCGCACCCCGAGCAGCCGCCGGGCCCGCGCCCGCTCCATCCGCCCCCAGCGCCGCGCACCCATCAGCCCGGCCGCCAGCAACGGGAACCCGATCACCGTCACGGTCAGCCAGAAACCGGTCCACAGCACCGTCACGACGTAGACGAACCCGAACACCGCCAGCGGAAGATTCGCCAGCAGATGCGCGATCTCCTTCCAGGTGTGTCCTTCGTAGGCGAGACGGGCGGGCGGCAGACGGTCGTCGGCGCCTTCCGGGGCCCGGGCCGGGCGCGAGAATCCTTCGGTCATATGGGCTAGCGTGCCGCGCGCCGGGCGCCCGCGCCATGAGGTCGGCCGCCCCCGTCTGCTGGGGAAAACCCCACCTTGGCATCACGTGCCGATCTCAAGGCATGACGGGCTGCTTACCGTCCCTTTATCAGGGCCTAGACTCCCTGCGTACAGATCGTCGAACAGCAGCGAGTGAAGCGAGTGAGGGGACGGACGTGCGGGAACCGACCGTCGTCATCGCGGCGGGCTACTTCCGGTCGTACTCGGTCGTCGGACTGCTCGCCGTGGTCGGCGTGCTCTTCGTGGCCGTCGCCTTCGGCGCGGGCCGCCTGCTGCGGCCGGTGGTCCCCACCCCGGAGAAACTCCTGACGTACGAGTGCGGAGTCGACCCCGTCGGCGAAGGCTGGGCCCACACCCAGGTCCGCTACTACGTCTACGCCTTCCTGTACGTCGTCTTCGCCGTCGACTCGATCTTCCTGTTCCCCTGGGCGACGGTCTTCGCCGCCCCGGGTTACGGCGCGACGACCCTGGTCGAGATGTTCATCTTCCTCGGCTTCCTGGCCGTGGGGCTGCTGTACGCATACAAGAAGGGCGTACTGGCATGGACGTGACGCCAGAGACCAACGTCACCGAGGTCAACGCTGTCACTGCTGTCAACGATGTCACCGGTGTCACCGACGGGCAGCCGGTCCAGCCGCCGTTGCAGCCGGTCCTGTTGCCGGAGCCGAAGCGACTCGGCGCCCTCGCCCGCCTCGCGCCGGAACCGATGAAGGTGATCCTCAACTGGGGCCGCCGCTACTCGCTCTGGGTCTTCAACTTCGGCCTGGCCTGCTGCGCGATCGAGTTCATCGCCGCGTCGATGGCCCGCCACGACTTCATCCGCCTCGGCGTGATCCCCTTCGCCCCGGGCCCCCGCCAGGCCGACCTGATGGTCGTCTCCGGCACGGTCACGGACAAGATGGCCCCGGCCGTGAAGCGCCTGTACGAACAGATGCCGGAACCGAAGTACGTCATCTCCTTCGGCGCCTGCTCCAACTGCGGGGGCCCCTACTGGGACTCCTACTCCGTCACCAAGGGCGTCGACCAGATCATCCCGGTCGACGTCTACGTCCCCGGCTGCCCACCCCGCCCGGAAGCCCTCCTCCAGGGCATCCTCAAACTCCAGGAGAAGATCGCCAGGGAGTCCCTGGGCGAGCGGTACGGCGCGGTGGACGCAGGTGCTCGGCCGTCGGCGGAAGCTCTGCAGAGCGGGCTGGTGAAGGGGCCGGGGGAGAGGGCGGCATCGGGGGCCGGTGTTTCCGACTCCGAAGCCGATGACTCTCGGGCTTCCGACGCTCCGACTTCCGACGCTCCGACTTCCGACGCTCCGGCTTCTGAGGAGGGTCGATGAGCACGGTCGGCTGGCTTCCCGCCCCGGTCGAGGAACTGTTCGGTACGGAGGCCACGGCGGACGTGTCCTACGACGTCCTGACCGTGGACGTTCCGCTCGCCTCCTGGCTCACCGCGCTGGCGGTGGCCCGTGACCAGCTGGCCTGCACCTACTTCGACTGGCTGAGCGCGGTCGACGAACCCGGCACGGGCTTCCGCGTCTCGGCACACGTCGTCGCCCTCGCCCCGGTCCGCCGCCTCCTCCTGCGTACGACGGTCCCGCACGACGCGCCGGCCCTGCCGAGCGCGGTCAACCTCTACGCGGGCGCCGCGTGGCACGAACGCGAGACCCACGAAATGTTCGGCGTGACCTTCGAAGGCCACCCCTCACTTGACCACCTCCTCCTCCCGGAGACCTTCGAGGGGCACCCCCTCCGCAAGGACTTCGTCCTCGCCGCCCGAGTCGCCAAGGCCTGGCCCGGCGCCAAGGAACCCGGCGAGTCCGACCACGGCGGCCCCAAACGCCGTCAGATGCTCCCCCCGGGCGTCCCGGACCCCAACGAGTGGGGCCCCCTGAAGGGCCAACTCCCTCCGGCCCCGCCCCGCCCCGCCCGAGGGGCAGGCCGCACCGCAGCGGACCGAACCGCCCCAGACCGCCCGGCCCGCACCACAGCCGACCGCCCGGCCCGCCGAACCCGCTCGGCCTCCGAACGCTCCGCCAGCCAGACGGAACCGAAGGCGCCCGCGGGAGCTTCAGCGGCGGAGACTTCAACTGCCGGGACGGCACCGAGGCGCGCGCGTTCGGCGGCTGAGGGCTCGGTGAGCCAGACGGGCGCGTCGGAGGGAGCAGAGTCCCGGCGCGCGCGCTCGGCGGCGGAAGGTTCGGCGAGTCAGACGCCAGGCACGTCGGGGGCGGGTCCGAGGCGTGCGCGTTCGGCGGCTGAGGGTTCGGTGAGCCAGACGGGCGCGTCGGAGGGAGCAGAGTCCCGGCGCGCGCGCTCGGCAGCTGAAGGTTCGGCGAGTCAGGCCGAGACGGTGGCCGGCGAGACCTCCGCTGCGGATGCTCCGTCGACTGCCGCACCACGGCGTACCCGCTCGGCGGCCGACGGTTCCGTGAGCCAGACGGCGGCCGGCACCCAGAGCGCGGCAGAAGGGTCGGCGCCGGGGACTGAGGACGTGACGCCTGCCGCCGAGCCCCCAACCGGGGCTGCCGAGTCCGCGACCGGCGCCTCCGAGCCCCCTGCCCCGGCGGCGCCCACTACCCCCCGCCGCTCGCGGAGTGCGAGCCAGGGCTCGGCGAGCCAGCGAGCCACGACGTCGACCGACGAGGGCGCCGGGACCGACGAGGGATCCGGGGCCGAGGAGGGCTCGGGGCCGCGGCCCACCTCGACCACACCCGAACCGAAGGCGACCACCGCTCCGCGCAGCCCGGACGCTCCTTGGCACCACGCCCGCCCAGCCTTCGACGACCCCGCCCCATCCGCCCGTCCGGCCCCCAAGCTCCAGCCACCGGAGCGGGCAGACCAGCCGCACCCCGCTATGGCATCGGAGCCCCCCACCCCCGAGCAGCCCGCACAGAACAGGCCCGCTCCCCAAACCCCCGCCCCGGACGCACCAGCGCCTGAAGACTCCGCACGCCAAGCCCCCGCGTCCGAAGACCCAACGCCGGAAGCCTCCGCGCCCCAGACTCCCGCACCCGAAGCACCGGCGTCCGCAGACCCCGCGCCCGAAGCCCCGGCGTCCGCAGACCCCGCGTCCGAGGACGCCACCCCCGAAGACCCCCAAGGAGGCCCGCAGTGAACGACGCTCTCGACGTCGCTCTGCGACTCCTGGTCGTCTTCGTCGTCTTTCTCACCTTCCCCCTGATCGTCGGTCAGACCGAGCACAAGGTGATGGCCCACATGCAGGGCCGCCTCGGCCCGATGTACGCGGGCGGATTCCACGGCTGGGCCCAACTCGTGGCCGACGGCGTGAAGTTCGCCCAGAAGGAAGACGTCGTACCGGCCGGCGCCGACCGCCGCGTGTTCCAGCTCGCCCCCGCCGTCGCCCTCCTCCCCTACCTCGTCGTCCTCCTCGCCATCCCCATCGGCCCCGGTGAGGGCGCCGTCGGCCAGGTCCTGGACGCCGGCATCTTCTTCGTCCTCGCGGTGATGGGCATCGGCGTCCTCGGCTCCCTCATGGCCGGCTGGGCCTCCGCCAACAAGTTCTCCCTCCTCGGCGGCCTCCGCACCGCCGCCCAGCTCCTCGCCTACGAACTCCCCATGCTCCTCGCCGCCGCCTCCGTCGCGATGGCGGCCGGCACCGTCTCCCTCCCCGGCATCCTCGACGCCTTCCACTGGTGGTGGCTGCCCTGGCAGATCGTCGGCGCCGTCGTCTTCTTCGTCGCCGGCCTCGCCGAACTTCAGCGCCCGCCCTTCGACATGCCCGTCGCCGACTCGGAGATCATCTTCGGCGCCTACACCGAGTACACCGGCCTGCGCTTCGCCCTGTTCCTCCTCGCCGAGTACGCCGGGATCATCGTCCTGTGCGGCCTGACCACCGTCCTCTTCCTGGGCGGCTGGCACGGTCCCTGGGGCGCCGACGGCCTCGGCTGGGTGTGGACCCTGCTGAAGACGGCCGTCCTCGCCTTCGTCGTGATCTGGCTCCGCGTCACCTATCCCCGCCTGCGCGAGGACCAGCTCCAGAAACTCTCCTGGACCCTCCTCGTCCCCCTCTCCCTCGCTCAGATCGCCCTCACCGGCATCGTCAAGGTGGTGATCCAGTAGCCATGGCCGAGCCCGTCCCGTCCACCCGGCACGGCGTTGCCCCGCCCACCAGGTCCCGCATCCCCGGCTCCGGCCTGGCCAAGGGCCTGGCCGTCACCCTCCGCACGATGACGAAGAAGACCGTCACCGAGCAGTACCCCGACGTCCAGCCCGACCTTCCGCCCCGTACCCGAGGCGTGATCGGCCTGTTCGAGGAGAACTGCACGGTCTGCATGCTGTGCGCCCGGGAGTGCCCGGACTGGTGCATCTACATCGACTCCCACAAGGAGACCGTCCCGCCCGCCGCCCCCGGCGGACGTGAGCGCAGCCGCAACGTCCTGGACCGCTTCGCCATCGACTTCTCCCTGTGCATGTACTGCGGTATCTGCATCGAGGTCTGTCCTTTCGACGCCCTGTTCTGGTCCCCGGAGTTCGAGTACGCCGAGACCGACATCCGCGAACTCACCCACGAACGCGACAAGCTCCGCGAGTGGATGTGGACGGTGCCGGCCCCGCCCGCTCTCGACCCCGGCGCTGAGGAGCCGAAGGAGATCGCCGCCGCCCGCAAGACCGCCGAGAAACTGGCGGCGGCACAGACGGGGCCGACCGAGCCGCAGGGAGAACAGCCGTGACCCTCTCCGCCGCGGAACACGGCTTCCTCTCCCCGACCGGCGTCGAGATCGCCTTCCTCCTCGTCGGCCTGGTCACCTTCGGCGCCGCGCTCGTCACCGTCACCACCCGACAGCTGGTGCACGCCGCCCTCTGGCTGGTGGTCACCCTCGGTGGCCTGGCCGTCGAATACCTCCTGCTCACCGCCGAGTTCATCGCATGGGTACAGGTCCTCATCTACGTCGGTTCCGTCGTCGTGCTCCTCCTTTTCGGTCTCATGCTCACCAAGGCCCCCATCGGCCGCTCCCCGGACGCCGACTCCCGAAACCGCTGGGCCGCCCTCACCGTGGCCGTCGCCGCGGCTGCCGCCCTGGTCTGGGTCGTCGTCGACGCCTTCCGCACGACCTGGGTCGACCTGAACGGCCCCGCCTCCGGATCCACCGCCGTGACCGGCGCCAGCCTGTTCCAGAACTGGGTCCTTCCCTTCGAGGCCCTCTCCGTCCTCCTCCTCGCCGCACTGGTCGGCGCCATCGTCCTGTCCCGCAAGGCGAAGGCCGAGTCGAGCTCTCCCCCTGTGAACTCCCGGGCCACGACCGGTGGTTCCCCATCCGTCCCGGATTCCCGGAATCACCCGATTGGGGGACAGGCTCCCGCCGGGCAGTCGAAGTCCGCCGTACAGCAGGGCCCGGCCGAGCAGGAAGGCGCCCGCTGATGCACCTCGCCTATCCCGCCGTGCTGGCCGCCCTCCTCTTCTGCACGGGCCTGTACGGAGTCCTCGCCCGCCGCAACGCGATCCTCGTGCTGATGTCGGTCGAGCTGATGCTCAACGCCGTCAACCTGAACCTGGTCGCCTTCGACGTCTGGCTCAGCCGGACCACCCGGGAGACCCTGCACTCCGGTCAGGCCCTGACCCTGTTCACCATCGCCATCGCCGCCGCCGAGATCGGCATCGGCCTGGCGATCGTCCTCGCCGTCTACCGCAACCGCGGCACCTCGGACATCGACAAGCTCCGGGACACCGCCGAGGGCCACGAGACCGACGGCCCCGACAGTGACGCCCTCACGGCCGAGCAGGCCGGCCGGGCCGGGAAGACCGAGGCCACCGCGTGACCACGACCACCCTCGCCGTCCTCGTCCCCCTCCTGCCCTTCCTGGGGGCGGCCGCAGGCCTGCTGCTGGGCCGTACGGCTCCCGGCTTCGTCCGGCCGCTGGCCGTTGTGCCGACCCTCGCGGCCCTCGTCCTCGCCGTCCTCGTCGCGGCGGACCAAGGGGGCGGACGGGCTGTCGACGCGACCAGCGAGCTCACCCCCACCGGCTCCGTCCCGATCGAGCTCTCTCTGCACATCGACGGCTTCGCCGCCCTCGTCGCCGTCCTGGTCGGCGTGGTCGCGACCTGCGTGCAGATCTACTCCACGGGGTACCTGCGCGACGACCCGCGCTACCCCTCGTACGCCGCTCTCGTCTCCCTGTTCACCTCCGCGATGCTGCTCGTCGTCTACTCCGGCGACCTGATCGTGCTGCTGGTCGGCTGGGAGATCATGGGCATCTGCTCCTACTTCCTCGTCGGCCACTACTGGGAGACCCCTGAGGCCCGTGCCGCCTCCATCAAGGCCTTCCTGGTGACCAAGCTCGGTGACGTCCCCTTCCTGATCGGCCTGTTCGCGCTCGCCACCGAGACCGGCTCGTTCCGCATCACCACCGTCCTCGGCGCCGTCGCGCACGGCGGGCTCGACCACCCGACCGTCATCGCCCTGCTGCTCCTGGCAGGCGTGGCGGGCAAGTCGGCGCAGTTCCCGCTGCACACCTGGCTTCCCGACGCGATGGCGGGTCCGACGCCCGTCTCCGCGCTGATCCACGCGGCGACCATGGTGGCCGCAGGCGTCTACTTCGTCGCCCGCCTCCTCCCCGTCTTCGAGGCCAGCCGGGCCGCGATGGTCGTCCTCGCCGTCATGGCCGCCGTCACCATGCTCGGCTCCGGTCTCGCCGCGCTCGCCCAGGACGACATCAAGCGGGTCCTCGCCTACTCGACCATCGGGCAGCTCGGCTACATGACCGGCGCCCTCGCCGTCGGCGAGCGCGGGGCCGCCGTCTTCCACCTCCTCACACACGGCGCCTTCAAGGCACTGCTGTTCCTCGCCGCCGGCGTCGTCATCCATGCCGCCGGCACCAACTCGCTGGCCGCCATGTCCCGCATGACCAACCTGCGCGACCGCGTCCCGGACGCCTTCTGGACGATGACCGTGGCGCTGCTCGCCCTCGCCGCGATCCCGCCCTTCAGCGGCTTCTTCTCCAAGGAGTCCGTCCTGGGCGCCGCCGAGCACGTCGTCACCGGCCACGCCGAGCACGTCCCCGAAGCCTCAGGCTGGATCACCCTCGTCGCCGGTCTGCTCACGGCCCTGCTCACCGCCGCGTACGCGACCCGCCTGTGGCTGCTGGCCTTCCACGGCCGAGGCGCCGAGGCCCCCGACCACGGCAGGCAGCCCCTGACCATGACCGTCGTGCTGTGGGTGCTCGCCGTCCCGTCTCTCGCGCTGGGCGGGTTCACCTTCCGCCTGCTGCCGGACTGGTTCGACGGCCACGACCTCACCCCGACCCTGACCACCTCCGTCGTCGGAACGGGCCTGGCCCTGGCCGGCGTCATCGTCACCTACGCGGCCTGGCGCCACACCACCGCCCTCGCGGCCCGGGTCCCGCTGGGAGCGGTCGCCGCGCACCCCGAGCGCGACGCCGGGCTCGTCGAGGCCGAGGCGATCGCCAGCCACGCCCCCGTGTACGGGGGAGTGGCCTACGCGCCCGATCCCGCCGACCCAGGACGGCTGCTGCTCGGTCCGCTGCACCGGCACGCAGCCGTCGGCTTCCACCTCGACACCGTGTACGCGACCCTCTTCGTCCGCCCGGTCCAGGCCGGAGCGAGCCTCGTGAGGTTCCTGGACCGCGAGGTCGTCGAGACCTACGTACGCGGTGCGGGCGCCCTGCCCCGGCTGCTCGGAGCCGCCGTACGCCGCGCCCAGACCGGCAATGTGCAGACCTATGTGAGCGCGCTGCTCGCCGGCACCGTCGTCCTCGCGGTCGCCGTCCTCCTCGTCGCCACGGGAGCGTGAGCAGGCGTGATCGATATCAACGAGTCCGTGATGCAGTTCCTTCTGGCGTTCGTCGTCGTCGCCCCGCTCCTCGGCGCGGTCGCGGCTCTCCTGCCCGCACCGCCCGGACTGAAGGGGAAGTCGCCCGGGCAGGCCGTGCTCCGGCACGGCGTCACCGTGACCGGCGCGGTCCTCATCGCAACGGTCGTCCTCGCGGTCGGCTTCGACCACGACCATCCGTCGAAGATGCAGGCCACGACCGACATCAGCTGGATCCCAGCACTCGATGTGCGCATCCACCTGGGCATCGACGGCATCTCCCTCCCCCTTCTGGTCCTGACCGCGCTGCTGACCTTCCTCTGCGCGCTCTACTCGTACTTCAAGATGCCTGCGGGCCCGACCCCGAAGGCCTTCGTCGCGCTGCTGCTCGTCCTCGAGTCCGGCACGCTCGCGACCTTCGCCGTCCTCGATCTGCTGCTGTTCTTCCTGGCGTTCGAGATGGTGCTCATCCCGATGTACTTCCTCATCGCCCGCTGGGGCGGCGAGGGCAGGACCCGGGCCGCCTGGCGGTTCATCCTCTACACACTGCTCGGTTCGGTCGTCATGCTGCTCGGCCTGCTCCTGATCGGGATCAAGGCCGGCACTTTCGACATGGTGGCACTCGCCACTGACAACGGCCGGTCACTCACCGCATCCGTCCAGGTCATCGCCGTTCTGGCGATCGGGATCGGGCTCGCGGTCAAGACGCCGATGTGGCCGCTGCACAGCTGGCTGCCCGACGCCCACACCGCCGCCCCGACCGTCGGTTCGGTCCTGCTGGCCGGTGTCCTGCTGAAGATGGGTACCTACGGGTTCGTCCGGATCCTCCTCCCGATCGCGCCGGACGGTTTCCGCACCTTCGCCCCCTACCTCGCCGCCTTCGCCGTCGTCGGGATCATCTACGGATCCCTGGCCTGCCTGGCCCTCGCCAAGCAGGGTGCGAAAGGCGACCTCAAACGGCTCATCGCCTACTCCTCCGTCGGCCACATGGGCTTCGTCCTGCTCGGCATCGCGACCATGACCCCGACCGGCGTCAACGGCGCCCTGTTCGCCAACATCGCCCACGGTCTTATCACCGGCCTGCTGTTCTTCCTGGTCGGAGCGCTCAAGGACCGCACCGGAACGACCGACCTCGACACGCTCGCCGAGGAGACCGGCGCCGGGCTCTACGGCAAGGCCCCGCGCCTCGGCGGCCTCCTCGCGTTCGCCGCGGTCGCCTCGCTCGGACTGCCGGGACTGGCCGGGTTCTGGGGCGAGATGCTGGCCCTGTTCGGCGCCTTCAAGCCGGCTGCGGACCTCAGCCGCCCCGCCTTCCTCACCTTCATGGCGATCGCGGCCTTCGGCACCCTCCTCACCGCCGCGTACATGCTCGTCGTCGTCCGCCGCGTCTGCATGGGCGCCGTACTGCAGGAAGCGCCGAGACTCGCCGACGTCCACACGTACGAGTTCGCGGCCTGGACCCCGCTCGTCGCCCTCACCGTCGTCGCCGGGCTGTGGCCCAGGGCCCTTCTCGGCCTGACCGACCCGGCCGTGCAACAGCTCCTCGCAGGAGGCACCCGATGAGCGCCCTGGCCGCGAACCTCGTCCAGTCCGTCGACTGGCTCGCCATCGCGCCCCCCACCATCGCGGCAGCCCTCGGACTCGTCGTCCTCGTCGCCGACCTGTTCGTGCCCGAGGCAAGCAAACCGCTCCTCGGCTGGGTCTCCGTAGCAGGCCTCGCCGCAGCCGCGCTGATGCTCCTGCCGCTGTTGGACGGCGACCGCGCCACCTTCTGCGTGAACGGCACACACGCGTGCAGCTACACCGCCGACCGTTTCACCCTGGTCATCCAGTTCCTGGTCCTCGGCGGGGCCCTGCTGGCCGCCCTGCTGTCGGTCACCACCCTCAAGGACGCGGACAGACAACTCCCCGAAGGGGAGTACTGGTTCCTTCTGCTGTCCTCCGCCGCCGGCGCCGCCCTTCTGCCCGCCTCCCGCGATCTCGCGACCCTCATCGTCGCCCTGGAGGTCGCCTCCCTGCCCGCCTTCGCCCTCGTCGGCATCCGGCACGGCGACAAGAAGTCCTCCGAGGCCGCCCTGAAGTTCTTCCTGTCGTCGGTCACCGCGACCGCCGTCAGCCTCATGGGCATCAGCTTCGTGTACGCGTCCACCGGCACCCTTTACCTCACCCAGGTCGCCGACCGCATCCAGCACGTCGAGGGCCAGTTCCACACCCTCGCCCAGACCGGCGTCGTCCTCACCCTGGTCGGCTTCGCCTTCAAGACCGCCGCCGTACCCTTCCACTTCTGGGTCCCCGACACCTACGTGGGAGCCCCGCTCCCGATCGCCGCCTACCTGTCGGTCGTGGGCAAGGCGGTCGGCTTCACCGGCCTGATCCTCGTCACGGTCGTCGCCTTCCCCTCGTACGCCGACGTCTGGGGTCCCGCACTCGCCGCCCTGGCCGCCCTCACCATGACCGTCGGCAACGTCGGCGCCCTGCGCCAGCAGGCCACGCGCGCGTACAGCGCCGTACGCCTCCTCGCCTGGTCCTCCGTCGGCCAGGCCGGCTACCTCCTCGTACCGATCGCCGCGGCCGCCTACTCGAACGACGCCGAACGCTCCATCGGCTCCACGGTCGCCTACGCCCTCATGTACGCGGCCGTGAACCTCGGCGCCTTCGCCGTGGCCGCACTGGTGGGCCGCACCAGGACCGCGAACCGCATCATCGACTACCGCGGCCTCTACGCCACGAACCCGCTCGCCGCCCTCCTCCTCGCCTTCTTCCTGCTCTGCCTGGCGGGACTGCCACCGGGCATCATCGGCCTGTTCGCCAAGGTCACCGTCTTCTCCGCCGCCGTGAACGCGGGCCTGGGCTGGCTGGCCGTCGTGATGGCCGCCAACGTCGTGATCGCCCTCTTCTACTACCTGCAGTGGACGGCGCTGCTGTTCCGCGCCCCCGAGGGCGAGCCCGTCAGACACCGCCTCCCGGCCCCCCTCACCGCCGCGATCACCCTCACCGGGGTCCTCGGCATCGCCCTCTCCGGCGCCCCCCAACTGGTCCTGCGGTTCGCCGACACCGGACTCTTCTGACCTCCGCATGGCCCGTCACCCGCACGGCCGAGGCATGCCGTCGTACGCACAAGGGAACTAGTGACCCTCGCCTGGCGTTGAGCTGGGCGGGAAGGTCCACTGGACGTGTCACCACGGGCCAGTGGCATCGGAGACAGCAAGCATGATCCGCAAGCAAAGGGTTCCCCTGCTGCACGACTTGGAGGGCGTACCGTGCACCGCCGGCACAACGGGCTAAGGACCGCAGTACTCCTCGGAGGACTGTCCGCCCTCATCATCGTCATCGGCAGCTTCTTCGGCCGCATGGGGCTCGTCGTAGCGGTTCTCGTCGCGCTGGGCACGAACGCGTACGCGTACTGGAACAGCGACAAACTGGCGCTACGCGCGATGCGCGCGCGCCCGGTGAGCGAGTTCGAGGCACCGGCCCTCTACCGCATGGTCCGCGACCTCTCCACCCAGGCCCGCCAGCCCATGCCGCGCCTGTACATCTCCCCGACGGAGGCCCCGAACGCCTTCGCCACGGGCCGCAACCCGCGCAACGCCGCCGTGTGCTGCACGGAAGGCATCATGCGCATCCTGGACGAGCGTGAACTGCGCGGAGTGATCGGCCACGAGCTGAGCCACGTCTACAACCGCGACATCCTCATCTCGTCGGTCGCCGGAGCCCTCGCCTCGGTGATCATGTTCCTGGTCAACTTCGCCTGGCTGATCCCGATCGGCCGTTCGGACGACGACGACGGTCCCGGCATCCTCGGCATGCTGCTCATCATGATCCTGGGCCCGCTCGCGGCCACCCTCATCCAGCTGGCGATCAGCCGCTCGCGTGAGTACGAGGCCGACGCCTCCGGCGCCCAGCTCACCGGCGACCCGCTCGCCCTCGCCAGCGCGCTGCGCAAGCTGGAGACGGGCACCCAGCAGCTGCCGCTGCCTCCCGAGCCGCGCATCGAGACCGCGAGTCATATGATGATCGCGAACCCCTTCCGTCCTGGTCAGGGACTCTCCAAGATGTTCTCGACGCATCCGCCGATGGCGGAACGCATCGCCCGGCTCGAGAAGATGGCAGGTCGCCCCCAGTGAAAACCATCCTGAACGTCATCTGGCTGGTCCTCAGCGGCTTCTGGCTGTTCCTCGGATACGTGGCCGCGGGACTCCTGCTCTGCATCACGATCATCGGCATTCCCTTCGGAATCGCCGCGTTCCGTATCGGCGTCTACGCCCTGTGGCCTTTCGGATACACCACGGTCGAGCGCCGTGACGCCGGTGCGCCCTCATGCGTGGGCAACGTCCTGTGGCTGGTCCTCGCGGGCTGGTGGCTGGCGCTCACGCACATCGTCACCGGCATCGCGCTGTGCATCACGATCATCGGCATCCCGTTCGGCATCGCCAATTTCAAGCTGATCCCGGTCTCCCTGCTGCCGCTCGGCCGCGAGATCGTACGCACGGACGAGCCCTTCGCGGCCAGCTGACCTCCCCGGTCTTCGCCGCCCGGGGGGTCGCGTTTTCCACAGCCGAGGTTTTCCACAGCCGACGTTGTCCCCAATCCCACGGTTGTCCACAGGCCGGCCGGGGTGTCAGTGGCGGCTTGCATCATGAACCCATGACCGAGAACGAGCAGTTGCTGGCACGGGTGGCCGCCAAGGCACGCAACACCCGCCCCTGGGGCTGGCCTTCCCTCCCCGAGCCTGTCGACGAGGCGACGCCGGCACGCGCCGAGGCCTCCCTGGGCTTCACCCTGCCGTCACTGCTCTCCGACCTGTACCTGCGGATAGGGGCCAGCGGATTCGGCCCGGAATACGGCCTGTTGCCCCTGCTCGACAGCCCGCCTGCCGGTGAGCCCGCCCCCGTTGTGCAGTACCTCGCCAACCGCGACAGCGGCCGCAAGGACCCCGACCATGCCTGGTTCGTGGACACCCCTGACCTCGCGGACTGGCTGCGGGCCTGGGGCGACGGCACAGGCTGGTACGACGTGATGGACGACGAGTTCCAGATGCCTGCCTGGACCGACTTCCGTATACGTACGGCGCAGGCGTCGGCTTCCTGACACCGCCCGGCACTCAACGACCGCCTACACCTGGCGCCGCCCCGCCACCCGCCGCCGCACGCAGTACAACGCCACACCCACCGCCAACACGGCCGCGCCCACCACCGTCGAGACGCCCGGCAGCGAGAACGCCAGCACCACGCAGCCGACGAGTCCCACCGCCGGCAACAGCCGCGCCTTCGGAACCGGATCGAGGGTCCAGGCGGAGGCGTTGGCCACGGCGTAGTACGCCAGCACACCGAAGGAGGAGAACCCGATCGCGCCCCGGACGTCCACCGTGGCGGCCAGGACGGCGACGACCGCGCCGACAGCCAGTTCGGCCCGGTGCGGCACCTGGAAGCGCGGATGCACGGCCGACAGCGCGCCGGGCAGATACCGGTCGCGGGCCATGGCCAGCGTCGTCCGCGAGACACCCAGGATCAGGGCGAGCAGCGAACCCAGCGCGGCCACCGCCGCACCCACCCGCACGACCGGCACCATCCCCGGCACCCCGGCAGCCCGCACCGCGTCGGCCAGCGGAGCCCCCGCCCGCCCGAGACCATCGGCACCCAGTACCGAAAGGACGGCCACCGCCACACACACGTACACCGCGAGCGCGATGCCCAGAGCCACCGGGATGGCTCGGGGGATGGTGCGCGCAGGATCCCGCACCTCCTCACCGAGGGTCGCGATGCGGGCGTACCCCGCGAACGCGAAGAACAGCAGGCCGGCCGCCTGCATCACCCCGCCCACACCGCCCGACGTCCCGACGCTCAGCCGCCCGGCCTCGGACGCCCCCGACCCCAGGCACACGACCACCACGGACGCGAGGACAGCCAGCACCACCGCCACGATCGCCCGCGTCAGCCAGGCAGACTTCTGGATGCCGCCGTAGTTCACTGCCGTCAACGCCACCACGGCGGCGACCGCCACGGCATGCGTCTGCTCCGGCCAGACGTACGCGCCCACAGTCAGTGCCATCGCCGCACAGGAGGCCGTTTTCCCGACGACGAACGACCAGCCCGCGAGATAGCCCCAGAAGGCACTGAGCCGCTCGCGCCCGTACACGTAGGTGCCGCCGGAGGCCGGATACAGCGCGGCCAGCCGCGCCGAGGACGTGGCGTTGCAGTACGCGACCACGGCGGCGACCGCCAGGCCGACCAGCAGCCCCGAACCGGCGGCGCGTGCCGCCGGCCCGAGGGCGGCGAAGATGCCTGCCCCGACCATCGAGCCGAGCCCGATGACGACGGCGTCCCCGACCCCCAGGGTGCGCCGTAGCTCGGACGTGGCGCCAGAATGCGTCATGCCCGGCACCCTACTGATCGCCGCAACCGAGGAGTGCCGCCTTGACGTCCTCTATCCCAACAGAGCACGAACAGGCGCGCGACGAGCCGGTCGTACGGACCGACCGGCCCCCGGCCCGCGCACCACGGACGCACGACGCGCGGCGCACAGCATGTCCGCACCGAAATCACACCGTACGGACAGTGCAAGCACAGTGCGGAAGGGCAGGTTCACGGCATGACGATCATCAGCTGGATCATTCTGGGGCTGTTGGCCGGGGCCATCGCCAAGTTCCTGCTGCCGGGCCGCGACCCGGGCGGCTTCATCGGAACGACGCTCATCGGCATCGCGGGCGCGTTCATCGGCGGCTGGATCTCGGCCCGCTGGCTGGACCATCCGATCTCCAAGAACTTCTACGACGGAGCCACCTGGGCAGCAGCGATTGGCGGCTCACTGGTCCTGCTGATCGTCTACCGCATCCTGTTCGGCAACTCGCGAGACTGAGCACCACCGAGTACACCCCCGGACCGCAGCCAGCAGGGGAGAAGGGTGGGCACCGACGGGTGCCCACCCTTCTCGTACGCCGAGGAGTCAGCGACTGCCTGATGTCGCCGATATCACGGTTCCGCCGGTGTCACCGGTAGTTCACGAACTGGAGCGCGAAGTCGAAGTCCTTGCCCTTCAGGAGGGCGATGACGGCCTGCAGATCGTCCCGGCTCTTGGAGCTGACGCGCAGCTCGTCACCCTGGACCTGGGCCTTCACGCCCTTCGGGCCCTCATCGCGGATGATCTTCGCCACCTTCTTCGCGTTCTCCTGGGAGATGCCCTCCTCGATCGACGCGAAGATCTTGTACTCCTTGCCCGAGAGCTGGGGCTCGCCCGCGTCCAGCGCCTTCAGGGAGATCCCGCGCTTGATCAGCTTGGACTGGAAGACGTCGAGGACGGCCTTGACCCGGTCCTCGGTGTTCGCCTCCATGAGGATCTTGTCACCGGACCACGAGATCGAGGCTCCCACGCCCTTGAAGTCGTAGCGCTGCGAGATCTCCTTGGCGGCCTGGTTGAGGGCGTTGTCGACCTCCTGCCGCTCGACCTTCGAGACGATGTCGAAACTGGAGTCGGCCATGTCCTGTGGCTCCTTGTATCGGGGTGCGTGTGGGGTGCGGATCGGCGGGCGTGGGGGTGACCGCCGAGCCCGGCGTGTTGCCCGGGCAGCATCCGCTCAAGCCTAGCCACCCACGGTCCTCCGAGCGCAGATCAATCGGGTGGCGAAGCACCCCTCGGCATCGGGTATTGTTTACGTCGTTGCCAGAGAGCACCGCCGAAAAGCGGTTCGAACGGCAGCAACCCCGGCGGTGTGCCCGAGCGGCCAAAGGGAGCAGACTGTAAATCTGCCGGCTCAGCCTTCCCAGGTTCGAATCCTGGCGCCGCCACGCTGAGAGAGACCCCCTCCGAACTGCGGAAACGCAGCGCGAGGGGGTCTCTTTGTATTCGAACACGGTCATTCGAGGCGAGGTTGAAATGCGTGGCTTGTCTCACCTGATTCCAGCTGAGTGTCAGGTCTGATCAGCGCGTGTCCCCCACGCGTCCCCCGAGGATCCGTCCCATTCGCGCAGGTTAGCCTAGATCTGGTGGTTGGCTCGGCTCTGGGCTTGCGCTAGAACCTTCGCGTAGACGCGTACGGGCACTGCGATCGAGTGTCCGGCCCGACGCGGAATCTCTATGGAGTCGACTTCGCTGTAAAGCCAGAAGGGCCACCTCGTCGCTGTCGTCGTCGAGCTTTAAGCAGTGGACGTTCGCCACAGCGCATCCGATGGGAGCGAGAATGCTCATGGTGGGGGACCGAGAGGTTCTCCACCCAGGGCGCGAGGTCGGCGGATACGTCGCCTACCTCAACAGTTGGGTCCCTGACGAACTGGACCTTGAGGTGTGCGGCCCGGCGTTCCTGCACAACGAATCCGCAGAACTAACCGGCCACCTGAACGCACTCGCCGCTGGCGGCCCCAGCGCCGCTTTCCTGCTACTGGAGCCGACGACCTTCCCAAGGACTCCGGGGCCTCGCTGCTTGCCGGACGGCTCCAGGGCGCAGACGTGAAGCCCGCCAACCGCCAATGGGTCAGTGGCGTCCTGCTGGCCCAGCACCGTCCTTCCGAATCCCCGCTGGCCAAGGTCGCTGGGAAGAGACCCTCCGAACTGCGCTTCCGCTGTTCGGAGGCGGTCTCTCTCAGCGGTTGGGCCGGTGACGATTACGAGAGCTGAGTCACACGGCCTATCGGGCGTTTTTCCCATAACGCTGCGCAGGGCCTGTGCGGGGCCGTACCTTGCTAGCGAGGTCAGCGCTCTTTAGGAGGGCAAGCGGGGATGCTGGAACAAACGTTGATGGCGTTGGCGGCGGCCGGCGGAGCTGCGGTGGTGCGGGCGGCGGGGACAGACGCGTGGACCGAGTTGCGTGCCGCGGTGGCACGTTGGTTCGGTCGAGGCGACGGAAAGCGCGAGCGGGCGGAACTTGAACGTTTGGATCAGACCGCCGGTGAACTTCAGTCAGCGGAAACGGACCAGGCTGAGGTGCTACGTATCCGGCAGGAGTCGGCTTGGCAGGCCCGTTTTGAGGCCTTGCTCGAGGGACTGGACCACGGCGAACGTGTGGAGGCCGCCGAGGACCTGCGTAGCTTGCTGGCCCAACACTCCAACCAGGGCGTGGCATTGGCCGGAGCGGGAGGCCTGGCTGTGGGCGGCAATATGGACATCCGCGCTGAGAAGGGTTCGATCGCAGCGGGCGTCATCCACGGAGGTGCACACGTTGGGCGCCCTCAGGCGCCGGATCCGTCCCAGGGCTGAGCGGACCGGCCTCCACGAATCAACCCCAGCCTGCGGGCAACACTGGTGATTCGCAAGCCCTGTTGTTTTCCTCCCAACACGCCGGGGGGATGAGTCAGCTTGAAGGGGCCTACGTACCCTCGTCTCGAATAGTCGCCGAGCAATCTCATCTCCTGGCAGTTGGTGGCGGGGTCGCGGCCACCTACCTCACTGGCGGGATCCACCATCACTACGCCGCCGACGCTGCGGATTCGACGGCCCTGGGAAACTGGCAGCCAGTGGCTGACGCCAACCTAGTTGGCCTTGGTGTGCATCGTGCCCGTGCGGGCGGAACCGACGGCTCGGTGCTGCCGCCCTACGTCCTGCGCGACGTGGACGACCGAGTGCGGGACGAGCTGCGGATCGCGGCAGAGTCGGGTGGCTTTGTGCTGCTCACTGGGGACTCGACGGCCGGCAAGAGCCGCACCGCCCTCGAAGCCGTGAAAGAGGTGCTTCCCAGGCATCTGCTCCTTGCCCCGTCCCGGGAGGCCGATCTGCGGCTGCTGCGCCGGGCGCCCGACGAGCGTGCCTATGACCGGCACATCCTGTGGCTCGACGATCTCGAGCGCTACTTGGGACCGGGCGGCCTCGAACCGTCCTTGCTAACGTCGCTGATCAGGTCCCGCCTAGTGGTGCTGTCGACTCTGAGGGACGAGCGTTACGACACCCTGCGGGAGACTGCTGACGAAATCTCGTGCGACGGCGGCTCGAACCGCATGACGGCCGACAGCGGACTGCGGGTTCTGAACATGGTGGAGCCCATCGTCGTGCGGCGGCTGTGGAGCAAGGCCGAACTCGCCCGCGTAGCGCTAGTGGATGATGACCGCATGCACGAGGCTTATGCCCGTCACGGCATCCACGGCATCGCCGAGTACCTGGCAGCCGGGCCGGAGCTCCTTGTCGAGTGGCGCAGGGCGGCGAGAGCCACTGCCAAGGGAGGTCATCCACGGGGCGCTGCACTTGTCGCAGCAGCCGTGGACCTGGCCCGAGTCGGCTTGGTCGGCGACTTGCCGATGCCTGCGCTGCAGGAAGCGCACCATGACTACCTCAAGACCCTGGGCGGCGCTGTTCTGCGCCCCGAGCCGTACGCCGACGCCTTCGCCTGGGCCTCACAGGTCCGCTTCGGTGTCGCGAGTCTGCTGATGGAGGGTGAGGAAGAAGACAGTAAGAGGCCCTTCGATTACCTGGTCGACGCGGTGGCCCGCGACGTAGAGGCGCCAGATATACCGGACTCGGTGTGGCTCATCGCACTGAAGTATGCCGACAGCGGCACGCGCCCGCTCGTCGCCCAGGTCGCTACGTTCAGCGGGCAGTGGGCGATCGCTGAGCAGGCATGGCGGCCCCTTGTCGAGACGGGCGACGAGGAAGCGATCATTAACTACACAACGGTACGAATGATCGCGGGGGCGGATACTGCCGAGATCGAGCCGCTGCTACGCCCAGTGGCCGAGGCGGGTATTGCGCCCGCCCAACTCAATCTTGCCGGCCTCTTGAAGATGCGGGGAGCAGAGGAAGAGGCCGAGAGGTGGTGGCGGGAGGCCGCGGAGGGTGGCCTAGTCCTCGCGTCTTTCAATCTCTACGTTCATTATTGGAACAAAGGAGATCAGGGGAAGGCCGAGGCTTGGCTGCGCCGTGCGGCGGAGGGCGGATTCGTCAAGGCGATCACTATCCTGGCGACTCTCCTACACGTGCGTGGCGACGAATCGGAGGCGGAACCGTGGTGGCAGGCAGGAGCCATGGCCGGAGACCCCGAGGCGATGTACGTGCACGGACATCTTCTCCGGCTGCGCGGTGATGACCAGGCCGAGTTGTGGTTGCGGCGGGCCGCTGAACAGGGCCACGATCGGGCCGCGGAGATCCTGGGCCGCGCCGCCGATGAACGTGGCGAAGTCACCGAAGCTGAAAAATGGTGGCGAGCCGCCGCCGAGGCCGAAAACGCGGAAGCCGCCAACCAACTCGGCGTGCTGCTCAGCACACAGGACAAGCGTGATGAGGGCAAAGTCTGGTACGCCAAAGGAGCGGAGCGCGGCCATAAAGTGGCCATGTTCAACCTCGCCGTACGGCTTTCAGAAGAGGGCGACGATGAGGGAGCGAAGGAATGGTACCGTCGCTCAGGCGAGGCTGGACACCTGGAGTCTTTCAACAACCTCGGAGTCCTCCTTCGCGAAGAGGGCGATCTCATCGGAGCCGAGACCGCGCTTCGCCAGGCCGCGGACGTCGGTGACCCGATGGGCTACCTCAACCTGATCGACTTGCTCGTCTGCGACGGACGCTCCCGGGAAGCCAAGCCATTGTTCCTCGAATTGATCTGCGACCCAGACGGCTCGAATGAGATCATCTCATTTGCTGAGTTTCTCCGTTTGCAGGGCAGGTCCACTGTGGCCCAGACCATCCTGCAGTGGGCTGCTGAAGCCGGTTGGGTCGATGCAGCCCACAACCTGGGGACATATTTCTACTGGCAAAAGATGCCCTCCGAAGCGGAGTACTGGTGGCGAGTGGCTGCCCCCGCAGTCTCGGCCTCGGCCTTCAACCTTGGTTCGTTGCTTTTCAAACGGGGTAATAGGGAGGAGGCGGTCTTCTGGTGGACCAAGGCGGCTAATGAAGGACACCAGGATGCGACCATCCGACTCGCTTCCTGGCTCATCGAATCCGGGGACACGGAGGAAGTAACAGAACGACTCCGCGACCTCGTGGATGAGTTGCCCGAATTCGCCTTCGTGCTGGCTCGGCTGCAGTCCGAGGAGCGTGACGGCCAAGCGGAGGCGAAGTACTGGTGGCTCGAAGAGCGCAGGGACGCGGAAACCGCCTTCGCCTGTGCGTCCTATTTCGCGGCAGACGGCGACCAGGAGCGGACGGAATTCTGGTGCCGAAAGTCAGCCGAGGCCGGGCATCCCCAAGCAGCCCACAACCTTGGCGCCCTGCTGGCGGCCCGCGGTCTGTTGTCGGAAGCGGAATCCTGGTTCGCTGAAGCGGTGCGGAGAGGCTTTGAGGGGTCGGCCCAACCACTAGCGCAGATAAGGTCCTGGCTTTCCGGAGTCCCTGATGCTTCCGACCTCCCAGGCCGGGTCAGAGCAGTACACCTGCCCCTCGAGTGAAGTCGCGGGGCAGGTGCGGGGCAGCGACGTGACCGTGGCGAGTTCCTGGCTCCGCCACGCTGAGAGACCCCCCTCTGAGCTGCTTAAGAGCAGGATAGAGGGGTCCTTTTCGTATTCGAACAGCCTCATTTGATCGAGGATGGGAATGCGCGGCTTGTCTCACCTGATCTTGGCTGAGAGGCTGTTGCTCTATCGATCTTGGTGGGCGTGAGTTCGAGATCGTCGACTTGGTCGGGTGATCTTCTGGTTGGCCGGGCATGAAAGCGGGGCCTCCCGCACAGCTCGAGGGTGTCGAATCCAATCGAGCAACAGGAGGCCCCTGGTGCTGCAGTCTTCCGTGCCGGCGTCGCTGTCGTCCAACGCGGTTGCCCTGGAGTGTGATTGCCTCGCTCACCGGTTCGGGAACGCCGGGGACCGGCCGTACAGGCGACCGAAGTATCCGTCGGACATGAGCGACGCAGAGTGGGCCGTCGTGCGCGAGGCGATGCCGGTTCCCGGCTGGCTGGAGGGCCGCGGCGGGCAACCGGAGAGCTATTGCCACAGGCAGATGGTCGACGCGGTGCGCTACCTGGTCGCGGGCGGCATCACCTGGCGGGCGATGCCTGCGGACTTCCCCGCGTGGGACCGCGTCTACGCCTTCTTCCGGCGCTGGCGGGACAAGGGTCTGACCGCCGAGTTCCACGACCGTCTGCGCGACCGGGTCCGCATGGCTGCGGGCCGGGATGCGGAGCCGACGGCCGGCATCATCGATGCGCAGTCGGTGAAGGCAGCCGCGTCGGTGCCTGCCTCCAGCCGGGGCTTCGACGGCGGGAAGAAAGTCAACGGCCGCAAGCGGCACATCGTGGTGGACACCCTCGGACCGCTGCTGGCTGTGATGGTGACCGCGGCCTCGGTCACCGACCGGGAGGCGGGACAGACGCTCCTGGCCCGGCTGCGCAAACGGCACTGGCGCGTCACGCGGGTGTGGGCCGACGGAGACTACACCGGGCGTCTGGTCGACGTCGCCCGCGACGCCTGGCGGATCGCGCTGACTGTGGTCAAACGCAGCGACGACACCAGCGGTTTCACCGTGCTGCCGAAGAGGTGGCTGGTGGAGCGCACGTTCGCATGGCTGATGCACTCACGCCGGCTGGCCCGCGACTACGAGATGCGCACCGACACCTCGGAGGCGGTGATCACGTGGGCGATGAGCATGGTCATGAGCCGCCGCCTCGCCCGACGGGCACGCTGAACAGCCCCGGCCGCTGCTCCGCCAGCCAGCCCCGCACGGCCAGCCGCTTGGCTTTCGACCGCACTCCTTCGACCTTCGCCGCAACCGGCTCCAGCCCCAGCGCTGCCGCGAGTTGACGACAGTCCATCGCCTCCCCGCGCATCCCGTTCTCGCCGCCCAGGACGTCCATGATCCGCCGGTAGTCCGGCGCGAGAACCGCCGGCGCGAGTCCTTCCTGCCAGTGCGGCACCACTGAGCCGGGCACCGCCTGCCTGACCTGCACCGGCCGTTCGCCGGCCACCTCGACCGGCGCCACGTCCTCGCCTCCGCGGGGCTCCGCCAGAACCTCGCCCACCGTCTCACGGGCGATCACGAACCGCTCCCACACCGCCTCCGCTTCCCGCAGCTCGCCCCGGAGAGCCTCCACCCGCTGCCGAGCGGCGCGTTCACGCTCCTCCAGCAACCCCAACACCGACGGCATTCCGGCACCTCCGCCGAAGAGACGACACGACACCCCGTCCCTCCCGCCGAAACACCACCCCTACACCTGACCAGCGGAAACGAACCCGTCACTCTCGGAAAGACAACGGCTTCTCAGCGTTGTAAGTCCGCATGGGAGCAGTTCTTTCGACAGCACGGATTGACCCCGTGATGAGTCGACGAGGGCGTCGTCAACCGTCACGGTGACGGTCTCAATTGTGGTCTCAATGACGGTTCGATCTGGTGCAGTCCACAGTCATCCACCGGAGTTCAGGGCGTCCTTTGAGCAGCGGCTTCATCTGCAATGCGGACGCGCTCGGACGTCTCCGGACTCTGATCCGACAACTTGTAATGTGTGGATCCCTCGCAGGTGGCTTGGGTGCTGCTGATTCTAACTAGCTAGAACGGCAACTCATCTGCCGCCAGCCGTACTAGGTGTGCGAACTCTTCTAGGCCAGCTTCTTCGAGATGCTGAGCGTATTCGACGTGCTTTCCGTAAGGCACGCCTCGTGCCACTTCCATAAGCACATCTTCGGGTGCCGATGCCTTTTGGAGTCTAGGGACAACGTATCCGAGGCGTTGCAGATCATGATTGGCTACACCCCCGAGGATGACATTCCTGTCTGCGATCCTGTTCGCGCTTTCAAAATGCACTACCACTTCGACCACGCGATCGCTGCTGCGGTGGGAGCCTACGTAACCTAACAGCTTTCTGGCGTCCCTTTCCATCCCGGCCGCGCGTAGATGGTCGATAGCCCTTTCAATATCCTTGGCGAGATGCCATGTAGCTACATTTTCTAGATAGACGTCGACTTTAGTGCCGAGGTCTGACCTTCGTAATGCTGCTGCGACTGCCGGAGACGCTGTTGGGCCGTGCAGCTCCGCCGCGAACTGCAGTAGGCGGCCTACGGTGAGGTCGTTTTCCCATGTTCCGCCCGCCCACCCCGCTGGTTCGGTCTTGGGAAACTCTTCCTCAAGTGCGGCAATCGTCTGCGCCAATCCGTGCGGACTGTCTTTCGATGCTGTTTTTATATAGTCAGTGAAATCCATTTCGGCGCGATACATTTCACGCAGCACCGTGGGGAGCCACGTCGAGATTGAATTATCTTCCGACTCGGTGACGATGGCCACAAGGTCGATCATTTGGGCTTGTCTGAGTGGTTCTATGTTCCACTCGATTTTATTCTTTGGATACAGGTTGATGGGATTACTCAGTTGGGTGGGGTGATGGGTCCTTTCTGATTTCCTTACGAATCTTTCCCGCCATACCATTTGATCGATTTCCGATTGGGGTAGCGGGACATCTTTGAGCCTGGCGTGTTCTGCCAGCGCCTCGACAATAGATAGGATCT
Source organism: Streptomyces sp. NPDC002144 (assembly GCF_053593695.1). Lineage (NCBI taxonomy): Bacteria > Bacillati > Actinomycetota > Actinomycetes > Kitasatosporales > Streptomycetaceae > Streptomyces > Streptomyces sp. NPDC002144. Next base: position 232,024 of record NZ_JBSFDB010000015.1, read on the forward strand.
CAGGGAATTTCAGCGCACTACGCCCCGTCAGTTTTTCTTGAATCGTGGATCGCGCCATCCCGTCTTGCCTTCCCTGTCGGGCTATTAGACGCTCGATGGTGCGAATAGATGGGGTGCCTGCAAGTTCTCGGAGCTGTCGAAGGTGGGCTGCCAAGTCCATCAGGGGCTCCAGTCCGTGAGTGTCCGGCACTGTCCACGTCCGTCTGGTGCCGTCCAAGGTTGCTGGCAAAAGGCTAGGTCAGAGGGATCTTGTCCGTCCGGGTGTTGCTGAATATGGCCGGAATGATCGCCTTTCCCGTCACGGACAGGCTTCATCGAACTCACAAGGCCTGGCGCCTGTTCCCCCATGGCTTGGGGCGGGACTAGCCAGCCGATCCTGCTGGCACATGCCTGTAGACCGATAGGAGACCTGACTCGATGTGCTCTGAGGGCCCTTCCGCTTCCGAGACGGACGGTGACATCCCACGCTGGGCTCGCCTGCTTCTGGTTGTGGCGACGCCTTTGGCCGGCCTGCTCGGTGCTCTCGCTGCCCTGATCGCAGCGATGCGTTCCTAACCGCGAGAGGACCCCCGACTCTCGGCTGGCCCGGGAGCAGTGGCAGTGCGCCCGAGGAGCCGACGACAAACCCGGGGCATGGCGCATCCGGTTCGGTGGGCGCATCATTCCCGCCAGAGTCATCATGTAGCCGCGTGGCGTCGAACACTGGTGGAGGAGTGGAGGAGGGGTCTCACATGAGTAGAGAGGGTCGGAAGCTCGTCCTGACCTCGATCGTCATCGTTGCCACTGTGGCCGTCTTGCCTGCGGTGCTTCTGCTCGGTCCATTCTTCGGAAGCGGGAGTACCTCTCGACTTGCGGCCGTCCTCACCTTCGTTGGGGTCCTCGTCGGTGCATCGGTCTCTCTGATCGGATATGTCCTGAACCACCGGACCGAACGCCGATTGGCCCATGAGCAGGAAGAGCAGTCTCGTCAGCTCAGGCTGGAAGCTGCGATGCGTGCGGGACAGCTGGTCTCCCCCACCGAATCAAGGCCCGCCCACCCAGCAGCCCTTGCCTCGGGACTCCTCGCGCTCACGAAGCTCGGCTACGCCGATCTGGCCGTGGCATTGCTTGTGGACTTGTGGGCGGACGACGAGCACGAGGGCCAGATCTCGGAAGAAACGGCCATCTTGGTGATCGACGCCGCCCTGCGCGCAACATCTCCCAGCGCCCAGCTCGTCGCAGCGGAGTTGCTGTGTCGAAACGCCAAACGGCTCGACGCGTGCCAGTCCCTGCACTGGCCGAGTGCGGTGGACGGATGCTGGATCCCCTCCTTCAGCCCCAGAACCAAGCTCCTCATCGTCGAGGCACTCGTGAGGATGACGAGGACAAGCCCGGCAGAGGAGGGGGCGCTGCGTTCGGTTGCTGTGCGCCTGTACGGCATCTGGCGAGACGATCCCGATGAGCGAGTGCGGGGATGCATCGGCAAGCTCATTGGGAAGATCATCCAGCGTCTCCGTGACTTCCACTACAAAGAGTTTGTCCACGGCTCGCAAATGGTGACGATCGACGATCTAGATCGTGCAGCAAGGAGCGCCGCGGAGAACCCTGATGGTTACCTGGCGAAGCTCTCTGACGACCTTGGCGAGCACCTCTGCGAATGGGCCGCTTCCTGCCGTCCGCAGCCCCTGCGACCGGGAGCCCTGTCGACGGCAGCGCTGTAGCCGAGTTGACTTAACAGGCTTACGACTGGCCTCGTCGTGTCGATGGCGGTACGCCAACCGGAGTCTGCGAAGGGCTGACGCGCCGGCGGCCTGCGGGTGGAAAGCGCCGGGGTCGGCGTGTTCCACGCGTCGTTACTGGCATTCCGTGGGGCTGCGCCTGGTTCCTTCGACGGGTGGAGCGCTCCTGCCCTGCGGATGTAGCGGAGGGTGCGATCGCGGTTAAGGGACGGGCGGTGAATCATGATCCTCGGCGCCTCGTGCCCACGAGGTGCGTCACTGGTCGCGAGCGGCGGCTCCCCACAGGCATCCCCCAGGACAGTCTTATCCCTGGGAAACCGCGAGCTCGGCGGGGGTGAAGCCAGCCCGCAGTAAGTCTGCCGAGGCGTTCAACCTGGGGCGATCTTCGATCCACGTGAAGGTCGCCGACTGCCTGAACACTGTCCGCTACATCCCTGAAGATTGCCTGGTTGCCTACTGAGCCTTTTCAGCGGTGCCTCTCCAGGGTGAGGATGGCGGCTGCGATTGACGACAGTCGGTTCGGGCTGCACCGGGCTTTGCGGAAGATCCGCC